>JAUXOF010000084.1 GCA_030682405.1 Thermodesulfovibrionales bacterium
GATGGTGCTCTTGCCTTTCTCATCAAAGACCTGAAGACAGAGCTTTCCCTGTTCGACATTTTCTATAGGCACCCTCTAAAAATCACTTTTTCTATGTCTGGTTTTGATGTTTCAGCTTCCTGATAGTTCCGCGAAGCCGCAATCGGGTCGAGTTCGAGTTTGATTTGCGATTTTCCTGGGCTTTTTTGCGCCCCGCGATGCATCCATTTCCGGCCTGAGACCATGCTCCGCTACGCCTTCGCCTTCGCCAGCGTCCCGTAGCGGTCAAGGTTATACGCCATGTTCCGAAGTCCGATATTCGCCCGCGCCCTCCATATCCCGATAGTCCTTACAATCAGGCTTCCCGCTCTCTTGGCCTGCACCCCGAACACATGCTCAATCCGAGAGCGAACCCTTGCCCTCTTACGATTGCCCTGCTTCTCCCATTCCGTCAACTCCTTGCCCCGCACACCCTTGCGCTGTATATGCTCCCGATACCCGTCGGCCTCCAAGCTCTCAATCGCATCCTCCGACCGGTATGCCGCATCCGCCCACACATCACGGCTCATGTTATCCTCGTCCAATAGCTCCACAAATACCCGGCTGTCATGCACCGATGCGTCCGTCACCTCATAGCCCCTTATCAGCTTGTGCTTCGCGTCAACGCAGACGTGGTTTTTGTACCCGAAAAAACTCCTTCCGCCCTTCTTCGTCCACCGGGCGTCCGTATCTTTCTGCCTGAGCTTCTCCTCGCTCCATCCATCGGGCACAAGCCCCTCTTTGATCGCCCCGTTCTCCTGCCGCGTGTTGCGCTGCACGGGGGCCGCCACTATGCTTGCGTCGATTATCTGCCCCTTCCTTGCGCTGAACCCATTGTCACGCAGATGACGGTCAAGCCGCGCAAACAACTTCTCTATAACACCCGCCTCCCTCAACTCCTCACGAAACAGCCAGACCGTCTTGGCGTCGGGCACGCTGTCGCCTATCGACAGCCCTAAAAACCGCATGAACGACAGCCTGTCCAGTATCTGAAACTCCACCGCATCGTCAGCGAGATTGTAAAGCGACTGTATCACCAGCACCTTGAACATCAGGACGATATCGTAGGGCTTCCGCCCCGCGTTGCTCTTGCGCGCCTTCTGCCGGATGCGCTCAAGCTCAGGGCGGAACATCTCCCAGCCGATGACCTCGTTGTGCTTCACCAGAGGGTCGCCGTTACAGTCTATCTTGCCCATCCGGTTGTCCATCTCGAACATCCCCGCCTGCTTCATCCACCCTCCTTAATGCTCAGAGTCTCTACGTCAGAGCTTATTGTAACGCATTGCCTATTTTTAGAGGAACCCTTAAGACTCTTGAGGAAGGTCGCAATCCGCTTCTTCTAACCGAGCGCACAGAGCATCTTGAGGAGTTTTCCGGGCGGCTTAAGGGCTTTGCAAAAAACGTCATTGTTTTAAAAGGAGGCATGGGCAAGAAGAAGCTTAAGATGCTGATGGAACAGATGGCTTCTATTCCGGACGGCGAGGAGCGTGTGATTATCGCCACTGGACGGTATATAGGAGAGGGCTTTGACGACGCCCGTCTGGATACCCTGTTTTTAGCTATGCCCATCTCATGGCGGGGGCCGCTTCAGCAATATGCCGGTCGCCTCCATCGCTTGCACGATAATAAGAAAGTCGTCCAGATATATGATTATGTGGATGTTCAAGCACCCGATGCTTGCCCGCATGTATGGCAAAAGGCTCAAGGGATATCAGGCGATAGGGTATTCGGTTCAGGAGGAGGACATTAAGAATATGGATGCCTTTTCTTCTAAAAAATTGTAAGATATTCCTATAAGCAAGGAGGTGATTAGTGATGGAGATAGCTCCGGGAATTGTCATCGACGAAAAAGTGCGTTTCGGAAAGCCCGTGATAAAGGGCACACGTGTTCCGGTTGACCTGATTTTGGGCAAACTGGCTGGTGGAATGACTTACGAGGAGGTTATGGTCGAATACGACCTTACGAAAGACGATATACTGGCCGCTCTCAGATATGCCTCGAAGCATCTGGCGGATGAAGAAGTCAGGGCTGTAGGCTAAAATGCTCAAGTTCCTGATTGACGAGGACATGCCTCGCTCGACAGCCATTCGGGTATCGTCATATTACACTTTCCAAACGAAGTGCCCACCGTTGAACTGAACCGTCATATAATCGCCTCTTTTACTAACCTTGCTGAGGACGATTTCAAGAGGAATCTTATAATTCTTGAACCGGGAAGAATTCGAGTAAGAAGGCAATAAAAAAACTCTCAGTTCCCTTGAGAAGCCCTGAAGCAGGTTTTCGTTGAGGTCAGCAGCTTCTCCCATCTCCATAGAACAATGTGCCCCTTTATGGATTTCCTTATTGAACGAAACCCGCTGATACACATCGGGCAAGTATACAGGTTTTGTTCTAAAGGGAATCCCTCTACAACTCACATAAAACACGATATAGTCAAAAAACTACCATTATTCAAAGACTTGTCTCGATTTGGTAAAATAGGACGATTCGGGGCGGGGTTTGTTCAAATAGAAACGGCCTCGCATGATGGCTGGATAGCAGGCATCCGAAGTGTTGAATCTTCTGAAAGCCTTGTGTGCCTTGGTTTCCATCGGTCGAGGCTGACCGTGATGACTTCGAGTTTTATAATCCCATTCTATTGATGCGTGTAGCCCCGACCATCTAAAAGGAAACTTTCGGGTCAAAAATGTCCTATTTAACCAAAGTAGAAATGTCCTAAGAAAGGGATGCTAAAGTGTCGTCTACTGGCGAAATCATGTAGCTGGACAACACTTCAAACTCTTTGTCTTTCCGGCCGTAAAGGAGCATTTTCTGATAAGCCCTTATCTTTTCCACCTCTTTTATTTCTTTTGCCATGATGTCTTTGTCGAGCAAGGGGATTACGTTGTGATACGCCCCGATGAACAAAACCCCGGTTTCCCCCTCTTTCAGGGTTCTATTTATCCTGTCAGCTATAAACCCGTCCCTTTTTACGAGAAGGCTGTTTTTCCTCATCTTGTATAATATATAGGCGGACATTTTCTGTCTTACCGTAACAGCGTTTTTTAACTTGACGAGGGAGTCCCTCTCTTTGATGACAGCGGCGAGGTCCTCGGTCTTTTCCAGAATCGCGCCCTGCTCCATGAGCGCCGACAGAACCTCGTAGTTCTTACTGCCGGACTTCACGCCCTCGGAGACTATCTTCCGTCCGATGTCCCCGCCAACGACCATTCCGTCCTGGTATACCCTGAGGTTGGCGGCCTTAATGCCGTTGAAGTATTTGATTATGGCATCCCAGAAGCCGGACACCGTCTCCTTATGTCTTGCCCATGTCTCCTCTCCCAACTCTGCAATAGTCCTCTTTGCAACGCTGTCGGCGATAGAGCCGAGGTCTGCCTCCATATGGATGACCGGGACATAGAGCAGGGTTCTCATTTTCTCTTCGGAGCTTTCTCCATGCGCTCCAGCCTCTTGTTGAGACCCCTGTTTTCTTCCTCTACGGCGGCCACCTTCGAGGAAAGATAAGGGTCGATCTGCCACCAGTTTATCCCCATCTCAAGGGCCTTGTCCACAGAGGCTATCAGTAGCCGTATCTTAATGTTCAGGAGTTCGACGCCGACGAGGTCTATCCTGATGTCTCCGGCGATGACGATTCCTTTATCTAAAACCCGCTCTAATATGTCCGCCAAGTTTGTGGCCTGTGTCGCATGCATCATCTGTTGAGCCATAGTTCCTCCTGTGCGCCGGAGTCTGACAGACCCGTCTGCCTGACGACCGAGTTTGCCAACGTCCTGTAGACCTCGGCAACAGTGCGGCAGTCCCTGCAGGTCTCTGCCTCGGAATACTTACCGCATCCGAGAAGCGCCTCTGCTTCCCTTTTTAGCCCCTTTGCGCACTTTGTCTTTTCTGCCTGCTTTGCCTTTCCGATTTTTTCTGTGAGGCTTTTGAACTCAAGCCTCTGTTTCTGAAATGTGGTGCAGCTTATCTTTGAGCTTGCCGCTTTCATATCAAATCCCCCAAGGGGCCAAGGTTCAGATTGAGGTCCTCGTCCTTGAGCCCGAATATCTCTTTGAGCTCTTGCATCTTGTCCTCCAGTTTCATAAATGCAGCCCCGAGCCTTTCGGCCTCTTCATCCGTAACCGACCCTCTGTCTATTCTCCTTAGGGCTTGCTTTTCCATGAGCTGCCTGATGAGCTCCACGACGGTCAGCACCAGTTTTGCCAGCCCCTGCTCGACCTTTTCCGGGGCATCGGCGCCCTTCATGTCTTCGGTTCCAGTCAAAGACGCTCTGTTGGGTCGGTCTTCGTGCTGCTGTGTGCCGGTTTCCGGCAGGCACCTCTTTTCCGAGATGAGCCTGGCGCCCGAGACCGGACTGCCTGTTGCGCCACGCATCTTTTCGGCAGTATCCACAGAGGCAATCATTACCCTGAGGCCTACGAAGACCAGGTCCACATCTGCTACGGAAAGCATTAAGTCCCCGCTCAGGACCACACCTTTGTCTATTACCCTGTCGAGGGTCTCCACGAGGCTGACATTCCTTGAGGGGGAGGCGCCGCTCACAGCGCCTCCTGTTTTATCGAACAGAAATTATACGGAGGCCATGGCCCTGTGCAATTAAGGTCAAGCCATGGTAGTTTCTCTTCCAGCAGGTCCACATCGTCCATGAAGCCCCTGAGTCTGCCCTTGTCTATCAGAAAGGCGGAGTTGAGAATCATATCCTCCTTCCGCCCGGTCATCTCTTTCGGAATCAGCCCGTTGATGCAGGTCTCGGCGCTCCATCGGCTGAGTGTCTCAAGACATTCCCCTGCCCACCCGCTGATTTTTTCGGTTGCGATATCCTCTATCAACTGCTGTCTTTTCTTTCTTAAGAGATATGCTTTCCCTGCCGAAACGGAACCGATCTCCCTGTCTATTTTCAGAATCCGTTTGTCCCGGCAGGCAGTACCGGGTCTTTCTACGCCGAAGTAGACCTTGAGACTCCATTCTTCTTTGCCTTCCAGCCGGGCGAGGAGACCCTTGAATTCGTCAAGGCGGGCATCAAGCATCGCCTTTAGGCTTTTTTCCGTCCTGAAGAGGGTGGCGAATTTAAAGGGTATGACCGCTGCATGTTCCATTGTCTTTGCCACCACCTGCGCATGAGCCAGCACATTGGACTCGACCCATCTCATGTCGGCCAAATTCTCCTTAAGGTCTTTGGTAAATGCGTCCGCTTTCACCCTGCTTGCCACTGCATGGAGGCCTTTGTTGGAGACGAAGCGGACATTGCCGTCAATGCCTGCGATGACCCTGTCCCCCGGGATTTTTCCGGTCAGGCAGTACAGATAAATCAACTTTGAAGGCACTCGGTTCTCCCTTTCACAATGAGTTCTCGCGTCTCTGCCACGGTTCATGCCTCTCAAAAGACAGGATTTCCATGTCAGCATCCAGGTTGACCGTATATATCTTCCTGTCCTTCACTTTTGCGGGAATCCCAAGGGACTTTATGAACAAACTGTCCTCAATGACCTCTACATCCGCATCCCAGCCATCGTTGGCCCTTGCCGTCCTGATAATCCTTATTCTGTCGTCCTCCACCTTAAGCGTCTTTTTTAAGAACTCATTGACGACCCTGTCTACCTCTTCAACCTTTGTCATCTCACACCTCCTGTTTTTCATTTGGGCTGGACGGCGTCCAGATGCTCCATGAGCTGCCTTTCCTGTCTTTCGTATTCCTCGGCGCTGATTTCATCCAGCTCGAACATCAAACGCAGCTGCATGAGTTTTTCACGGATGAGGTCGGCATCGGACAACTCCCTGTCGGCCATCTCATTGACCTTTCTGAGCACACCCATCAGCCCCTTGAAGGGCAGAAGCAGGAGGTCGTCTATTAAAAACATTTTCCTCAAACCTCCCATTCTTCAGGGTGGATGGTGATGCTGGAGAAATTATAAGGGGGGATATTGCCGACATACAGGAATTTGACCCTGTCCTCATGCATCTTTCCGAGGTCCTCCATTAAGTTGTCAAACTCCTTTTCCCTGCCCCTGTTCACCAGAAAAGCGGCGCTCAGAAACATTCTGTCACCGTAAGGCCTGTTAACCCTGTAATCAACCGCCGCCTTTTTCAGCACAGCCAACACCGCCTCCGCCTCTCTGTCCTTTTTGCTTTCCAGCTCCTGCTCGACCATCCTGCCGAGCGCTATCCTTGCCTCAGTGTTTTTTCTGCCTGAATCGTTTTGGAGCTTTTCTTTCAGACCCCGGATTTCCCCGCTTTCCTTAAGTATCTCCTCAAAAACGGCGTCCGTATTTTTCCATACGGCCTTCACGCTCAGCTCTACCTTATAGTCCATATCTTTCAGCAGACCATTGAACTCCCTCTGTCTTGTGTCCAAGAGGTTCTGTATTTTCCCGGCGCTCGGCGCTATGGTGCAGAACCTTACGGGCAGGACCGTAAACTCCTTCATTGCCTCTTCGACCACCCTTTCATGGGCAAGCACATTGTCTCTGCTTACTGCATACCTTGTTTCAGCGGTATCACTGACAACCATGCTTAAATCACCGCAGCCCACGGTACTGACCTCATCCCCTCTGCCTCCGATGCCGATAGGGCCGAAATTCCTTTCGAGTGCCGTCTTGGCTATGCAATAAATGTATTTCACCCCTTTTTGCATAGCTACCTGCCCATCCTGATAGTGATGAAATCCTGACCCGTTCCTGCAATGCCGACACTTTGATTGAGAAGGCAACACTCAATCAGCAACTTATATGCCCTGTTTATCTCAGTGAACCGACTCTCTGCATCGGGTCTCCCTTGATTTACATCAGGATGGTAAAGTGGGGCAAGGCTTCTGTATGCCTTTTTGACACTACCCTCGGTGAGAGCGTCGCTTTTCAGGCACAATATTTTTTTTGCCCGGGCAACATCTTCGATACAGACCCTCCTGACATCGGCTGTGTAGAAACTGTATGCAGGCAGAGGCCCGACACACCTGAAATTTATTTTCCCGGCGTAAAGCTCGGCCAGGGCTTCCAGCCCTCTTTCGAATTCAGACCTTTTGCCCCTCTCTATGAGGAAAGCGTTACTGGTTATCATGCCTTCGTCAACCGGCACATGCCTTCTGAGGAAGCGTTCAGGTTCGGCTTCCGGCAGTGCCGCCTTAGTTAAGGCAGTCTCTATTTCAGAGGCAAGTCTCTCTCTCTCTTTGTCCCAGAGGTTCTTGATGAACCTGCCTATTCTTATCCGTTCTTCAAGAGATGCCCCTTCCGGTCGGGACATCTCTTGCTCCCTTAGTTCTTTGACTTCCGGTCCATTGCCGATTTCCTTAATAGCCGAGTCCAGATCGCTGCATACAGCCGTCACTTCCATCTCCATCCTGTTGCCGAGCTCCCTGAATGTCCGCTTGAACGCACTGTATCCTCTGAAAAGAAGTTCTTCTACTTCCTGTGTATTAAGGGCATAAGTGCCCAGTTTTACGGGGATAACGGCGCAGGAATCCATAACCCCCTCCATTACCTGCTGATGCCTGAGCAGATGTCTTGCCGCAATATCCTTGGTCTGGGTGTTGTAGTCAACTATCTCCGAGTCGCTCACGACCGCGGAAATGTCCTGATAGGGAATCGTATAAAACTCTCTGCGGATTCCGTTGGAATTAAAGACCTTTTCCTCTGCGGACTCAATAATGCCATAGATATATTTGCCTTCCATCTTAATACCTCGCTGCCTGCTCGCGGAGCAGCTTAACTGCATCCTCAAGATGTCTCTTTGAGATTACAAGCGCGCCTGCCCCTTGAGTTATATGTTCCCGTATCGCAAGCATGGATGCCTTTCGGCAGATAAACCCGATATCAGAGCCGACCATGTTTTCTGTTTGCTCTGCCAGATTGCGTAAATCTATATCTTTGTCCATGGGCTTGCCTTTGGTGTGGATTTCAAATATCTTGAGCCTGGTCTCCGTATCAGGGACGGGCAGTTCAAGCAGTAGGTCGAACCTGCCGCTTCTAAGCAGCGCCGGCTCTATCAGGTCTATCCTGTTGGTTGCGGCCAAGACCATTACACCCTTCAGTTCTTCTATGCCGTCCATCTCTGTCAGGAACTGGCTTATGACCCTTTCGGTCACATGGGCATCTGTAATGCCCGATTCCCTTCTGGGCACAAGGCTGTCTATCTCGTCGAAAAACAATATCGCCGGTGATGCCTGTTTTGCTTTCCTGAATATCTCCCTGATGGCCCTTTCGCTTTCGCCGATGTACTTTGAAATCAGGCTCGGGCCTTTGACCGCAATGAAGTTGACCCCGCTTTCGTTAGCCACTGCCTTGGCTATCAGGGTCTTTCCCGTGCCGGGGACACCGTAAAGCATTATCCCCTTAGGGGGAGTTGTCCCTACTGTTTTGAACATCTCCGGGTATTTTAAAGGCCACTCAACCGCCTCTTTCAGTTCCCGTCTTATATCCTCAAGCCCTCCCACATCCGTCCATCTCACATCCGGAACCTCTACGAAGACCTCTCTTATGGCGGAGGGCTCGACCTCTTTCATCGCCTCGATGAAGTTGTCCATGGTCACCTGAAGCCCCATGAGCGTCTCGTAGGGTATGTCGGCCATCTCGAAATCTATCTCAGGTATGATTTTCCTTAAGGCTGACATCGCCGCCTCTCTGACAAGCGCTGCGAGGTCGGCGCCGACAAAGCCGTGAGTGATCTCGGCCAGTTTGCCTGTGTCAACATCCTCGGCAAAGGGCATGCTCCGGGTATGGATGTTGAGTATCTCCAGCCGGCCGTTCCTGTCCGGGATGGGAATGGATATCTCCCTGTCGAACCTGCCCGGCCGCCTCAGGGCAGGGTCTATGACATTAGGGATGTTGGTTGCGGCTATTAC
The DNA here is from genome assembly GCA_030682405.1 of Thermodesulfovibrionales bacterium. Lineage (GTDB taxonomy): Bacteria > Nitrospirota > Thermodesulfovibrionia > Thermodesulfovibrionales > JdFR-86 > JAUXOF01. The sequence continues at coordinate 8,850 of JAUXOF010000084.1, forward strand.
TATGACCTCGCCACGGGATTGCAGTCCGTCCATGAGCGCCAAGAGCTGGGCCACGACCCTGCGCTCGACCTGCTTCTCACTGCCCATCTCCTCCCTCTTCGGAGCGATGGCATCTATCTCGTCAATGAAGATTATGGCCGGGGCGTGTTTTTCAGCGTCCTCGAACACCGCCCTCAGCCGGGCTTCGCTTTCTCCGTAAAACTTGCCCATTATCTCAGGACCGCTTATGTTGGTGAAGTATGCCTCGGTCTCGTTGGCAACGGCACGGGCAATAAGGGTCTTGCCTGTGCCCGGCGGGCCGTAGAGAAAGACCCCCTTGGGAGGCTCAACCCCAAGTCTTTCAAAGACCTGTGGGTACTTAAGGGGCAGTTCTATCATCTCCCTGATTCTCCGGATCTGGCCGCCAAGCCCGCCGATGTCTTCATAAGAGACCCTAACCGTCTTGAACTTGTCAGTCCCCTTTTCCTCTATTTTTATCAGAGTGCCTGCACTTACGGTGACTACGCCGGAGGGAATTACTCCCGTCACCTTGAAGTCATATGCCCTTGCCCCGAAAAAACTGACCCTCAACCTGTCGCCCTCGGTCACCGGAAGCCCCTCAATAAGAGAGCCTATGTACCTGACATCCTTTGCCCTCTGCACCGGGTGAAGATGGGTTAGAGGAGAGAGCGTAATCTTGTGCGCAGGACTGGCAAGCACTTTCCGTATCTTGACTTTCTCGCCCAGCCCTATCTGGGCGTTTTCCCTTGTTATGCCGTCTATCTGAACAATCCCCTTTGCCCTTTCTTCGGGATAGCAGGGCATTACTCTGGCCGACGTCTTTGCCTTGCCGGTTACCTCCACGATATCCCCTGCCTCGGCCTCGATGCCTTTCATATCCTCAGGGTCTATTCTGGCGATAGCCCTGCCTACATCCTTGGTCAGGGCCTCTTTCGTCTTTAAGGTCAGAGCGTTTTCTTTCTTCATCTTAGCCTTCTCTTTCTTCCGGGCTCAACCGGCAATGAGCACATCTCCGATGTTTCTCAGCGCATCCGGCCCTTTTATCTCGGAGGGCTGAAGCAGGACAACCGTTGTGCTTAAATCGCTGAATTGTTCCTGAATCTCCCTGATATATTTGTCCTGCCCCTGTCTCCTTGACCGACAGAACCCGCACCCACCCTCAGGGACGACATTGTTGATAATAAGTTGGTTCACATTCACCCTGGAGTGTCTCAGACTGTCTACCAGCCTTCGGGTCTCTTTGACCGCCATGTCCTCAGGTATGGTCACGACAATGAACTCGCACCTGTTCCGGTCACTCAGAAGGGCATCGATTTTCCTGACGGTCTTTTTCATGGACACAAGGAAATCGTCGGCGCTGTCGGGGCTGTACCTGCCGGCGAAACTTGAAACCATATACCTGTATTTCCATCTCATCTTTGCCATGACCTTTATCCAGTCATCCAAAAGCTCCGGCAGGCCCAGTAGCCTGAGGGCGTGGCCTGTGGGAGCCGTATCCACTATATACTTGTCAAATCCGCCCTCGTCTATCAGGTCCACAATCTTCTTGAACCCCATCACCTCGTCTATGCCGGGTATGGGCAGGCCGAGCAAGGATTCTATGTCCTCCGCGTCCAGATAAGTGCTCGTCTCAAAGAGTCTTTTGAGTTCATCGTAGTACTGCATTTTGAAATCCTCAAGCGCCTCCTCAGCGCTTATCTCTATAGCGCTTAAATTATCCATACCCTCCAACCGTGTTACCTCATGACCTATATCTCTTTGTAAGCTGTCCGACAGGGAATGGGCAGGGTCTGTGGATATAAGCAGTGTGTTTAGGCCGTGCCCTGATAGATAGAGTCCGGCGGCCGAGGCGCAGGTGGTCTTTCCCACACCCCCTTTTCCGCCGAATAAAATCAGCTTCAGCGACGGTTTTAGTAGCCCGCTTAACGCCATTCACTTTTTAACCCTGACCTTGAGGATTCCATTTTTATAAGAATGAGTAAGCGTTTCTATTTTGACGCTTGCCGGTAGATGGATTTCTTTACGGTACTTTCTGTGTTTGTTCACCGCAGATATCTCCAGCACATCCCCTTTTAAATCCACTGATATGCCTTCTTCATTGACCCCTGGGATTTCGGATATGACCACAACCTCGTCCTTTTCATCGAAGACATCCGTCAGTGGCTCTCTCTCCTCGCCGAGGACAGGGCCTTCAGGCGTCTCTCTGATATTGCCGAATGTCTCAACAACAGGCTTTCCTCCCACCGCGGTCCTGATGGAAAACCCGTAGACGCCCTTCATTCCCTCTTTAATGCGGCTCAGGTCTATTCCGCCCTCTTTCTTAAGCTCCCCGCCGGCCTCCTCTATATGAGATGCAAGGTCAACGAGCTTTTCTATCCCTTTGAGCAATCCGCCGAAGCCCAACTTGACCACGCCGAGGTCAATGTCCATGTCTTCTTCTTTCTTTTTCTTTACTCCAGCCATATCCCCACCTCACTGTTCAGTAGCATAACTTCATCTTGTTCCATTTTTTTCCTTGAGGTTTTTCGTTTTTCATTCCGCGCCTCATCGGTCTTCCTGCCGCATGGCGGCCCGCTGCCCCCAGTTCTTTGTTTATCTCGTCCAACCTTTTTTGAATTGCCGCCGCTCGCTTTTGGAGGGAGTCGCCTTCGTTTTGCAGGCGCTCTTTTTCCTTTTCAAGCATATACATGTTTATATGAGCGGCCCCTGCCGTCTTGGGCATGGAACTCCTGCCTTTCCGGAGACTGCTGATATCAGCAGTATTTATTGACAAGCTCATCCACCACCTCCTTAACCTTGTTCTGGTTCGTCTTTGAGCCGACCCTGCTCGTCTCGGAAGCAAGGATGTCCCGGCATATCTGGGCAAACGCCCCGTTGGCGCTGGCTGGTGTAAGGTTCAACATCTTGAGGGTCTTTGCAATCATTATTGAGCCCCTGACTGTTGGGGCGAACTCGCATTTTCCCGACTCCCTCAGTCCCCTCACGATGTTGACTACCTTTTCGGAGTCCTCTCCTGAGAGGTCGGATTTCGCCTGTGTTATGACGACCTCCGTATCTTTGTCAAAGTGGTCAAGGTCCATGGTCACCATCCTGTCCCTGAGCGCGTCCTGGCTTCGGTGCACGCCTGCGTACTCCTCGGGGTTGCTCGTAAAGATGGCGGTGAAGTTCGGATCCACCTTCAGATAGGGTTCCCCCTGCCTGCCGGACGGCAAATCCAGCATCTTTTCACTGAGGATGGAAAGCAGAACATTGTTGGCCTCCGGCCTTGAACGGGTGAACTCGTCATATATCAGGGTGAAGCCGTGCCTGCATGCTACGGTCAGGCGGTTGTCCACCCACCGCTTGGTCATATCCTCTTCAAGTTTGAGCACTCTGGAAACATAACGGTCAACCACTTTTTTAAACCTGTAGCCGTGCTCGCCGCCGACCAGATTGGAGGTGGTAAACTCCTCATCGCCGTGAACCAGCACCACCGGACGGCCTATCTTGCCTGCCACATGCATAGCCATGGTCGTCTTGCCTGTGCCGGACACACCTCTGAAGTGAACCGGGAAACCCGCCTTTATATAGGTGAGGGCCCTGTTCGCAATGTCTTCTATATAGGGGGTCTCAACGAAATCATGCATAGCGGTCGGCTCAAGCACGGTGGTTATTTCATCTATCATTCTTTCTCCTCCTATCTGAGACTTATCTTTGTTCCGCAATTCGGACAGTACTTATACTCGTAGGTGAAGCGCCAGATTCGGCCGCATACAGGGCATACCACAGTGAGGGAATGTCCGCAGTTGGGGCAGTGCTTGAGGTCTCCCCATGTTGTGGCTCCGCAGTCCGGACACTTGAATGTACCGCTCATGCCTTCACCCCTCTTTTACCGGCAGGATTATGCCCTGCCACTGACTGCTTTTCTCTTTTCCTGCATTTTGTGGGTCATTTGTTGCCAGGTATTTGCCATCTCCCTGAGCTCGGCTCTAAAGCCATGGAGCAGGTCCCCGACCTCTTTTTCCCTTTCCCTCTGTCTTTCCGCTATACCCTTCATGAACTCTTTGAATTCCTTCAACCTATCGGATTCGGCGCTCGCAAGGCTGTTGGCCGTCTCCTTTTTTAAGTCTGTAACAAATTTTACCCTGTCATTGAACGACGACAGGATGTCTTCACCCAAACTTTTTATATCAGATGCCATTGTCATTTCATTTCCTCCTTTTAATTGGTAAGCTGATTTATCTTCTCCTCAACTGCAATCCCAATCCGTGCTAATGCCGTTTCACCTCCTTTTTTAGCTTCTATTTTCCCTGCCTGTTCTTTCCGCCTTGTGCGGACGGAGTTCAACAGCCCCTTGAAGTCCTCTATGCGCGACCCCTGCCTTTTTGCCAGCAGGCTCCGTAAGGAACCCGTCATCTCTTCATGTTCCTTTTGAAAATCCCTCAGCACTCCGGTTATTTCCTCTTCCCTTTTCCTCTGTCCTGCGTGAATGTCCCTGAGCATTTCTTTAAACTCACCCGCCTTTATCGCCTTTTTTTCTTCCAGTGCCCTCTTGAGTGCCGATGCTCTGTCCTTCTGTTCCTCCATATAGGTTCTTAACATCTCCTTCACCTGTCTTTGTCTTTCTTCATGTCCGGCAATGATGTCTTTCATCATGATGTCAAAATCCTTTTTCCTTAAAGATTCTCCGGCGGCGAGGGATTTCTTGAGCCTGCCGCTCATCTCGTTTTTGCTGGTACTGAACTCTTCAAGCATCCGATGGGTATTGTCTATGATTTCACCTATCGCCGCGATTCTGTGCTCATATGAAGAAACAATTTCATGTGCGAACTTTTTCATATCATCGGCGATTCCCATAACCTGCTTCCCTCCTTTAGATAAGGAACACTCCTGGCAGACCGCGCTCTTTCAAGGACGCTTTGGCAGGAGTTTTCCGTGTCCGTTAAGCGGCTGATGCTGTTGCCGTGAGGCCGATTGCCTCAGCATACTTCAGGTATGTCTCAACAGATGCTACAACCACCCTTGCCTCGATAGCCAGAAGCTCGATGCCTACCAGCGAGATTCTCACCCACGCATCGATAACCACGCCCTTGTCCAGTATCCGGTCAACGACTTCAGCCAGACTGGATGATGCTATTGCCTTTTCTACTGCCATTTCCCTCACCTCCTTTCGTTTTGGATTCTACTGAACATAGAGCAATAATTATGCCGCCTCTGTCTTTGATAAAGCACTGGATTAACATCCATACACTAATAGGACAATATCAAACAGAAATTCAGCAGTTGTGAGTTTTATACAAGATGCAGGCAAAGAGCGGAAGTCTGTAGAGGGACCTCTACAGACTGTAAGTGTGGTTCTATAACTTGAAAGCCTTCATCTTTGAATACAGCGTCATGCGGTCTATCCGGAGGAGTCTGGCGGCCCGGGTCTTGTTATTGCCTGCATTCTCCAGCGCCATTTTGAGTGCTGATTTTTCCACTTCTTCTGCGGCCTTTCTGGCCATATCCCTGAGGGACAGACCCTCATAAAGCCCTTCCATGGGGTTGAACCTTTCGGTCCCGGAGAAATAAGGGTTAAGATGCACTTCATTGATAAGGTTTGAATTCGCCATGAGCACTGCCTTCCTGACTGTGTTTTTCAGTTCTCTTGCATTGCCGGGCCAATGGTAGCTCAGGAGGCACTGCAAGGCCGTCCCGGATATGCCTTCTGCCTTTCTGTCCAGTTCAAAATTTGCCTCTTTGATAAAATGTTTGACCAACAGGGGCATGTCGTCTTTCCGCTCCCTGAGCGGCGGTAAGGTAATGTCAAACTCGTTAAGCCGGTGATAGAGGTCTTCTCTGAAACTGCCCTTTTTGACTTCGTCGGAGAGGATTTTGTTTGTGGCGGCAAGCACCCGAACATCTATTGTTATCTCTTTTGTGCTGCCTATACGCTGTAATTTTCGCTCCTGAAGCACACGGAGGAGTTTTGCCTGAAGGGGCAGGGAGAGGTTGCTTATCTCGTCCAAAAAGATGGTCCCGCTGTTGGCTGCTTCAAACTTCCCCTCCTTTTTGCCGTTGGCCCCTGTAAAGGCGCCTTTTTCGTAGCCGAAGAGCTCGCTTTCAACCAGATTCTCAGGCAGTGTTCCGCAGTCCACGGTAACGAACGGCTTGTCGCGTCTGGGGCTTTTCTGGTGTATCAGCCGGGCAACCAGCCCTTTGCCGGTGCCGCTTTCGCCTTGGATGACCACGGTCATATTTGTAGGCGCCACTATTGCGACCTGTTTCATGACCTGTTTTATCGCGGGGCTTTCGCCCTTGAAGGGCTGGAGGTCTGTTTTTTCGTCAACCCTCCTTTTTAAATCCCCTACCTCGCTGGCAAGGAGCGCTTTTTTTATAGTGAGCACCAGCTCCTCGTTATTGAAAGGCTTGGTGATATAGTCGAATGCCCCTAATTTCATGGCCTGCACCGCTTCCTTAGCCCCTCCGTATGCCGTGAGCATGATAACACCTACGTCCCTGTCTATTTCCTTTATTTCACTCAGGACTTCCATTCCGTCCATCCCCGGCAGCCTGAAGTCCAGCAGAACTATGTCGGGCGAATAAGTCCTGAGTTTTTTAAGGGCCTTCCTGCCGTCGTCTATGGCCGCAGCCTCGTAACCTTCCGCCTGAAGAATGGTTGAAAGGCTCCACTGTGTGTCCCTGTCGTCGTCCACTATCAGGATTTTCCTCATCGCCCGGTTCTTTTTCCTATATGTATTGGAAGGCTGACCGTCACCTCGGTGCCATAGCCGGGCTTGCTCTCCACCTGTAGAGTTCCGCTGTGAAGCTCGATGATGTGCTTGGCAAGTGTTAGTCCCAGCCCTGTGCCGTCTTTTTTTGTGGTAAAGAAAGGGGTGAATATCTTTTTCAGATTGTCATTGGGGATTCCACAGCCCGAATCCACGAAACTTACCACAACCTCTGCGCTTTTAGGGTCGTGATATGCAGTGATTGACAGCCTTCCGCGCCGGGGCATGGCGTCTATTGCATTCAGGATAAAATTCAGGAATGCCTCTTCAAGCAAGTCTTCATCTAACAGGACCATGGGCAGTTTTCTGTGCAGTCTCTTGCTGAGGCGCACCCCCTGCTTCAAGAATATTGGTTTAACCAGATTATACGCCCTATGGACAACGCGGTTTACAGTGCCCGGTGCAAGGGCTGTCTCATGCGGCCTTGCGAGGTTGAGCAGGACATTAACGGTTCTGTTTGCTTTTTTAGAGTTTTTCACTATGACCTTGAGGCTTTTCCTCAACGGTTCGTCAATCTCGTATCTGTCAAGGCAGAACTGCGCCACTGCCTTGATGTTGCTGAGGGAGTTTTTAATGTTATGGGCAGTGCCCGCCGTCAGATGCCTGATTCCAGCCAACCGCCCTGGGTTCATCAGCCTATTTTGCAATTTCATCAGAGAGGTCGTGCCTTTAATGCATTCTATTGTCTGGATGCTGTCTGCCATGGCATCAGGTGTTTTGTGTTTTCCCATATGTCACCCTCATTTTTTTAGATGCTATCAGAGACTTTGACTGATTGCAACCATTTTTTGTGGTTCCAATAAATACAACCTGCGACAGTATCGGTTGGAACTTTTTTAAGATGGGAACCGACCCAAATCCGGCGATAGAGATTTACGTTCTTCACTCTATGGCCCGAAGAGGCGCTTTTTAAACCGGCGCAATCTTTAAAAAGCGCATTCGGGCTTCCTTAGCCCTTGTTTGTCGGAACAGAATGCCGTTTTAAGGCTTAAAAACCACTCTTAGGACAAGCCTCTCCCTCAAACCCCGTTTCATCTAACCCCGGAGACTACCGCAATTTACCCGAAGGCCATACACCCTCGTCGCATCCGATGATACAGACCCAACTTCTCCAGTGTGGTTGCAAGCTTAAGCCAAAGCTGCCCGCTTGTCCTTACCACCTTGCCTGCTATCCCTATCAGCGACCACCTCAGCGTATGTATCGTCTTTGTTCTCATTTCATCAGGAAGCAGATGCTCCTTCTGAAGCACGAATGTGTTGTATGTCAAAACACCGAGGGCAAACCATACAGCGTTGGCCCCGAAGTCCCCAATGGGAAGGCTCTCCATATTAAAGCCGCCCTTAAGCTCCTTTATGATGTTCTCCGCCTGACCCCAAGAACCCGGCTGTATTGAAAATTCTTAAATATACTGGCAACGGGTTTGCCGAGATAGCTATGCAAACTGCAGATATAGGTGCAAAATATGGCCTCAATACTGCAGTCGGAGATATTGACGGCGATAACATCACAGAGATAATTACTGCTCCCGGCCCCGGGCCGAATGAACCAGCATTAATAAAGGTATGGAAGCTCGAAGGTTCGTCTCTTAAAGAGACTGCCAGCTTTACGGCATTTGACGGTCTCTATGGTGCAAACATAGCAACCGGAGACATTGACGGTGATGGCAGAAAAGAGATAATAATCGGCACAGGACCCGATCCTAAGAACGCTGCCGTTGTTAGAGTGTTTAAGGCTGACGGCACGCTTGTCCTTGAGCTAAGGCCATATGATGCTAAATATGGTTATGGAGTCTTCGTGGCGTCTGCAGACATGGATAATGATGGTAAGGATGAAATAATAACAGGCCTCGGCCCCGGGCCTCAGAATTCTGCATGGGTGAAGGTATTTAAGTCCGATGGCTTGGAGATTTCAAGCTTCCTTGCTTATCCTGAAGGAACAAAGTATGGAGTGCGGGTGTACTCAGGAAGGCCAGGGGAATAGTCATGAAACTTCAGATTCGCTCTGGAAATGCAGTTCCCCCTTTTGAACAACACCAGCTACCATATAGAGTCATCAGATACGGGGTTCATTCAAAAAGGAAACCCTTTCAGGTGCCGACAAAGCACGATGTAGTCAAAAAGAACTATTGTCTTACAAAGACTTATCCCGATTTGGTAGAATAGGATGAATCGGGGTGGGAATTGTTCAAATGGGAACAGCCTCGCACACGGGCTGAACGGCAGGCATCCGAAGCGGGAATTCGCCGGGAACCTTTGTGCATCGGGGTTTCCAGCCATTCAGGTTGACCGTGATGATAGCGGGTGTTATAATCCCGCTTGATTGATGGGTGTCGCCCCGACCATCTAAGAGGAAACTTTCGGTGTCTTTCCCCGTCGAAAGTTTCTTCATTTCCAGATACTTAGAACTGAGCTTGATTTCGGCCTTTTTCCCTTTTGGCTGAATCGAGATGGAGTCAACCATAAGGGAAAGAAATTCCTTCTTCTCGCTGAGTGTTGCAACTGCTAAAGATATGGTTACGAGAGTCCTTCCTACTTCAACGAAAGGAAGGGACAATATCGGCCAAGAGGCATTCCCTGAGGTCCAAAAGCCTTCCGAGAAGTATAGTCCACCCCTAAAATGAGACAGTCGGTTAAGGCTTTTGAGCGCTTATTAGCAAATCCGGGGAAGCTGTTCCCCTGAGAGCATTTCAACGAGCCTCCTTCCGCCTATGGAGGTCTCAAGCACTACGTTCCCCCTGTGTTCGGCCACCGCCTCCCCTATGAGGGCGGAATTTCGGCCGAAGGGGTTTTTCCTCATTGCGGAAAGAACCCCCTCGGCGTCCTTTTCCGGTACGAAGGCTACAAGTACCCCCTCGTTTGCGACGTAAAGCGGGTCGTAGCCCAGTAGCTCGCACGCCCCCCTCACCCCTGCCTCTATGGGTATGGCGTCTTCCCTTATGAGTACCCCTACGCCCGAGGAGACCGCAATCTCCTTAAGGGTTGTGCCCAACCCCCCGCGCGTGGGATCGCGCATGGCGTTGATGTTTTTCGTGACGGACAGCATGTTTTTTGAAAGGAGGTTCAGGGGTCTTGTATCGCTTAAGACCGGAGGGTTGAACTTAAACCCCTCCCTCTCTGCAATGACCGCAATCCCGTGGTTTCCTATAGGGCCGCTTAAGATGACCCTATCCCCAGGCCGTGCGTTTGAGCCGGAGATATGTACCCCCACTGGGATGACTCCGATGCCTGAGGTGTTTATGAAAATCCTGTCCGCCTTGCCCTTGCCGACTACTTTTGTATCTCCGGCGACTATCCTCACACCGGCCTTATCCGCGGCATTTCGCATGGAGGAGAGGATTTCCTTAAGGGCGTGGAGTTCAAATCCCTCCTCTATAATAAGCCCCACTGTCATGAAAAGCGGGTCGGCCCCGACCATTGCAAGGTCGTTTACGGTTCCGTTTACCGCCAAAGAGCCTATGTCTCCGCCGGGGAAGAAGATGGGATCAACTACGTAGGAGTCTGTGGTGAATGCGAGGCTTTCGGCCTCGACCCTCAGTCTTGCCGAGTCGTCAAAGGTTTTTATGTCCAGAGAGGGCGCAAGTATGTCTTTGATGAGGCTGTGCATGAGCCTTCCGCCGCTTCCGTGTCCGAGGAGTATCCTATCCAGAAGTGCCTCCGTAATTGTAATAAGCGGAACAACTGCCTTCAGCGCTTACCATGCATGCGCCAACGGGATACTCAGGCGTGCAGGAAGAGCCAAAGAGCGGACAGTCGGTGGGGATGCTTATCCCCCGGAGGACCTCCCCGCACAGGCATCCGGAGGCATCGTCGGAAGGAGAGGAGGAGGGCAGGCTTAGATCGAAATGCCTTTCGGCATCCAACGCGGAAAACTCAGGCCTGAGCTTGAGCCCGCTCTCAGGTATCACCCCTATGCCCCTCCATTCAGAGGCCGAGGGGACAAACACCTCGTTTAGCAGAGAGACTGCCTTGGGGTTTCCGCCGGGCCTTACCGCGCTCTTATACTGGATTTCCACATCCGGCCTTCCGGCCTTGATTTGCCTAAGAAGCATGCATATGGCCTCAAGGATGTCCACAGGCTCGAAGCCGGAAATGACAGAGGGCGTGCGGAACTCGGAGGCCAGAAACCCGTAGGGCCTTGAGCCGATTATCGTGCTTACGTGACCGGGGAGGATGAAACCGTCAATCCTGCTTTCAGCGGAACTAAGGAGCGCCCTCAGGGCAGGGGGAACGAGCTTATGGACAGAGAATACCATGAAGTTTTCGAGCTTAAGCCTCATGGCGCTAATCAGGGTGGCTGAGACAGACGGCGAGGTGGTCTCAAACCCGGTGGCAAAGAAGACGACTTTTTTCTCAGGGTTTTCTGCGGAAAGCCCGAGGCACTCGGAGGGGGAGTAAACGACCCGTATGTCCCTGCCTTTGGCCCTCTCCTCGCCGAGACTTGTCCCTGAGCCCGGCACCCTCATCATGTCCCCGAAGGTGGTCAGGATGACGTCCTTTTGGCCTGCGATTTTTACGGCCCTGTCAACGTCTGCCTTGGCAGTCACACACACGGGGCATCCCGGGCCGCTTAGAAGGGTTATCTCAGGAGGGAGGAGGCTCCGGAGGCCGCTTTTGAATATGGCCACGGTGTGGGTGCCGCAGACCTCCATAAGGCGGGTTCTTCCCATCACGGAGAGCCTGATATCCTCGGAGAGCCTTTTTGCTATTTTTGGGTTCCTGAGAAGGTTCATATCTCACCGCTTAGGATTCTATATGAGACGGATGCGGCCTGCCCCAGCGAAATCCCGCCGTCGTTTGTGGGGACCTTCTCGTGGCTATAGACCTCAAGCCCCCTTCCATTTAAGGCATCGAGGGCGAGGTCAAGGAGTAGCCTGTTCTGGAAGACCCCTCCGCTTAGGACAACCCTTTTCAGCCCTGTAAGGCCTGAGATTCTCTCTACGGTTCTTCCTACCGCCTCGGCCACGGTACTGTGGAACCTCCCTGAGATTATGTCTGTGGGCAGGCACTTTTTGATATCGTTTATTATGCCGATTACGGTCAGGGAAAAATCAACGACCATCGGGGTGTAGGATGAGATGTTTAAGGGGTAGGAGTTGTCTGCACGGTCGTCCCCTGAAGAGGGTTTGTAAACCCCGGAAGGGCGCTGGCAGGCCCCCTCCAGAGCGATTGCGGCCTCGGCCTCGTAGGTTATGCTTTGGCAGAGGCCCAGCATGGAGGAGACCGCGTCGAAGAGCCTGCCCGCGCTTGAGGTAAGCGGCGAGTTCACCCCCTTTTTAATCATGTTGAGGATGCCCTCCACGTCCCTTTCCCTGAAGACCCCGAGCCCCTTAATAATGTCAAAGGCGTCATCGCCGAAGGCGTCGTAGATGTAGCTTACGGCCATCCGCCAGGGCTCCTTAACCGCCATGTCCCCTCCGGGCATGGGGACGCACTTGAAGTGCCCCATTCTCTTAAACCCTCCATAGTCTGCGGTCATGAACTCCCCGCCCCATACAGAGCCGTCCGGGCCAAGGCCCATGCCGTCCAGGGAGACGCCGATGACCTTTCCGGTAAGGCCGTTCTCAGCCATTGAGGAGGCTATATGGGCGTGGTGGTGCTGGACTGGATACGCCTTGAGCCCCGACCTTCCGGCCCATATGGTCGTCATGTAGTCTGGATGGAGGTCATGGGCAACTGCCTTGGGCTCAATCCTGTATATGGCCTTCAGGTTTCTCAGGCTCTCCTCGAAGAAACCGAGCGCCTCGTCGTTTTCCATGTTCCCTATGTGCTGACTAAGTATTGCGCTTTTGCCTTTAAGAAGCGTGAAGGTGTTTTTAAGCTCCCCGCCCACTGAGAGCACCTCCCCGGAATCCAGATGAAAGGACACAGGTAGGGGGGCGTACCCCCTCGCACGCCTGACAAGCCGGGGCCTCCCCCCTGCCACCATGAGCACCGAGTCGTCCGCCCTCATGAATATGTCCCTGTCATGGAGTAAAAAGGCGTCCGCAAGCCCTGAAAGCCTCTGTAGGGCAGTCCCGTTATCAATCACAATCGGCTCTTCGGAGAGGTTTCCGCTCGTCATGACGAGGGCATTGAACCCCCCTTCCTCAAAAAGAAGAAAATGAAGCGGGCTGTAAGGGAGCATCACCCCGAGCCTCATATTGGAAGGTGACACTGACGGCGCGATGGGTGATATAAACCCCTTATCGAGGAGGACTATCGGCCTCCGGGGAGAAAGCAGGGCCTCCTCCTCAACCTCGTCCATCAGGCAGAACCCGCGTGCGGTCTCAACGTCCGGGCACATGATTGCAAAGGGCTTGTTGCTTTTTCTTTTCCTCTCCCTGAGTGTTTTTACCGAGTCTTCGTTCAGGGCATCACATGCAAGGTGAAACCCGCCTATGCCCTTTACTGCGACTATCCGGCCCTCTTTAAGGAGTTTAATCGTCCCGGAAAGGGGGTCTCCGGCGGACACTTCTCCACGGATTAGGAGCTTAAGCGAGGGGCCGCACGACGGACATGCGTTGGGCTGGGCATGGAACCTCCGGTTGCCGGGGTCGTGATATTCGGCCTCGCAGTCAGGGCACATCCTGAATGCGGACATCGTTGTATTTGCCCTGTCGTAGGGGATTCCTCTTGCGATTGTGTAACGGGGGCCGCAGTTTGTGCAGTTCGTGAAGGGGTAGCGGTATCTCCGGTCAGAGGGGTCGGAGACCTCTCTCAGGCAGTCGGGGCATGTGGCTATGTCAGGGGGAATTATCGTGAGGCCGCCGCCGTCCGTGCTCTCTCTTATTGAAAAGTCATGATATCCGAGCGGGGGGAGTGGCTCGATACCCACCTCTTTGATTTCTGCGAGGGGCGGCGGGGCCGAGGTGAGTCTCTGGACGAACTCCTCGATACTTCCGCCCTCGACCTCTATCGTGAGTCCACCTGCGGAGTTGAGCACATAGCCTTTAAGCCCCATTAAAGAGGCAAGGTTATAGACATGGGGTCTGAACCCAACGCCCTGAACCACGCCCGTCAGGGTAACGCGCATCCTCTGGACAGGGCCTTCCAGTTACTTCCCCTTTTGGTTAAGCCACTCAAACCATGGCTGAAGCCCGCTTCCGGTCTTGGCCGAGGCCTCGAATATCCTCATGCCGGGGTTGAGCCTAAGGGAGTCCTCCCGTATCTTCTGGACGGATGCGTCCACGAAAGGCAGGAGGTCAATCTTGTTTATGACGAGGGCCGAGGCCCGCTCGAACATGAGGGGATACTTCAGGGGCTTGTCGTCCCCCTCTGTGACGCTGAGTATCATCACCTTTTCGTTCTCCCCGATGTCGAACTCGGCCGGGCATACGAGATTCCCCACGTTTTCTATGAAGAGAAGCTCCATGTCTTTGAGCGGAAGTCCTGAGAGGGCCTCCCTTATCATGTTGGCATCGAGGTGGCAGGCCCCGCCGGTGTTTATCTGGACGACCGGGACGCCGAGGGCCGCGATCCTTTGCGCGTCACTGTCAGTGGCGATGTCGCCCTCTATCACGCCGATTTTTTTCTTCCCCGAAAGGCCCGATACTGTCCGCTCAAGGAGCGTGGTCTTCCCTGCGCCCGGCGCGCTCATGAGGTTTATCACATAGACATTGCTGTCGCGGAAGATTTTCCTGTTATCTTCGGCAAGCCTGTCGTTTGCCTCAAGTATCCGGCTCACCACCTTTATGTTCATCAGGCGACCTCCATCTCGGTCATCTCAAGCTCCCTTCCCCTTGTCACGCTGAACTCTGCCCCCCCGCAAAGCGGGCATTCGGATATGTAAGGGCCATCGAAAGAAAACTCCTTCTCACAGCCCTTGCACATGCCGCCCTGAGGGATCACATCTATTAAAAGGGTTGCCCCCTCAAGAGGGGTGCCTCCCTTAAGTGCCTCGAAGGCAAACAAGAGGGCGTCCGGCATGACCCCGCTTAACCTGCCGATTCTCACCGTAACGGAGCTGACCGCGGAATGGTTGCCCTCCCGCAGATGCTTTTCGGCAAGCTCTATGAGGCTTTCCGCTATCGAGGCCTCATGCATGAGTGTTAGGTGCCCTCCTCGGCCATCGAGAGCAGGAGTTCCGTAAGAAACCTGTGGGACTCCTCGGCACTCTCGCTATCAATGGTCTGGATGGCAAAGCCGGCATGAACGAGCACATAGTCCCCTACGGACGGCTCATCCGGAAGGAGCATGAGGCTTATCTCCTTCTGCGCCCCCCCGTAGGCCTCGACCATGGCCATGAGGCTATTTATCTTTAGGATTTTGGACGGGATTGCCAGACACATTTTATTGGCCGGACCCCCAATCATCGAGCTTATTTAATATAGCATTTCACTACTGTCCGCTTAAAGTAGGCGTCTCTATAAGTTAGGCTCTACTGCCTTGGAGATATTATAGTGATTGCATGAGAGCAGGTCAATAAGGTTATCCTTCACATAAAGGTTATCCTTCATCCTGCTGTCAAACAGAAAAATCTTGACAGGAAGGAAGCGGCTGCTTAAAATAATGCAATTGGAGTCCTTCCTACTTCTTTACGAGCCATAGGCAACGAAAGGACGGGACAACATCGTAGGCGGTATATTCGGGAAAATAAGGATTTGAGTTTATGGCGAAAAAGCCTAAGATAGGCATGTATTGGGCATCCTCATGCGGAGGCTGTGAGATTGCGCTCGTTAACCTCCATGAAAGGATTCTTGATATAGATGCTAATTTTGATTTCGCATTCTGTCCATGCCTTCTCGACACCAAAAAGAAAGACATAGATGCGATGCCGGACGGAGATATCGCAATCACATTCTTTAACGGCGCGATACGGAACGAGGAGAACAAGGAGATGGCACAACTGCTAAGGAAAAAATCCGGGGTGCTTATCGCCTTCGGTTCCTGCTCCTCAGAGGGTTGCATCCCTGCACTTTCTAACCTGCATTCAATGGAAGAGACCCTGAAAACCGTCTATCTCGAAAACCCCACTATAGACAACCCGGCCTGCATAATCCCCAGGCCGGAGACGGATATGCCCGAGGGAAAACTTCATATCCCGGCCTTTTTCGACAGGGTCAAGACGCTCAGGGATGTGGTGGATGTGGATTACTCCATCCCCGGCTGTCCGCCGGAGCCGCACCAGATATGGAATGTCGTAGACCTTGTGATTCAGGGGGGACCGCTTCCGCCCAAAGGGAGCGTCATCGGAGCCGGCAGTTCCGCCGTATGCGATGAGTGCGAAAGGAAGAAAGAGGACAAGAAGATAAAAAGATTCTACAGGACCTACGAGATAGTGCCGGACAGTGAAAAGTGTCTGCTTGAGCAGGGAATCGTCTGCATGGGGATAGCTACGAGGGACGGTTGCGGGGCCCTATGCCCAAAGGTCAATATGCCATGCACGGGCTGTTACGGAACACCCGAGGGGGTCTTCGATCAGGGCGCAAAGATGGTCGCCGCCCTTGGCTCTGTCCTCGACTTAGGGAACACGAAAAGCCTGTCGGAGGACGAGATTGAAAGGCGCATTGATAAGCTCATTGGTTCTGTGCCGGATTACGCCGGGGTGTTTTATAAATACAGCCTTGCCGCTTCAATTCTTAAAGGACGGTCTCGTTGAAGCGAATAACCATAGACCCTATAACAAGGCTCGAAGGCCACGGCAAGATTGAGATATTCCTCAATGATGAGGGCGATGTGGCGAACGCCTACTTCCAAGTGCCGGAACTGAGGGGGTTTGAACAGTTCTGCGTGGGAAGGCAGGCAGAGGACATGCCCTTAATCACAAGCAGGATATGCGGAGTGTGCCCTGAGGCCCATCTGCTTGCCTCGGCCAAGGCCATTGACGACATCTTCGATGCGGAGCCGCCTTCTGCGGCCAAGAAGATAAGGGAACTCTTATACTCTGCTTTCTTTGTCACCGACCACACAACCCACTTCTATGCCCTCGGCGGCCCGGACTTCATAGTAGGACCCGATGCCCCGCCCTCGGAAAGGAACATCTTAGGTGTAATTAGAAAAGTGGGGCTTGAGGCAGGGAAAGAGGTCATCAATTGCAGGTCCCGGAACCATCATGTAATAAAAATGCTCGGCGGAAGGGGCATACACCCTGTGGCGGCATTGCCCGGCGGCTGGAGCAAGAGTGTATCCGAGACCGAAAGAAAAGAGATAGAGGAAATCGCACGGAAGAACATAGACTTCGCCCTATTCAGCCTGAAGGCGTTTGACGATATAGTTCTAAAAAACCCCACATACCTTGAACTCGTAACATCAGACATCTATCTTCACAAGACATACTATATGGGCACTGTAGATGAAAAAAACAGGGTGAACTTTTATGACGGAATGATTAGGGTTGTCGGCCCGGAAGGCAAGGAATTCATTAAATACCACCCGCGCGATTACGCCACCCACATCGCAGAGCGTGTGGAGCCGTGGACATACCTCAAGTTCCCCTACCTGAAAAAAATAGGTTGGAAGGGACTTACGGACGGCCCTGATAGCGGCGTATACTGCGCAACTCCGCTTTCGAGGCTCAATGTCTCGGACGGCATGGCTACCCCGAGGGCACAGGAGCACTTTGAAAAGATGTACGAGACATTCGGCTGCAAAAAAATAAAGGGCAGGTATCAGCCGCTTCACCACAGGCTTGCAACCCATTGGGCAAGGCTCATTGAACTCCTGTATGCGGCCGAGCGCATGCTTGAGCTTTCAATAGACCCGGAGATAACATCCCCTGATGTGAGGAAAATCCCTGAACGGATAAAGGGTGAGGGAATAGGCTCCGTGGAGGCGCCCAGAGGAACGCTTACGCACCACTATGTCACGGACGAGAGGGGTGTCCTGAGGAAGGTTAACCTCATTGTCGGAACAACGAATAATCACGCCCCCATAGCGATGTCGATAAAAAGGGCGGCGGAGAAGATGATAACAAAGGGGACTGTTATTACCGAGGGGCTTCTTAACAGGATAGAGATGGCCTTCCGGCTTTATGACCCCTGTTTTTCCTGCGCCACGCATTCCCTGCCCGGGGGGATGCCCCTTACCGTAAACATAAGGAACCGCGGGGGAGAAATCATAAAAACTTTGAGCAGGTATTAAGGTGAAGACCGTAATCATAGGGCTTGGGAACCCCGTCCTTGGGGACGACAGGGTCGGCATCGAGGTCGCAAGGCTTCTCCGGGAGAGGCTTGGGGACGATGAGAATGTGACTGTCAAAGAGCAATACGCAGGGGGAATAAGGCTGCTCGATGAGCTTGCGGGCTTCGAACGTGCGATAATCGTAGACTCGATAGTAACGGGAGGAAAGGCGGGAACGGTCTATCGCCTTGGGGTCTCAGACCTCCCCGGCACGAGGAATACCATATCAACACATGACACCAATTTCCGTGATGCACTTAGCTTGGGCGAAATGATCGGGCTTGCCTTGCCGGGGTTTGTCACGGTCTTCGGCATAGAGGCAGGCAATGTAGAGACCTTCAGCGAAGACCTTACCCCTGAAGTAAAGGAAGCCGTCCCCGGAGCAGTCGAACTCGTGCTCAAGGAGCTTAGGGACTGTAAGGAGCGGCAATGCGCATAGGCGTTTATCTCTGCAACTGCGGAGGCAACATAAAGGACAAGATAGATGCTGAAAAAGTCAGGGCAGGAGTTCTCGGGCTGCCCGGGGTCGGTTACTTCAAGGCTGTTGATTTTCTGTGCTCTGAGGGCGGAAAGGACTTCCTCGCTGGAGACCTCAAGACTGAAAGACCCGATAGGGTCGTAATAGCCGCCTGCACCCCGAGAGAGCACGAAAACACCTTTATGAAGATACTCGCAAGTTCGGGCATAAACCCCTACCTCATGCAAATGGTAAATGTCAGGGAGCAGATTGCCTGGGTAACCGAAGATAAAGCCATGGCCACGGAGAAAGCTGCAAGACTCATATCTGCCGCCCTGAGGAGGGTTTCCCTTCATGAGCCGCTCAGCAAAAGGGAGATAGATGTATGCCCCGATGTTCTCGTCATAGGGGCGGGCCCGGCAGGCCTCAAGGCGGCCCTTTCTATGGCCGAATCCGGAAGGCGGGTCAGTATCGTCGAGAAGTCTCCGGTCATAGGCGGGATGCCGGTAAGATACGAAGAGTTGTTCCCCTCTATGGAGTGCGGCCCCTGCATGCTTGAGCCTGTCCTGAGTGAGGTGCTTCACGGCGAGCACTCTGAAAATATTGAGCTATTGACCCTTTCTGAAGCGGTGGGCGTTATAGGCTCATATGGGAATTTTACCGTGAAGATAAAAAAGCGACCGAGATATATTGATGCAGAGAAGTGCATCGGCTGTGCCGAGTGCATCGGGGTTTGCCCTGCTTCCGCCGAAAACGAATTCAACTACGGAATGAACGAAAGAAAGGCTATATATGTGCCTTTTGCCGGCGCACTGCCGAACATCCCCTCTATAGACGAGACCGTGTGCCTCAGGCTTAAGGGAAAAGAATGCAGTCTATGTCTTGATGCCTGCCCTGTTGAGGGGGCAATCAGGTTTGACGAAAAAGAGCAGACGATAGAGAGGAACGCAGGGGCCGTTATCGTTGCTACCGGCAGCGGCCTCTATGACTGTAAAAAAATCCCCAACCTCGGTTATGGAAGGCTATCCGATGTGTATACCGGGGCGGAATTCGAGAGAATGCTTTCCTCAAACGGGCCGACCGAAGGAAATATTAAGACATCCAAGGGGAAAAGCCCCAAGTCAGTTGCCATAATGCACTGCGTGGGGAGCCTCGACAAAAACCACATTGAATACTGTTCCGGGATATGCTGCCAGTATGCCTTCAAATTCAATCATCTCCTCGGTAAGAAACTCCCCGGGGTCAGGATTTTCCATTTCTACAAGGAGCTTGCCGTGCCCGGCAAGGAGGAATTCGAGCTTTACGCCCATGCAAAGGGCGACCCGAATACCACATTTATCAGGTATGCCGATATAACCGACCTCAAGGTGGGTTCAAAGGGCGGGAAAAAGGCCATCCTCTTTAAAAAAAGCGCAAAGAAAAGCGACAGCGTCTCTGTCGATATGGTAGTTCTGTGCCCGGCCGTGGTGCCGCTTCCGGATTCTGCCAAGCTCGGTGGAATCTTAGGGTCCCCGGCCGACAGGTTCGGCTTTTTCGAGGAGCTTCACGGAAGGCTGGATGCCTCACAGAGCAAGATTAAAGGCATTTATCTTGCCGGCGCCTGTCAGTCGCCGATGGATATACAGAGTGCGATGACACAGGGCATGGCAGTCTCCGGGTATGTGCTTTCGGGCCTTGTTCATGGCAGAAAGTTAGAGATAAGCCCGGTATGCGCCGTCGTTGACCCGGAGAAGTGTTCCGGGTGCAGGGTTTGCGTTTCGGTATGCCCTTATAAGGCGATATCCTATGACCCTGAAAAGGAGACGGCGGCAGTTAACGATGTACTCTGCCAGGGTTGCGGAACGTGCGTGGCGGCATGCCCCTCCGGGGCAATAAAGGGCAACCATTTTACCACCGAGGAGATAATGGCAGAGATAGAAGGCATTTTAAGATGAGCGGAGAATTTGAACCCAAGATAGTGGGCTTTCTCTGCAACTGGTGCTCTTACGCCGGGGCGGACAAGGCAGGGACTGCCCAGAGCCCCTATCCCCCAAATGTGAGTATAGTGAAGGTCATGTGCAGTGGGAGGGTGGACCCTCAGTTTGTCATGGCCGCTTTTGATAAGGGGGCTGATGGTGTTATAATGCTTGCGTGCCATCCCGGGGACTGCCACTACACGGAGGGCAACCTGAGGGCCCTCGGGCGACACAGAATGCTCCTCAGGCTACTCGAACAGCTTGGCATAGAGAAGGAGAGATGCGTGATGGATTATGTCTCGGCAGGCGAGAGCGAAAAGTTCGTTAAGGTCATAAACGATACAGTCCGGGCTGTAAGAGAGTTGGGGCCATTCAGGCCCTTTAGCTCCCACAGCGGAAAATAACTTTAGTGGAGGTGTCAAATGGCTGTTCATAAACTTGATGCACTGGGGTTGAAATGTCCCCAACCTACTTTAAAGGTAACGGTTCTGGCTACGAAAGTCAGCCAGGGAGATGTTATTGAAGTCATTGCAGACTGCCCTTCTTTTGAGAAAGATGTGAGGGACTGGTGCATCCGCTCAAAGAAGGTACTCCTCTGGATAAGGGACGAAGGCGGCGGCAATAAACATTGCCAGATACAGTTCTGATTTCCGGAAGGGGGGTAGCGCTATAAAAAAGAAAATCATCATAGCTGACGATTCCGAGCTTACACACGACATCTACAAGGTCTTCCTTTCCAAGTACAACGGCCTTGAGGTAAAAAGTTGCTTAAACGGCAGCGAGGCATTGGAAGCGCTTAAGGGCGGTGAACGGGCGAGTCTTGTGTTGCTTGACCTTGAGATGCCTGTCATGGACGGCTTCCAATTCCTCGATAAGAAGAACTCCGACGGCAGGTTCAGAGGCATACCCGTGGTAGTCATAAGCTGGAAAGACAGTCCGGAGAACATCAGGCGGGCCAAGGAACTGGGGGTCTTAGGGTTCGTAAACAAGTCAGATGTTGAGGAGATTGGCAAGTATCTGGAGATGCTTGTTGGCTGAGAGGAAGGGGATGAGTACTGTAAATAAAAGCGACCTGATACTTGATGAACTTAAGAGGCGCAGGCAGAGGGAAGTAGTTGATGTAGAGGAGGAGAAGGTGAAGATTGTGATATTCTCCCTCCTTGACGATTGTTTCGCGTTCTATGGAAGCGATATCAAAGAGATACTGCCGCCTCAGACAATCTATTTTGTCCCGGGCGCCCCGGATTTCATCATGGGTGTGATAAACAACAGGGGGGATGTGGAATCCGTAATCAACATAAACAGGTTTCTGGGCTTCCCCGACCCTGAAATGGGCCCGCAGAGCCGCATCGCCCTGGCATACGGCGCAGGCATAAGGTCCGGCATACTGGTTGATTCCATTCTGGATGTCATGGACGTCCCTATAAGTTTAATCAGCCCCCCCCTCTCTACCCTCGACGAAGGCAAAAGGGAATTCGTCACAGGTGAGATGGCATACGGGAATAAAAATGTAACAGTCCTAAGCGTTGGCAAGATATTCGAGAAGGTGAAATGAGCGCGTATGCCGTAAATAAGTCGGCCTCTATGGAAGAGATAAACCTCCTTTTTTTTAAGGCAGGCGGCCTCAGAATGGCGGTGGAGGCATCGCAGGTAAGTGAAATGATGGACGCAGAGGGTGCGGCAAACAGCGGGTTGCCTCTTGTGAGGCTCGATGAGATGCTCCCCCTGCCCGAAGGGCAAACGACTCAGGGAAAAACGTTCTTAATAGGGGGTAATAAGCCTTACGGAGTGGTCGTGGATAGCATTGATGAGATAGCAGCAGTGGGAATAGACAGCCTGAGGCCCATGCCTCCTTTGGCCGCAAGCGGCTCAGTGGCCATATGGGGGGTCTGTCTCAGAGGGGATGATATTCTTCTGCTTGTGGATTTCCAAAGGCTCGCCGGGCCTGTGCAAGCCGAAGAGAAGGAAAGATAAAGACAGAATAAATTTTAAAGTTTAAAGGAGGAAATTATGGGAAAAGAGAACAGGTTTGGTGTAATTGCGGCTCTTATTGCAGGGCTTTTAGTCTTTGTTGTCTCCGGCTTGGTTTGGGCGGAAACGGGTGTGAAGGATGACGAGATAATATTAGGCATGTCAAACCCCCTTACGGGACCTGCCTCTGCCCTCGGAACCGGGCTCAAGGCCGGGGCAATGGTCTATTTCGACAAGGTTAACGCTCAGGGCGGCGTCCACGGAAGAAAAATTAAGGTTATAAGCTATGACGACGGATATGAGCCGACAGAGACCGTCAAAAACACCAATAAGCTGATAAACGAAGACAAGGTGTTTGCGCTTTTCGGCTATGTGGGAACGCCAACTTCAAAGGCCATCATGCCCATAATAGACAAGGAGAAGATAATCTTTTTCGGGCCCTTCACAGGCGCCGAGTTTCTCAGAAACCCGGTAAACAGATATATTTTCAATGTCAGAAGCAGCTATTTCAACGAGGCGGAGGCGCAGGTCGAGTACTTGACATCAAAGCTCGGCCTTAAGAAGATAGGCGTTTTTATGCAGGATGACGCTTACGGCCTTGCCGTAAAGGGCGGTGTGGTAAGGGCCCTTGAGAAGCGCAAGCTCCCCCTCGCTGGCGAGGGCAAGTATAAGCGCAATACCGAGGATGTGGACGAGGCGTTAAGCGCTCTTAAGGCCGCAAATCCTGAGGCTGTGTCCATGGTGGGCACTTACTCGGCAATGGCCGCATTCATAAAGAAGGCCCGTGCCGGGGGTTTCAACCCCGTGTTCCTTAATGTCTCTTTCGTGGGCACGGAGGCACTGGTAGAGGAGCTTGGCGGAAAGGGTGACGGAACGATAATCACTGAGGTTGTCCCCTCTCCGACGGACGCCTCATTGCCTATTGTAAAACAGTACCAGACGGACATGAAGGCAGCAGGGCAAAACGAATTCGGCTATGTGAGCCTTGAGGGCTATGTAGACGCCCTCGTGCTTGTCGAGATACTGAAGAAGGCCGGGAGGAACCTCACGCGGGATTCTTTCATATCCTCCGCCGAGGGCCTCTCTTTCAGCTCAGGCGGGATGAAGTTCAGCTTCAGCCCCGCAAAGCACGAGGCGCTCGATAAAATTTACATGACCAAGGTTTCAGGCAGCAAGACCGTACCGGTGCCTAAATGATGATAAGGGGTGGAAAATGAAGGTAGGGGATTTAATGAAACTGAACACCATCGAAAGGAAGTTTCTTTTTCCGGCCATACTTGTCGCCGTCGTCTCTTTGGCCTTCGTTGCCTTTGTGAGCGTTCAGACAAACACATCCCTGATAAAGGCGCGGATGGATTCCCGGGGAAACGCAATGGCCGACTACATGGCCAAGACCAGTGTCTTTTACTATTACAACTACGACCTCGGAGCCCTTGACGGCTTCATCAAAGAGGTCATAAAGGACCCGGAGGTGGACCATGCGGTCTTTTATGACAAGGACCGCCAGCCGGTCACAGTCTCCTCCAAAGAGCCGGCGGATAAGGCCGGACTTTTAATCTATGAGCGAGAGATAAAAGGCGATGACGGAAATCTCTTCGGCTACCTCTCCATAGGCTATACCACAAAGGAGCTTGCAAAGGGCATGAGGAAGCTGATTTTCGTAATGGGCGTCTGCACCCTCGTGGTGCTTTCCGTCATCTCGCTCGGCATAAGCCTCGGCGTAAGGAAGATTGTATCCCGGCCTCTCAAGGATGCGGTTTCAGTAGCAAACAGACTTGCCGAGGGGGACCTGACTCATAAGGTAAAGAAAAGGACGGGTGATGAGATAGGCCATTTGCTTGAGGCTATGGACCACATGGTGGTTAATCTTGGGAAGATTATCGGAAAATTGTCCGGTTCCACGGAGGGCATAAACACCCATGCCAGCAAGCTGGCGGTGGCTGTTTCCGAGCAGGCCGCAATAGCGACACAGCAGTCTGCCTCCGCGGCCGAGATATCCACTACGGTCGAGGAATTCTCGGCCTCGGCCTCGCAAATAGCCGAACACTCAAAATCCGTCTCGGACATAGCCGACAGGACATGGGAGAACACGAGGAAAGGGGCTCAGGCAATTGAAACGGTCATCATGAAGACTACCGAGATACATAACGACAACCAGTCGAGCATAAAAGAGATAATGGATCTCGGCAGGAAGTCCAAAGAGATAACCAAGGTCATGGAGATAATCAACACCATCGCCGACCAGACAAAGCTCATAGCTTTCAATGCCGCGCTCGAGGCCTCAAGCGCGGGAGAGGCGGGCAAGAGGTTCGGTGTTGTTGCGGCCGAGATACGGAGGCTCGCAGACAATGTGATGGAGTCCACCGGGGAGATAGAGACTAAGATAAACGAGATACAGGAGGCGATAAACCGGCTGGTGATATCCTCCGAAAAAGGCTCAAAGGGGGTTCAGGAGGGTCTTGAGCTTTCAACCGAGACCGCCTCGATTCTCTCGGAAATCGTAAACAACGCCGAATCCACGGCAAGCGCGGCAAAGCAGATATCCCTCTCCACCCAGCAGCAGAAGTCGGCAAGCGGACAGTTGCTTACGGCCATCAAGGAAATAATGGGGGGGGCAGAAAACACCTCTCTGAGCATGAGCCAGATTGATTCTATCAGCAAGGAACTGGCAGGGCTTTCAACTGAGCTTAAGGGGATTGCGGCCAGTTTCAAGCTCACCGACGGCGCAGGTCAGGTAAGGTAGCGGTATGCAAAAGACAAGGGTTCTAATCGTAGATGACAGCCTGCTTGTAAGGGACTTGATAAAGGCAATCCTTTCTACGGACGATGAACTGGCCGTGGTTGGTGAGGCTGGTAACGGGCGCGAAGCTGTCGAGAAAAACATGGAACTCAAGCCCGACATCATCACCATGGACATAGAGATGCCCGTTATGAACGGTCTTGACGCGATAGAGAAGATAATGGCCATAAGGGCCGTGCCGATTCTCGTCGTAACCACTTATGGGGACGCCAAGGTAGCCTTTGCCGCCATATCGAAGGGCGCCTTGGACCTCGTTGTAAAGCCCGATGTGAACATAGAGGCCGCAGGGGAGTTCATAAAAAAGATAAAGATGCTTTCAAAGGTCAGGGTCTTTACCCACATAGCAGGGAAATTCGGTACGGCGCAGAAACCGCCGGAATCTCCGCCGTCCGGTATAGGGAGTGAGGTCTTAGCAGGCAGGGTCGTCGCAATCGCCTCTTCCACCGGAGGGCCGGATGCGCTCTCGGTGATATTGTCCATGCTTCCGGAGAAATACCCCTGCCCTTTGCTTATTGCCCAGCACATCTCCGAGGGGTTTGCCAAAGGCATGGTCGAGTGGCTCGGCCCCCTGACAAAAATGAAAGTTAAAGTGGCGGAGGAAGGCGAGATGCTGGTCGCAGGAACGGCATATGTCTCTCCATCAGAGAGGCACATGGTGGTGAGGGGGTCCAAGAGGATTTCCTTTATAGACAGACGGCCTGCGGATATATATCGCCCTTCATGCGACATCCTGCTTTCTTCCGTTGCCGATGCCTTCGGAAACAAGTCTGTGGGCATCATACTCACTGGAATGGGAAACGACGGGGTCATGGGCATTAAGAGGATAAAGGAGGCCGGCGGGCTGACCATCGCACAGGACGAGAAAACCTCCGTGATATTCGGCATGCCAAAGGTGGCAATCGAGAGCGGCTTTGTAGACAAAGTGCTTTCCATAGAGAACATCTGCAGGGAGTTGGCAAAGATTACAGGGGTACAAAGAAATGCGGCATCTGCAAGCTGAGGGCATAGACCTTTCCCCGTTCAAGACGCTCATCAAAGAAAGGTGCGGCCTGTTCTTTGACGAGACGAGGGAGGCGTCCCTCGCCGAAGGCTTGAGGGCAAGGATGTCCGAGAAGGGCATAAAATCTTACCTCGGTTATCTCGAAAGGTTGAAAGCGGAAAGAGAGGAATTCAGCCTGCTCATAAACCTCATAACGGTGAATGAGACCTATTTTTTCCGCGAGCCTGCACACTTGAGATTGCTCGCAGAAAAGCTTGTCCCTGAGCTACTGAGCAGCAAGAAGACCGGAGAGAAGGTAAAAATAATAAGCGCGGGATGTTCCACGGGCGAGGAGCCGTATTCGCTTGTGATTGCGCTCATGGAAAAATACGGCCCCGGCATCAAGGGGCAACTTTCGGTCATGGGTTTCGACATAGACGACAATGCCCTCAGAATGGCCGAAAATGGCGATTTCACCATCCATTCCTTCCGCGATTTTCCGGGGCATCTGAGGGACAAATACTTTGAGGCAAAAGGCATAAACTCTTATCGGATAAGGGACTTCATAAGAGAGTCTGTCCGCTTCGAGAGGGTCAATTTATTTGACGCCGAGTACCAACACTGCCACGGCAGGGCCGATATAATCTTTTACAGAAACGTCTCAATCTATTTCGAGCCTGAGACGCAAAAGAAGGTCTTCAAGAAGCTGGCCGAACTTCTCAACGAAAATGGATATCTCTTTTTAAGCAGCACCGAGACCTATTTTCACAATATAGGCGTCCTGTCCCTGCTTGAACTTGAGGGTTCTTTCCTTTACAAAAAGAACCCCAAGCCCACGGTTAAGGAAGGGGCGGAAAGGCCTGCGGTGAGACAGGGAATGCCCCTTCGACCCCCCCTTGCCAAAAAAACAGAGGCAAAAGAAACAATAAGACCCGCCGTTATGAATATCGGCAAAACGAAAAGCCCTGATAGAAGGGGGGATGAGCTTTTTGAACGGGCGCTTTCCCTTGCACAGGAGAAAAAATACAGTGAGGCATTGGGGCATATCGAAATTCTTCTTGATAAAGCCCCCACCTTCATGAAGGCCCATATGCTGAAGGCCGGGATACTGATTAATTCCGGAAGGCTTGAGGATGCGGAAAAAGCCTGCCTTAAGGGACTGGAAATTGACAGATGGTGCCTTGAGGGGCATCTGTTGCACGGCATCATAGCCAAGACGATGGATGACACGGAGAATGCGCTCAGGAAGTTTAAAGAGGCAGTATATATCGAGTCGTCATGCTGGCTTGCGCATTTTTACATAGCCGATATATACCGCGGCATGGCAGACAGGAAAAAGGCCTGCCGGGAATACGAAATAGTCATAAATCTACTTTCAAACGGCAGATCCCCGGACCACGGACTTACTTTTTTCCCCCTCTCCTTCACAGTCGAACAGGTCATACATCTGTGCAGACATAGCCTTTCAGCCCTCAAGGAGAAATAATGGCAAGGAATACAAGAGGCGACCTATGGCCATAGACCTCTCAAAGTTCATAGCAAGATTTGTTGAAGAGGCCCGGGAGCATGTGGAAAAGCTCAACAATGGGCTGGTAAGCCTCGAAAAAAACCCTGAAGATTCCGAGACAGTAAACACCGTCTTTCGCTCGGCACACACGATAAAGGGCTCTTCACGAATGATGAAACTCGCTGCCATAACCGAGGTGGCCCATAGTATGGAGGATGCCCTCGGGGCGCTCAGGGAAAAAAGGATAAGCCACTCGCGGGAGCTTGCCGACCTGCTTTTTAAGGGCATAGACGTCATATCGGCGATGATAGAAAAGGTTGCGGCAGGCGAAGAAATAGCTATGGATACTTCTGCCCTCTGCGAAAAACTCCAGGGGGCCTCCGAAGGCCAGTTCTCTAAGGAAGACCCTTTGCCGGGAATTGCGGTCAAGGAGCCGCTTACTGAGGAGAAGACCCTTTCTGAACCGGCCCCGGAGACAAAGGTTGAGTTGAAGACAAAAACCGGCGAGACGGTCAGGATAAAGGCCTGGAAGCTTGATGAGCTTATAAAGCTGCTCGGGGAGGTGGTATCGAATCAAAACAGGCTCAAACAGAGGCTGCTCGATATCAGAGAACTCGAAAAGACCGCCGGAAGGAATGCCGAGCTTGCCGGCGAAGTCCCCCCGGAGATGGCCAATGACCTGTTTGCCAAGGCCAAACAGCTTACATCGGCATTCAGGGAGGACACGACCATTAACGAGATGCTCGTGACAGACCTTCAAGAGAAGGCCCTGACCATGAGGATGATCCCTTTTTCAACCATATTCGACTCTTTTCATAGACTTGTGCGGGACATATCCGCTTCCCTTGGGAAAGATGTGGATTTTATCGTGGAAGGCGGGAATATAGAGCTTGACAGGAAGATGATGGAGCAGTTAGGAGACCCCCTCATCCACATGGTAAGAAACTCCATAGACCACGGTATAGAAAGCCCTGAGGAAAGGCGCACCGCGGGGAAGGACCCCAGAGGCAAGCTCAGGCTTATTGCCTGTTATGACGCAGGAAGCGTCATTATAGAGTTAAGCGACGACGGAAGGGGCGTCTCTCTCGCGAAGATAAAAGAGAGGGCTCTCAAGAGAAAGATGTTCAACGAAGAAGCCCTAAACGAGATGTCCGAATCCGCCCTTATAGATTTAATCTACCATCCCGGCTTCAGCACAAGCGCCATTGTCACGGACATATCCGGCAGGGGAGTGGGGATGGATGTAGTGAGGAAAAACATCATCGAGAACCTCAGGGGGACGGTAAGAGTCGAGACGGAAGAGGCGAAGGGGACGACCTTTTATATAAGATTGCCCCTTACCCTTGCCATCATGCGCATACTGCTTTTCAGGGCGGCTGGTACGGCATTTGGCATCACCTCCCATTATGTGACCGAGATGCTGAGGGCCTTGCGGTCGGACCTGATAAGCGTGGTCGACAAGAAGGCAATCAGGCTTCGCGAGGAATTCATCCCAGTTGTCGGGCTCCGAAGTCTTCTTGCCCTGCGGGGAAACGGAGGTGTGGAAAAAGAAGATGTCTTGATAGTCATTGTCCAGATAGGGAGCGAAAAGCTCGGCCTCATCGTGGATGAACTGCTCGACGAGGAAAATATGGTGATTAAATCCCTGCCCGAGCATATGAAAAGCATAATCCTTGTCTCCGGCGTCACAATATCCGGCAGAAACGAGCTAATAAACATCCTTCATGTCCCCGCGATGATAGAGGCATCCAAAAAAGCAAGTGAGGCAAAGCTCCGGAGGGAGAAGGAGAAGGAGGGTGTAAACATTCTCGTTGTAGATGATTCGGTCAATACGAGGGAGATAGAAAAGAGCATCCTCGAGGCCCACGGTTACTTTGTTGCCATCGCCGAAGACGGCATGGACGCCCTCGAAAAGACAAAGGGCTTCAAATACGACCTCATCATCACAGACGTGGAGATGCCCAACCTTGACGGTTTCTCCCTGACCGAAAGGCTGAGGGCAGACGAAAATTACAGGGATACCCCGATAATCATCGTCACATCGAGGCAGAAGGAAGAGGACAAAAGAAGGGGCATTGAGGTGGGAGCCGATGCATATATCATCAAGGGGGCATTCGACCAGACTAATCTGCTTGATGCTATCAAGAACCTAATAGGTTAAAAGGGGTGATGGCTGTGAGTGAAGGGAAACTAAAACTTCTTGTGGCTGACGACGACCCGTTTGTAAGGGACATGCTTGCCGTGATACTGGAGGCAAGCGGCTATTCGGTCGCGGTTGCCGAGGACGGCAAGGAGGCCTTTGACAAGTTCAGTGCAGACCCAGGCACTGACCTTATAATCTCCGATATGAATATGCCGGGCATGGACGGCCTTGAGCTTCTTAAGAAAGTAAGGGAATCGGGCTTCGATGTGCCTGTAATCATCCTTACCGGCAACAATGAGATATCCGTGGCCATCGATTCCCTGAAAAGCGGGGTCAGCGACTACCTCCTCAAGGATGAAAACATCCAAGAAGTCATAGCCATCTCCGTAGAAAAGGTAATGGAAAAATATAATCTCAAAAAGCAGAACATCCAACTTATGAATGACCTTGCCCAAAATAACAAGAGGCTCGAAAAGGAAAAGGCCCTCGCTCAGAATGTCCAGAACAATATCCTGCCCAGGCATCTTAAATTCGACGGCTTCGAGATAGGCACTTTCTACAGACCCTCGGACATGATAGGCGGCGACTTTTTTGACGCATGGCAGACGCAGAACGGCCTTCACTTTCTCATAGGGGACGTATCGGGCCACAGCACTTCTTCCGCCCTTATCATGGCCGTAAGCAAGGGCATAATGCAGTCCCTCGGCCATACTATGGGAAGCCCCTCCGAGGTAGTCGAAAAAGCCAACCGGATGCTCTGCGATATCGTGACCGACAGCGGGATGTTCCTTTCCGTAGTCTACGGAATCTTCAGCCGGGAAAGCGGTTCACTGAGCATTGTATCGGCGGGTCATAACCCGGTTTTCCTCATCGAAGGCGGCACGGTCAGAACGATAGAATCTACAGGCCCGGTCATTGGCTGGGACCCGGGCGATTGTTGGCAGACGCACAGTCTCGGGTTCGACAAGGGCACAGGTCTTTTTCTTTATACAGACGGCCTTACCGAGGCTAAAAACGGCTTCGGAGAGGATTTCGGCGAAGAGCGACTAAAGGGCCTGCTGTCCGGCGGGACCCCACCGGAGGTCATTGATAGGGTCTTCCGGGCGGTGGCGGATTATTGTGCCGGAGAGTTCCCTGACGACCTCACAATGTTCTTGATAAAAAGGAACGGGAATGGTGGCTGAAAAGAGGCTGTCCCTGAGCTTCCCTCCGGACTTCAGGAACATAGACGAGGCAAGGACAAAGCTCGAAGGGTTCTGTCGAGATATCTATAATGAGCCGTTTTCCGAATCTAAGATGAGCGAGTTTTTAATCGCCGCCACTGAAATGATGAACAACGCGGCGGAGCATTCAAACGCAGGGACCATCGGCATAGAGCTCAGAGCCGGGGAAAAGGAAGTAATCTTCCGCGTAACTACCGAGGGCGAAAGGTTCGATCCTACGGAGAAAGACATATCCATGCCGAACCTCGATGGGGAACTTCCCGAAGGAGGCTTCGGCCTCGCCCTAATAAAGGAGCTTACGGACGGCATGTGGTATGAATATTCAGACGGGAAAAACATACTTACGATAAAAAAAATAATCAACTGAAACTGGAGGAGATATGGAAATCAACGTTGGGATGGACGGAGAGGTTGTCGTGCTTGACATGACGGGTGACCTTGTTGCAAGCACTGCCGAGGAATTAAAGGGCCAGGTGTCCAAGCTCATAGAGAAGAATTTCAACTATGTGCTGCTTGACATGAGCAAGGTGAACTTCATGGACAGCTCGGGCCTCGGCGCCTGCATAGCCGTGCATAAGACGCTTAATGAGAGCAACGGGATGTTCGTCTGCGCAAAGCCGAGCGAGACGGTGAGCAAGGTCTTTCGCGTGACAAGGGCAGACAGCAAGATCAGCATCGCACCGACGAGGAACGACGGGGTGAGACTGCTTCATGAAAAGATACTCGAAAGGCGGAAGAAATGAAAAGCGGCATAAAGTTCGGCGAATACCTTATAGAGAAAAAGATTATCACGACCTCCCAACTCGAGGAAGCACTTAAGAAGTCTAAGGAGCTTTCGCTCCCCCTCGGCGAGACATTGATAAGACTGAAGCATGTAAGCGAGCACCTCATGCTCGAAACCTTGAGCAAACTGCTCGGTATCGACTTCGTAAACATCGCCGAAAACAACTATCAGGCGATAGATAAATCTCTTTCGAAGGCCTTGCCGCTTGAGGTATGCCAGCAACATAAGGTCATCCCGGTGTTCATGATAAAGGACGAAGACACAAAGGAGCTCACCCTGGCCATGGCGGACCCTTTCGATGAGGAAGCCCTAAGGCAGGTTGAAGACATAACCGAATGCCATGTTACGCCTGTCCTTTCCACCCGGGCATCAATAGAGACCGGCATTGGAAAGATGTACTCGGTAAAGATGGATGTAAAGGTTGACCGGGTTGCAATCGAAAAGGGCGATGCCATTGCCATAGCTAACAATATCCTTCAGAAGGCTGTGGGGCTCGGGGCAAGCGACATCCACATCGAGCCCCACGCAAAGGAAGTCCATGTGAGGATGAGGATTGACGGGGTGCTCGAAATTGCTGCGATTTACCCCTCAAACCTCCATTCATCCATAGTGTCGAGAATAAAGATCATGGCAAGCGAACAGAGCTCCCTGATGAAGATAGAGGAGAGGAGGCTTCCTCAGGACGGCTCATTCACGAGGCAGATTTCGGGCCACAGGGTGGACTGCAGGGTCTCCACTCTTCCAGCCATCTTCGGCGAAAAGGTCGTGATGAGGTTATTCGACAAGGACAAGGCGACATTTGTCGGCAGGATAAAAGACCTCAAGATGTCGCCCCGGATGGAGCTTCAGTTCAGAAGGTGCGTGAGGGTGCCAAGCGGCATAAACGTAGTAACCGGGCCCACCGGAAGCGGTAAGACCACTACGCTCCATGCGGTAGTAAACGAGATAAACACTCCGGGGATAAACATCATGACAGTGGAAGACCCTGTTGAATATCAGGCCCCTGATTATATAAACCAGAGTTCCGTTATGCCACAGGCCGGCTACACTTACGGCCGCGCGCTCCGTGCGATTATGAGACAGGACCCGGATATAATCCTTATAGGCGAGGTCAGGGACCTCGAAACCGCCGAGATAGCCGTTCAGGCCGCACTGACAGGCCACAGGGTCTTTACCACCCTTCATACGGAGGACGCCGCCGGCTCCATTGCCCGTCTGGTCGATATCGGGGTGGAAAACTTCCTCGTCTCCGCCACCGTTACTTCAACAATAAACCAGCGTCTCATCAGAAAGGTATGCCAGAACTGCGTGGAAGAATACGTGCCCACCCTTGTGGAAATGAAGGACATAGGCATGGATAATGACATCGCCGAGGAGATACAGAGAGACTATCAGAAATACAATCTCAGGTCGGGCCCTGGATGCCAGCACTGCAGGCAGACCGGTTACCGCGGGCGGCAGGCCGTTTTCGAACTGATTACCATGACCCCTGAAATAAGGGAGATAATCCATCAGAAAAAGGGATCTGTGGAGATAATGAACGCCGCAAGGGAAAAAGGCAAGGTCAACCTAATATTCGAAGAAGGCATCAGGCTCTTCCTCTCGGGAGTGACATCCCTCGGAGAGCTCCAGCACCTCCCGAGGGGAGACTATAAGGTAAAATCGGCGGTGGATATCTTCAAGGATTCACAGATACAGTAATAACTCAATATGGCATTCAGGGGAGTTAAAGATTGGACGACACCGAGAGCGTAAAAGAGAGTCTCAGGCTGCTCAGGGAGAAGTACGCCCGTGAGCTGCCGGAAAAGATAAGCCGGATAGAGAAGGCGGCTGATTATTTACTCGGCGGACGCCTCGGCAAAGATGACTTTGACGGGTTGGCACGAATGGTTCATACACTTAGCGGTTCAGCATCGTCCTTTGGATATACGGCTTTGGGGAGTGCCGCTAAGATGCTTGAGCATTTGCTTAAAAATATCGGAAGGGACGACACCGACATCTCGGGTGAAACGAGGGATAAATGCAGATTATATCTTGATGAGATGAAACGGGAATCTTTAGACCTCGCCGGCGTTAGCACTGATGAATTATCTTTTAATAAATCGTCGTCCTTCGTTACTGTCCAGAGCGAGGAAGGAAAGCTTCTTTACCTATGCGACGATGACGAATTTCTCATCGAGAACCTTTCCCTTCAGATAAGCCATTTCGGTTATGAGGTGAAGGGCTTTAACAGGGCTTCCGAATTAAGGTCTGCCGTGCGTAAGGCAGTCCCCTCAGCAATCGTTATGGATATAACATTCCCCGAAGGGGAAATGGAGGGCATTGATTCGGTAAGGGAAATAAAGAAAGGATGCCCTCATGTGCCGGTGGTGTTCATGTCCAACCGTAACGATTTGAACACACGCATAAGGGCCGTTCAGTCTGGCGGGAATGCTTATGTTCTTAAGCCGCTGAATGTAGCCGGGCTGATAGACATGCTCGATGCCCTGACAAAGGATGCCCACACCTCTGCCCCATATCGTGTTCTCATAATAGACGATGACCCCGACCTCGCCTCCTATTATTCCATGGTTTTAAAACAGGCTTCTATTGATGCGAGGGTTGTCACAGACCCTTTCGGCGTAATGGCCCATCTTATCGAATTCAATCCCGACCTTATCCTTATGGATATGTATATGCCCGGCTGCGATGGTTTTGAGCTTTCAAAAGTAATTCGTCAGATAGAGTCCTTTGTAAGCATCCCGATTGTGTTTCTATCTTCCGAGACCGATATCGAAAAACAGCTAACGGCGATGAGCATGGGAGGAGACGACTTCCTCACGAAGCCGATCGAGCCGGAGCATTTGGTTTCATCGGTTCGCTCAAGGGCCGAGAGGATGCGCATAATACGTTCCTTTATGGACAGGGACAGCCTGACGGGACTCCTTAACCACACTAAGACTAAGGAGCACCTGGACATTATGACAGAGCGAGCCTCAAGGCAGAACGTCCCTCTTGCCTTTGCCATGATTGACATAGACAGGTTCAAATCCGTTAACGACACATACGGACACCCAACCGGCGACAGGGTGATATCAAGTATTTCGAGACTGCTTCAGCAGCGCCTTCGTAAAACGGACGTCATAGGCCGGTACGGCGGCGAGGAGTTTGCGGTTATCTTTGCGGATACCGATATCCAGCACGCCCGAAGGATACTCGATGAAATCAGAGAGAGTTTTGCGAAGGTCAGGCATCATTCGGATAAGGGCGAATTTTCCGTCACATTTAGCTGCGGCATTGCGTCATTCCCTCATTTCGGAAATGCAAAAGCCGTTACCATTGCCGCTGACAATGCCCTATATGAGGCAAAGCGTAGCGGCAGAAACAAGGTAGTGTCCGCTTCAGAAGGCGGGACAGTCAATCTATAGGTTTTCCTCAAGCCGGATAGAGACCATGTAATATTCTGTGTGTGGTTAACACCTAAATACCTGTGCCAGTTTTTGAACTTCTGAAATTGATACATCCTCATATATCCTTATGCCCTGCAAGATACAGCCAGCCCTCATCTGTCGGTATATAGGTGATGTCCGAGACCCACACCTTATTGGGCGCAGCCGCCTCGAATTTCTGCTCAAGAAGATTCTCCGCCACCGGCAGATTATGCTTGGAATCCGTCGTCGCCTTGAATCTCTTCTTCTGTTTGCACTTAATGCCTAACTTCTTGCGAATCCTCCTGATACGGCTGACCCCTACCTTTACCCCATGATCCGCAAGGTTCTCTTGCAGATGCTTAGGCCCGCAGGTCTCCCGCGTCCGCTTGTGCGCCGCTTGTATCTCGACTTCCAGACGGGCATCCTCCCGTGCACGCATAGAGGGCCTCCTGTTAAGCCATGCGTAATATCCGCTTATGGATACATTCAACATCCGGCAAGGAAACAGCGTTATCTTCCGAGCCGCCTATAAATGAGAAGGCCGCCGGATGAGAACCATCGGAAAATGTGCGAAAGATTCTTGACAGTACCCGTACAATATGGAGACTTTTCCATTATAGCAGATGGCAACTGGATAGTCGCTACGGTTTTGAGCCGGGATGATGATCAAGTCAAGTAGTTGATATTAGGCAGTCTTCGTGTCGCGTTCAGGTATCGGATTATTCTTAATGTCATTTATAGCTTCAAGAAGCTTTATTGTTGCATTACCGTCTAAGGTCTCACTATTATACCTTACTGTATAGAGTCCTTGAAGATTTGATGGAAGCTGAACGCCTTCGCGGACAAGAAGGATAAAGCGTCTTCCGTAAAGGGCCATTGCAGCACCAATTTCGATAAGAACATTGGGATTAATAATGTTCTGTTCATTTGCCTCTTTGTCAATTAGCTTTTGCTCGGCATCAACATGAATAATCGCCGCCCCACAGCTCCGCATATCATCCATAACTTTATCTGGCACTGGCTTTGCAACAGCCTGTTTTTCAACAGAAACAACTGGAATCATTTCTCCGAATCCGAGAAGTTTTTTAATTGGCTCAATTAAATCTTTATTTTTCCCATGTGTAATGAATACTCTCCTATTGGTCTGACTCGAAGTGGCTTGCGCTTCATGGGGGAAAAGCGCTTTTTTTGCGGGGCTTTCCTCGGCACTGTTCTCTTCTTTTTTCTCCTCGACTTTCTCTTCAGCTACTGGAACACCTGAAAGGTCGATATATCGTTTACCCTTGATTTCCTGTATGAAATTAACGGCTTGCGCACCGTCGAGTATTAAAGTGTAAACAGACTCAGCTTTCTCGCGGGGCACGCCCATTTCTTCAAGGACATTGAGTGCTATGTTATGTTGTGGCAGTGGGTATCCAGAATATTTATTGAGGAATTCGCCAAGAACCCGTGGTTTAAGAATTGCTTCTCGCTTTGCTACTAAATCATCACCTTCTTCGGGTTGGACTATTCTTTTACCTAATGGTGTAACTGTAATCTTGGGCGCACTGTAGCCACCATCCGTCAACTCATATGCGATAGCAGCGCCACAAAGCATCCTGAAAGAGCTATAACTAGGTGACATATTAAGTGCCTTAGCCACATGAAGTGGCGTTGTAGGTTGCGATGCATAATTTTCCACGATTGTTTTCGGAATTCGAAGTGCCTCATCAAGCGGATAACTTGGGATATCTGACTGCGAAATATACTTCCTTTGTTGTGAAGGTGTGAAGTTTTCTTTCTTATCCAAAGATTTCTTTTTAGGTGGTCTCTTCATTGTGTCCTCCTTAATCTACATTTAAGAAAAGCTCCTGGGGAGGGATTCGAACCCCCGACCAAGTGGTTAACAGCCACCCGCTCTGCCAGCTGAGCTACCCAGGAATATCCTGATTGTATATCAAAAAAAACGATGTTTTGTCAATTTCGGCAACAGAAAGCGGGGGCGTAAAAGGTTTACGTCCCCGCCTAAAAACGGATTTATAACCGGGCTATTCCTTCAGCATCTGAAGGGAATCCTTCGCGTCCTTTGCAAGGGCGCTTGAGGGGTATTTCTTCAGAAAATCCTCGAACCTCTTACGGGCCTCCATCTTCTCGCCCTTTGAGGCATAATCCAGCGCTATGCTGAAGTTGTCAAGCTCCTCTCTTGTGACCTCTATCGTGGTATCCTTCCCTTTCCAATAGAGGGTCTCACCCCCGTCCTTCGCGCCCCTCAGGCCGCCTACGGCAGTGGTGGTCGTAACGGTCTTTGTGGGGGTCATCGTGCTGACCTTGTTTTTAAGGGTTGTCCACAAGTTTTCTTTCTCGGCTGCAAACGATAAGGATGCCGCAAACACCAACAATGATAAGACTGATAAGACTGCCAGTGCCCTTTTCATACGCCCCTCCTCAATCTAAGATGTTTCTTAGATAAGTATAGCACTTTTTATGCCCTGTTTCCATATTTTATTCATGCGTCTTGGGAGCCCTTCTGTAAACCACGTAATAGACGAGCGCCACAAGCACGCTGCCTCCGATTATATTGCCCAGCGTCACGGGTATGAGATTATGCGCGAACCCATAGAGGTTCAGGCCGTCGGTGTTTTGCAGGCCGCTTCCTATCCCCATCTTATGGAGCATGATACCGAGCGGGATGAAGTACATGTTTGCGATGCTGTGCTCAAAGCCCGCGGCCACAAAAGCGGAAATCGGGAAGATTATGGCGGCGATTTTGTCCATGACGCTCCTGCCGGCAAGGGTAAGCCACACGGCAAGGCAAACGAGCAGGTTGCAGAGCACTCCTTTAAAAAACGCCTCCCAGAAAGGAATCGAAGTCTTAAAAGCCGCAATGTCCACGGCCAGCCTCCCGACCGCTGTCCCTCCCATGCTCCAGTGGTTTGACAGCAGGACAAGCAGCGCTATGCCGAATGCACCGACAAAATTAGCCGCATACACGATGAGCCAGTTTTTAAGGAGTTCCTTTGTGGATATGCGCTTGCTCACCCATGCCATGACCAGAAGGTTGTTGCCTGTAAAAAGCTCCGCACCCGCAACCACCACAAGCACCAGACCCAAAGAAAATGTAAGACCGCCTAAAAGGCGGCTCAGGCCGAAGCTCAGCGCCTTGTCGCATGTCACAAGGGTGAAGTACATTGCGCCAAGCGCTATGAATGCGCCCGCCAGAACGCCAAGCATGGCAACGGACATAAACGGAAGCTGCGCCTTCGTAACTCCGACGTTTTCCACCTTCTCGGCTATCTCCTTGGGAGAATAGGCATCAAACCCGAATATTTCGGCCATAAGTCCCTCCTTTCACTCACATGTTCTTATCGGTCTTAAAGATATAAACACCGCTGATAATCTTACCTGCCGCCCAGTAGTGCGGGTATTGCTCGTCTATCGCAGAGGATAGGCTGCATTTGAGGTTAATGTATCTCATAATCTCCGTATCATAAGCAGGGCCGCAGGATTTGGAGGCAATAGTCCTAAACCCCTCGTCCATGATTATATAATCAACCCCCTGCCTTTTGACCTCATCCTCAAAACCCGGGCAATTGGCCGACGGCCTCTCCAATTTAAACCACACCCCTACGAAGTCCGCATGCTTAAGCGCAGGGAGGTAGAAATCGCGGGCAACGACCTTAGAGCCTGACGGTACGGCTGCGGACACTTTACCCAGAAGCCTTGTATAACTATACTTCCTCATCCGTATCCGGCCCATTGCAATGTCCGCAATGCCTGCGGCTGAAAAGACCGCAATGAAAAGCCATACGAATACGGTTGAGGCACGCCGACCGAGGGGCAGTGCCCCTTCCCGAGGGGTTCGCAACCCTTCCCGGGGGGTTCGCAACCCTTCTATGCCCTTAAGCCCTGCTGCAAGGGCAACTGCAAAGAACGGGTAGAATTCCACCACATGCCAATAGCCGAACTGCTCGGTTATAAAATAATTGAAAAACGCCGTGAGCGCGGGAAACCCAGCAAGGAGCAGGACGTTCCGTCTCTGCCTTGTAAAAAGGGCTGTCAGATATACGAGGCCGGCAGAGACTGCGAAGAAATAAGCGCTTATGTTGTTCGGGAAAAAATCGTTAAAAAGCCGGAGGTACTGGAATATATAATCCTTAGGGAAGCTGATGACGCTCTCTTTGAAAAGGGCGAACAGGTTTTTATTCATAAATGGGAATGGGTATGACCTCAGGATGCCTGAGGCGGCCTGCGCTGCTGATTGGGCCTGCACGGAAGACGCCTGAGAAGGCGCATATGAGAAGACCATCCATGCTAAAATCCCCGCACCAAGCCCTGAAAGAAATAACAGGGTTGCCTTAGAGAAAACCTTTTTCCTCGCCAGAATGACATATGCCGCCACAAAACCCGGAACGTACTGGAGGTTATTGGGATGGATGTTTATGGAAAGCGCTGACAGAATCCCTGAATAAAGCAGCAACCGCATGTTCTCTCTGAGTCCCACAAGCAGGAGGTAAAACGCAAAGACGATTATCAGGGAGGTCATAATCTCGGGCCGCGCTATATTGGAATGCCACTGAAAGGCAAAGGTGCTTCCGAGGACTATGGAGGAGACAAGCCCCGCCTTCTCATCCAAAATCTCCTTTCCGAGGACATAAGTCAGGTAAAGCAGGATGGAGCCTGCAATGAGGGAAAAAAGCCTTGCCACAAAAACCCCTCCGCCTGTAAGTGAGAGGAACAGCCCCAGAGATGCAAAATAAAGCCTTGGTATTGCGTAACCTATAGGCGGGTTGTCAAAGAAGTTCAGGCTGCCCTCAACAGCCCATATCTCATCGCCGAGGTTGTAGTTTATAGGGGGATAGGTCCTCAGGGTCAATGCCCCCCAGATGAAAAAAACAAAGACCCAGAGGAGGACTACTGACCTGTAGCTGATTTTATATCCGCCTATGCCCACCTTACTAAAATACCACAGAAGTGAAGGGTTGCGAACCCCTCGGTAAGGGTTGCGAACCCATCGGGAAGCCTGGAGTCTGCGTCAGATTTGCGGGGTTTACTGTTTCCTCTATGACGCACACCCACGCTGAATTACCCGCGCTTTATCCCGTATTCTCTCTCAAGTATCTCCTCTGCCACGCGCTTCATCTCCGCCGGGTCAGCCCTATGCGGGTATTTTCCCGAAAGCGTAACAGCCGTCTTCACCATGTTTATATACGCGTATGCGGCCTGCGCATCCGGTCTTTGGGAGTTTTCCATATCCCTCTCGTATTTCTTGATAAGCCTTATCAGCCCCCGCATGATGTAATGCTCAAGGCAGGCGTCGGCCTTTGCCTGCCAGTTTCCCCCGGCCCGCCACGCATAAAGCGTTTGCGCCGATATCTTAAGGCCGTGCTCTGTATCAAGCCTTTCGAGTATGCGGTAGATGTTCCTGCCCTCTTCCTCAAGATAAACCTTCTTTGCCGTCTCCATGTTCTCTTTGCTGCCTATGCCTTTTTTCATCTTTCCTCCTTTTAACTCGGCATGTCACTGCCTGAGATTTTCTCTTTCGTCATTCTCC
>JAUXOF010000003.1 GCA_030682405.1 Thermodesulfovibrionales bacterium
GTAGGGGCACCGCTTGCCGCGCCTTCTTATTCGTAATATTTTCCGGGTTTATGAAATATGCCTCATCGCTCGAATAATCCCATCCCTTGAGCCTTAAGGACTTTCTATGATGGATGTCGGGGTCATATCGCACGGCTATAAAATATCATTAAAGGACAGGGCGCGGCAAGCAGCGCCCCTACTACGTAAGCAACTACCAGAATTTCAGCAATTTCCCTTGTTTTTCGGCTTCCCCTCCCTGTCCTCATTTGACCGAACCGGTTCGGGTTGACCGGTTCCTTAAGGCCATAATATATTAACCGCAGGAGGACACGGAGAAATGACCTCCCCTCGCCCCTCCTTAGTAAGGAGGGGATTTAGACCACAGGAGGGGATTTATAATCCTCCCCTTAATAAGGGCCTATGGCTCGCCTAATTGGCCCGTGGGCCAACGGCCCAGAGGGGAGCCAACGGCTCATAGAGGAGGTTGGCCGAAGGCTCGTAGAGAGGGGTAAGGTAGTATCATTTAAGTATAAAGTGAGGTTTAAAGCAGGGGCGGAATGTAAACCAAATGTAAACTTATTAAACTTTGGATTGAATAAAATCAATGGGTTACGACAGCCCCCCCCCTCCCCCCTATTTTATAAAGCAAAAGGGGAGAGGAGGGCAGGAAAAATACTCCCATAAGGCGGCCACGGAGGAGATGAAGCGCATGGCAGAGGAAATCCTTGAGAAAGGCGGGTGGACTCGTTACCGTTTTTAGAGGCCCTTATAGATATGCTAAAATAAAGACTGGATTTATGAAAAGATACGTCATTGCCATAACCGGCGCAACCGGCTCTGCCATCGGCATCAGGGTGATTGGGGAACTCCTGAAGGAAGCGGAGGTTCACCTCATCGTCTCCTCAGGGTCGTTTTTTATAATCCAGAGCGAGACCGGTATGGACTGGAATGCGGCAGACGCCAATAAGGTTCAGGCCAAAATACGCAGGCATTTTTCCACACGCAGGCTTTTTTACTGGGAAGGACATAACATGGCCGCGCCCGTCTCAAGCGGCTCTTTCCGCACGGATGGGATGCTGGTTGTGCCGTGCTCTATGAAGACACTCTCAGGCATCGCCTCAGGCTATGCAAACACCCTTGTTGAGAGGGCGGCGGATGTGACCATAAAGGAAGGCAGGATGCTCCTCTTAAGCCCCCGCGAGATGCCCTTGAGTGCCATACACCTTGAGAATATGCTGAAACTTGCACGGATAGGGGTGAAAATCGCCCCGCCTGTTGCCGGGTTTTACCACAACCCTCAAAGCCTCGACGACATGGTAGATTTCTTCGCAGGCAAGATACTGGATGCCGTCGGCATCCAGCACACCCTTTTTACCCGCTGGGAGAGCAGCGCCCCCGGCTGGAAAGAGGATAAGTGACCCCTGCCGTGCCGCCAAAACCGCAGGCGGCTGTGCTGCCAAAACCGCAGGCAGCCGTGCTGCCGCAGATGAAGGTAGATTTGGACTGCTATCCGTGTTTTCTTAGGCAGGTTGTCATAGCGGTAAGGCTTGGGACAAAAGACGAGGGGCTTCAGGAGAAAGTCCTAATGGATGTCCTTAAAGACCTGCACCTAATGGACGTAAGCAGGACACCGGCCCATGCCACCACATTCATTCACAGAAAAATCAGGCATCTGATGGGCAAAGACCCCTTTAGAGACATCAAGGCCGAATATAACAGTATTGCACTCGGCCTTTACCCGGTTTTTAAGAAAACCGTCTCGGAAAGCCCTGACCCTCTCTGGACCGCCTCAAGGCTTGCCATTGCAGGAAATGTCATTGACTTCGGGATATTCACGTCCGTAGACATAGAGGGCGCTGTCAAGCAGGCGCTTCATAACCCTCTGGCTGTTGACGACTATGGACGGTTCAGGGATGCGGTGAATCAGGCGGATGACATACTCTATCTCCTTGACAACACCGGCGAGGCGGTATTTGACCGGCTGCTTATAGAGACTCTCGTCTCATCCGGCAAAAGGGTTACGGCAGCCGCAAAGGGCGGGCCAGTCATAAACGACTGCACAGCCCAAGACGCCGAAGAGGCCGGGATTTCCGGAATATGCGAGGTCATAGACAACGGCTCGGACGCCGTGGGGACTATACTTGAGACGGTATCTGAGGACTTCAGAGCGAGGTTCGGAAGGGCAGGGCTTATCATAAGCAAAGGGCAGGGCAATTTTGAGACGCTTCTTCAGGCCAGCGAAAAGATATTCTTCCTTTTCCAGTCAAAGTGCGATGTGGTCTCTAAGGTGCTGGGCCTCTCCAAAGGCTCTATGCTTCTGAAGGAAGGTCCCTGAAGCTATGCTATGGGGCTGTCAGTAATCTCTCCTCTTTCTCTCCTCCTGAGGCTTTGCCTCATTGACAACAATGCTTCTTTCCATGAAATTGCTCTTGTTAAACATGGTTATTGCCTTCTGGGTATCCTCATCAGAGCCCATCTCTACAAAACCAAACCCCCTCAGCTTGCCCGTTGCCGCATCAGTCAGAAGCTTCACGGAAACGACCTCTCCCGCCTTTGAAAAAAGCGCTCTGAGGTCTTCCTCCGTAGCTTGATAAGGCACGTTCCCCACATAAAGCCTTTTTCCCATACAGCCCTCCTCAAATTAAAATCCCGGAGCATCCAGTGCCCCGGGTGATTATAAAATCGCCCGTTGT
The DNA here is from genome assembly GCA_030682405.1 of Thermodesulfovibrionales bacterium. Taxonomy (GTDB): domain Bacteria; phylum Nitrospirota; class Thermodesulfovibrionia; order Thermodesulfovibrionales; family JdFR-86; genus JAUXOF01. Next base: position 2,676 of record JAUXOF010000003.1, read on the forward strand.
TAGTGTTACTATATTAGCATTATGGTCAATATAATAATTGCAAACAAAAAAAATATCAAGGAGGTTTTGGGCTCGGCGGCAAGCGCCCTGAAAGCCGGTAAAATCGTGGCCTATCCTACTGAAACATTCTATGCCCTCGGAGTGAAATTCGATATGAACGAGGCCATGAAAAGGCTTCTGAAACTTAAAAAAAGGCCATCTGAGAAGGCCCTGCCCCTGATAGCCGGAAATATGGAATCCCTAAGCATGGCAGCCTCTCATCTAAACGAGGCCTCATTAAGCCTCATAAGGCGTTTCTGGCCCGGCCCCCTCACCCTGCTTCTTCCGGCAAAAAATGGCCTGCCTGCCGGCATAACCCATGAAGGAAAGGTTGCCATGAGGGTTCCGGGCAGGTCATTTGCCCTAAGGCTTGCACTTGAAGCAGGATTCCCAATCACGGCAACGAGCGCAAACCCCTCGGATATGCCTCCCCCTCTAACCGCAGAGGAGGTCTCGGAGTATTTCGGCGGCCATGTGGACCTCATTGTCAATGCCGGAAGGACAAAAGGCGGGCCGCCCTCAACAATAGCAGATGCAACCGGTGATAAAATAAAGATAATACGGCAGGGGGCAATAAGGATAAATGACTAAGCTAAGGGGGCATCACCTCATATGCCTTCACTTCTTCAGAGGCAAAGGCTATGATGAGAAGTTCGTGGAAAACCTCAAAAAAGTGCTTATAAAGGCGGAAAAAGGGCCTGTGACTGCATGTTCCGGCGCTGATGACATATGCAGGGCATGCCCCTATCTTAAAGGTGGTATCTGCGCTCAGAGCGAGGGTTCCGATAAGGAGATACAGGCAATGGATGAGATGGCGCTTAAGCTCCTCGGTCTCAAAGACGGCGGACGGACGGAATGGAAAGCCATAAAGAAAAGGCTTCCCCTGATTTTCCCTGCATGGCTGAAGTCATGGTGCAGGGGATGCGACTGGAGGGAAGCCTGCCGGAAAAACCCTTTTTATAAAGCGTGATAAAATAACATCATGTTCCGCAAAGAACTGGAAGCCTTAAAAGAAAATCGCCTCCTGAGGGAAATCAAAGACCGCGGGTCGGCCCAAGGGGCAAGGATAAACATCAAGGGCAGGGTATACATCAACTTCGGCTCCAACGACTACCTTGGCCTTGCCTCGCACCCGCATGTGGCAGCAGGGGCAAAAGATGCGCTCGAAAAGTTCGGCGCAGGCGCAGGCGCATCGAGGCTTCTTGCAGGCGGCACCAGCCTCAGCGAAAGGCTCGAATCCCTTCTTGCAGATTTCAAAGAGGCGGAAAAGGCCCTTGTGTTCAATTCCGGCTATTGCATGAACACGGGCGTAATACCCGCACTTGCGGACGAAGAGGACGCCGTCTTCAGCGACGAGCTTAACCATGCAAGCATCATTGACGGATGCAGGCTTAGCAAGGCGAAAAAATACATCTACAGGCACAGTGACGTCAGCCATCTCAGGGAACTCTTGAGGGGGACAAAGGCAAGAAAGAAGATAATCGTGACGGATGCCGTATTCAGCATGGACGGCGACATAGCCCCCATAGAAGAGATATGCGGGCTATGCGCCTCAGGCAGCGGAGATATGCTGCTTTACATGGACGACGCACACGGCACAGGCGTCCTCGGCAAGGGGCGCGGGACGCTTAGGCATTTCGGCATAAAGCCTGAGCCGTGGATTATCCAGATGGGCACGATGTCAAAGGCAATGGGCTCATTCGGCGCGTTTGCAGCCGGAGATGGGGATTCAATCGGATGGCTTTTGAACTCGGCTCGAAGCCTTATATTCTCCACCGCCCTCCCCCCCTCTGCCGTGGGAGCTTCAATCGCAGCCCTTGAGGTTATATGGAAAGATGATAAAGGTCTGGTTGACAAACTCTGGGACAACAGGGATAAGCTCATGAACGAGCTTGCCGGTCTCGGCCTCGACACAGGGAGGAGCGAAACCCCGATAATACCCCTTATTATGAAGGATGTTGAAAGCACGGCAGGGCTATCGGATTATCTGTATAAGGAGGGTATTTACGCTCCGGCCATAAGACCGCCGGCAGTCAGGACGCCGAGGGTCAGGCTTACCGTCACGGCAGCCCATACGGAAGAGGAAATCGGGATTTTGGCACGGGCATTACATGCGTGGAGGGAAAAAACTTTATGACCGACCCCGGCACAAAGGCCAAGCAGTTGAGCACACTGATTGAGATGACCGCACTAATCAATTCCACCATGGACATAGGCGAGATAAGCAGGCGCACCACCGAGGCGGCAACCGGACTGACAGGTGCGGAAACAGGCAGCCTCCTCCTTATAGACCCCCGGACAGGGGAACTGTTCTTTTATGTCGCATTGGGCGAAAAAGGCCGGGCGCTCAAGGAAATCCGCCTGAAAAAAGGGCAGGGGATAGCCGGATGGGTTGCCGAGCACGGCACGCCCCTTATAGTTGATGACGCGGCCTCAGACCCCCGTTTCTTCAGGTATGCCGACGAAAGGACGAGTTTCACCACAAAAAATATCCTGTGCGTGCCTGTGAGGACAAAGGAACGGACGCTCGGAGTCATCGAGGCCGTCAACAAAAACAAGGGGGACTTCGATGCCGACGACATGGAAATCCTAACGGCCCTTGCAAATCAGGCGGCCATGGCCATAGAAAACGCACGGCTTTATGAAGAGGCAGTAACGGACGGACTTACCGGCCTTTACCACCACAAGTACTTTGAGTTGAGGTTAAAAGAGGAGGTGGAGCGCGCCAAAAGGTACGGACATGCCATATGCATGATAATGATAGACATAGACCATTTCAAAGACGTAAACGACAGATACGGCCATCTTGAAGGGGACAGGGTGCTTGAGGGGATAGCCGCAGTGCTTAAGAAGACAACCCGGCTCGGGGACACGGCGTCCAGATACGGCGGAGAGGAATTCGCAGTCATACTGCCCCACATCTCCAAAGACAACGCCCTTGCCACAGGCGAAAGGTTAAGGCAGGCCGTAGAAGGGACGGATTTCGGCGGAATCAGGATAACCGTCAGCGCAGGCATAAGCTTTTTTGACGGCACGGACGCTGGGTTTGACTACAGGGAGTTGATACGGCAGGCGGATAATGCCCTCTACAGCGCCAAAAGGAACGGAAGGAACAGGGTGGCGGCGGCATAAGGGCCTGAAAAAGTCTGTTTTTGTGTCATTCCCGCGTTCGATGCCGGTTTATATCCAAAAAATTCCGTTCATAATATCTTCAGTTTTATGTCCGAACAAGAACCTTGTTAGCCGGCTTATGTTTTCGCTAAGCGGGATTTGTTTTGACAGCAGTATTCCAAAATGAGATTTCCCTTTTTCGAGGTATTCTTTGTGCAACCTGCTGAAATCAGCGTTATTAAAAGTGAAAATCGCCCTTCCTTCAGAAACGGCGTATTCAAGTTGTTGAACATCGGAACTACCGCTATTTTTGACTTCGTGGGCGCTCAGAACATCATAGCCTTTTAACCTTAAGGAAACAGCAAGCTTTTTGTGGACATCCTCATCGAGGTAGAGCCTTATCATCTACCCGAGTTCTTTGTCTATTTCTTCTTTATTGTCGAAATAATAACTCAGGGCGTCAAAAAGTTGCGCCGGCGTTATGGACGGGTAGCCTTCAAGGATTTCTTCAATGCTCATTCCAGAACGGTAATGGTTAACTATAGAGGCGACTGGTATTCGGGTGCCCCTGATAACTGCTCTACCCTCATATTTGCTTGAGTCTTTCTCAATATATAAGTGTTCTGTCTTAATAGTGGACATGTTTCTACTATAACAGAAATCTCATTGGAACTCTATCCAAAGGGTCTGCGACAGTTGTCCCCTACTGTCCTCGTTTGACCGAACCAGTTCGGGTAGACCAGTTCCTTAAAACCATAATATCCTTCGACAGGCTCAGGATGCTGAAAAAGTCGTCTCGCAGAGAAAATGTCATTCCCCGACTTGTTCGGGGAATCCAGAAAACACTGGATTGTCCGGTCAAGTCTATGACCCGTGGGTCACGACCCATAGGGCCGGAATGACACGGGAAAGGAGGAAGGCAGGATGAAAATGCTTTACAAATGCTTTACATTTAAAGCATTTTCAGACATGGTTTCCTTAAAAATCAACCACTTGGCCATACCCCCCCCCTCCCCCTGTTTTATAAAGCAAAAAGGGAGCCAAAAGCCGTAAGAGGGGTTGAGATAAA
>JAUXOF010000010.1 GCA_030682405.1 Thermodesulfovibrionales bacterium
GGCAAGGGGCATATCATACAGCGGCAACCAGCTCATCAGCCTCATAGGGAGGCTTAAGGTAAAGCCCATAGGCCCGCTTTTCATTGCAGGCGGCTACAGGCATGACAACCTGAAGGTTGATGAAGAGGACATCAAGGCGGACCTGAAGTTCAAAGGCCCGTTTGCCGAGGCAGGGTTTGAGTTTTAAATTAAATTGCAGTCTCAATTTATCCACACCCCTGTTGCAAAAAAGGGACAGTGTTGCAAAAAAAAAAGGACAGGTGTTTTGCCGAGAGGATGAAAAATCAGGCACATACACAGGGCTATGAGCCGAAATACAAGGGGGTTGGGCCTTTTCCGGGCAACCCGGGCGGAGATAACGGCAGGTGGCCCTGTTTTTGCTATGTCATTAGTCGTAAGGGAATGTAAAACGCCGGATGTTGCTGCCTGAGGCGCATAAAGCCCATGGGCTTTCTTGGGCATAGTCAAGCCGATTTAGCTTGACAAAACCGGCGAAGAATGGTATAAATTTTAGAATTCGGACTTTGAAAAATTATCTTTATAAGCTTAATGCCTCCACTAAGGCTTGGGAGGCAAACCCTGATAAGGGAAGGTGATAAGGGGAGGTGATATTAAAGATAACGAGAATGCGGCCCTGCATCCGGGTTCGGGTTATGGGATGTAGGCAAACGATGCAGGCAAACTTTGTAAAAATCCGCCCTTGGCGGATGAAATCGAATCGGCAGCCGGCAAATCTTTAGGCCGGCAGTCAGGCCTCTAACTTAGAAAAAGGAGGGTTAGAAATTGAAGAAATATCTGGCAATAGTTTTAAGCGCAGTATTCGTACTCGGCCTTGCGGCCACAGCCTTTGCCGTCATGGCTGAGATTCCTGCAGAGACTCAGGCTGCTGTTGCAAAAGGCACGACACAGGTTACACTCGGCGGCGAAGCCCGTGTCAGGGCCATCTCAAAGGATGACTATGACTTCAACGGCACAACCGACGACAGCACCGCCTATTACGACCAGAGGGTCAGGCTCATGCTCGACGCGAAGACCGCAGACGGAGTGGAAGTTAAAACAAGGCTGACCATTTCGGAAGGCCAGTGGAATGGCGCCACACAGACAGGGGGCAACCCTTCGACGGACTATGCGTATATCTCCTTCCCTGTTCAGAAGTTCAGGTTCGATGTCGGCCGCCAGATGGCGGACTTCGGCAACAAGTTCATGGTATGGCAGGCCCCAAAGGACCGCCTGAAGGTTACAACAAAGATAGGCGACTCCCTCGTGGGATTTTTCACGGACAAGAACACTGAGACAGGTGTATTAGACAACGATTCCGATTCCTACGCCCTGCTTGCCAAAGGAAAGGCAGGCGAGCTTGAGGTCGGAGGGATGCTCATCTACCAGACAAACAAGGCAACTGACAAAAACGGCCAGACCTTGGATCTCTACACCAAGGGCAGCGTGGCAGGCCTCAACCTCGATGCAGAGCTCACCTACAAGGGCGGCGAGATCAACGAGAAGATAAATACCAAGGGTGATAAGGTAGACCCGCTCGGCTTCTATGCCCATGTGGCAAAGCCGATGGGACCTCTCACCGTTGGCGCACTTCTGGGTTATGCCAAGAACTTTACGGCGGACAACGACTTTGCGCCGACACTCTTTTTCGGCACATCCCAGATCACCGCTATGGCGGACTTCGGCGGCGGCGGGTCTGACACCACGACTGCCATAGGCGCGGGCGCGTCATATAAGGTCACCGAGGCCATAACAGGCAGCGGTAAGCTCGTATATGCGATGTTCGATATTGCGGCGGCTGGTGTTAAAGACCCTACCTTAATCGAGATAGACCTCGGGATGAAGTATCAGCTTGCAAAGAGCCTGAGCTATAACCTCGACTTCGGCTACGGAATACCCTCGGACGCGACAACGACGGACGATGCGGCAGTAGTGCTGGCTCATAGGATAGAAATCACGTTCTAAGTTAAGCTCGCTAAACTCTCAAAAAGGCGGTCAATTTGACCGCCTTTTTTTTGCCATGAAAAATTCATGGTTTTAGTATAAAATCTATGCAAGTGACCCTCGTGAATTTGCTTTTGAGGTTGCAAAGACAATATTTGAAATGGACAAAAAAGCCTAAGGCTTGTTACACTTATAAAAACTGTAAGTGGAGGCTAAGATGAAGTTCGTTTTAAGGAGAAAAGAGATAGATATCACCAGAGAGGATATAGAGAAGGTCAAGGAAAGGGTTTCCGGAGGCCGGGGAAAAACTTATTTTGTGCGCATCAACGGCAAAACGGTTCCGGTGAAAGACCTGCTTTATGAAGTCCTCCGCCTAAAACGCCGTGACTTTACACTCCTTGATTTTACAACGGCTGACGCAGTGAGAATCCTGCGAAAGCTCGGGATAGAGATAAAGCACACCGGGGCAGGGACAAACGCAAAAGCAATCCTTAAATTCGCGGGCGTTCTCGAAATGGGAGGCAATGCCTTGGAGGACGAGCGGGGGCTCTACAGGTGACCGTCCTTGACACCAACGTAATCGTCGCGCTCTTGGACGGTAGAGACAGTTTGCATGGCAGGGCCGTTAAGGAGATAACCAGCCTTAACGACGAAAATATCTGCACCATTAACGTTATCATCGCCGAGACATACTCGGTCATCGCAAGGCGGTGCAGGGAGAGGGGGCACGACTGCAGGAAGACCCTCAGGGTCTTAAGGGAATTCGAGTCGAGCCTTGATATAATTTGGGTCGAGGACTTAAAAGAGCGGCATCCGCAAATAACGGACAAAATAATCGAAAGCGGCGGAAAGCTTAACTATAACGATGCCGTTCTGTTAAGCTTTATACGGAAGTCCGCTTTAAATCTATTAACCTTTGATAAAGAACTGCTGACCGCAAAGGAGACGGTGTGAAGGAAACAATTAAAAAGGCCAATGTCTTAATAGAGGCGCTTCCCTACATAAAGAACTTCTACGGCAAGACCTTTGTAATTAAGTACGGCGGCGCGGCACAGACCGAGGATGCCCTTAAGAGCGCCTTTGCTCAGGATATAGTGCTTATGAATTTTATAGGCATACACCCGGTGATAGTTCACGGCGGAGGGCCGAAGATCAGCGCTATAATGGAGCGTATGGGCAAAAAGCCGGATTTCGTGCAGGGCCAGCGCGTCACTGACAAAGAGACCATGGACATAGTGGAGATGGTGCTTGGCGGGCTTATAAACAAGGAGATAGTCGCCCTGATGAATTCTCACGGCGGGCGGGCGGTGGGCTTAAGCGGCAAGGACGGCGGCCTCATAAAGGCCAAAAAAAAGCTCATTAAAAAGAAGACCCTTGGCAAGGGGCAGGAGGTTATTGACATAGGACTTGTCGGCGAGGTGGAGGCCGTAGACCCTCGGATACTCGACAGCCTCAAAAGGGACGGGTTTGTCCCTGTGATTTCTCCCATCGGCGCAGGGGCAAAAGGCGAGGCGTACAACATAAACGCCGATTATGTCGCCTCTGCGGTCGCCTCGGCGCTTGGGGCCGAGAAACTGATTCTCCTTACGGATGTGCAGGGGATAAAAGGCAAGGACGGAAGCGTGATATCAACGCTCCGGGAAAAAGACATAAAAAAGCTCATAGCAGGGGGCGTCATCTCAGGCGGCATGCTTCCAAAGGCGCAGGCCTGCGCCTCGGCGCTTAAGGCCGGAGTGAAAAAGACGCATATTATTGACGGAAGGGTCCCGCACTGCCTCCTCCTTGAGATATTCACCAAAGAGGGCATAGGCACCGAGGTCATAGCCTAAAAGTATGCTGAAAAGCTGCTTTTCGCTGCCTTCATTCCCACATGTCGTTAGCGGGAATCCAGTTTTTTCAATAGGTTGCTGGATGCCCCGGTCAAGCCGGAGCATGACATTTTCTTTTTAGACGACTTTTTCAGCATCCTGTTAAAATAATAAATGCGGCTTTTCAGTTCATTTTTCAGTTCGTATTGGGGCATGTACATGTTTCAGTCCGTGCTCCATTCCCTCGTGACCCTCTTTATCGTTGAGAGGGCGCTTGATATATGGGACGTAAAGTCGCCGGTTGCAAGGTTCCGCTACAGGGTCTCAGTAATCGTCCTTCCGGTCTTTATGTTCCCGGTCTTTCAGCACATAAACCCTGAAAGGGGGTCTTTTTACTTCAGGCAGGAAAGCGCGGTGTTTGACGGCTCAAGATGGCTCGGTCTTGAGCTTTGGGGAGGCGTGCCTGTGGGCATTATCTTTTTCACCGCAGCCCTGATGCTTACCACTGCCGTAATGTTCCTGCAGGAGATAGCCCCCATCTTAAGGGAATCGCTGTCCGGCAGCAGCGGATATGCCTCGGAGCCGGCAGGGTCTGAAATCCAAGACATTATAGAGGAGCTCCTCAAGGGCGCTGAGGTTCCGGTGCCCGATGTGGAGGTCATAGACGAGGAGCGCCCGGTTATATTCTCCACAGGGACGAGGGAGCACTCCATTTTGCTCTCTAATTCCTTAATCCATGCGCTCGACAGGCAGCAGCTTAAGAGTGCCCTTGCGCACGAACTTGCCCATATCATCAGGAGGAGCAACATGACCACGTTTTTAATTTTTCTGATGCGGATTGTTATGTTCTACAACCCTGTCAGCCTTATCGTATTCAGGAGGATAGTGCAGGACGACGAGCATGTCTGCGACGACATCACGGTCTCAATCACAGGCGAGCCGGCAGTGCTTGCCTCCACGCTCAAGGTGTTTTACTCGGCAGTCCCCACAGGGCCGTACAGTCTTAAGAAGGTCAAGGAGGTCATTGAAAACTCAAGCCATAACCTCCTTCTTAAGGAGAGGATAACGAGGCTTGAAAATGAAGAGGGTTTTGGGGATAATATCTTCAGGTGGGAAAGGTTTGCACTCACCATGGCTGCCGTAGCGGCGCTGAGTTACTTTGTGGTCTGAGGGATTATGCTGAAGAATCTTAAGATGTTTTTGATATTTCTATCTACCTTGGCCGCTCTAACGCTTGCCCTTAAGCTTCTGAGCTGGCTGCCGCTTAATGTTCAGAAGGGCACTTTAAGGAGCTACGGCGCTATAGAGGATGTCAGCGCAGAGCTGAGGCCGGCAAAGATATTTCTGCCGTCGTACTTCCCTCAATATCTTAAGTGGCCGCCCTCTGAGATATACGCCCAAAAGGGGTCTGTGACCCCCCCGGCCTCTATTCTTATGCACTTTACCAATCAGAATACCGGGGAGATAGTTCTTGCCACCAGCCAGGGCGGAGCCGGGACGCCGGAGCTTAAGTCTAAGATAGAGCCTGTAAGGATAATTAAGGAGGAAGATGTTCTCATAAAAGGCAGGAGCGCAAGGCTTTACCTTGCCATTTGCGCGGACGGAAAGCCCTGCAACAAGGTCGGCTGGCAGGAGGACGGATACCTCATTGCCGTCACTCTTAAGGACTCTGCTGCCGAGGCGCTGAGGATTGCCGAAAGCATGCTTTCCGACTGAATAGCGCTGTTTTTTTAGGGGTGTAGGATATTTTGCCCCCTATAAGTAGTGAGTTCTTCCGATTGTTTCTGTTGTCTGCCGGTGGTATTGTAGAATCATGGAGCAGGCAATAGAAAACTTAAACACGGGCTGGAGGCCCGAAAAGGAGGAAGGGAAATGTTAGGGTTAAAGAAAATAGGCGGGACAGAAGTAGGGAAGGGCAATTACTGGAATTTCTCCACAGGAGAGAGGGTTCACATGGACGCTGCGGGCATACTTCCCGGAAACGGCGAAGTAGTGTATTATAAACTGCCTCCTGTCGTAATGCTTGCGGCAGCGCCGGTGCTGGGGCTTGTGTATGCCGTTTTTCTTCCGTTCATCGGCATAGCCATGCTCGTTACGGTGGTGGCTGGCAAGCTCTTCGGCGGGGTATTTGCAGGCATGTGGAAAGGGGCGACTTTTAGCTGGAAGCCCAGCGAGGCATATCTGGCAGGGAAAAAGAAGAAGAAAGAGGAGAAGAACAAATAATGGCTCTTTGCGTAAGAGTGCGGGTAAATTTCACTTAAAATGAGGTATGCTTCTTAGTAATTCCCCCCTTTAGAAAAGGGGGGCGAGGGGGGATTTGAAAACGCTGAAAAAACATGACCGATGCCGAGAGGTTTTGGAAAAGATATGGAGCGTGCTATGATTTATAAAATTTCCCCTACCCCCTCTTTGGGAAAGAGGGGGGGTATATGCAAAAATGCGCTGTTTTTTGTGTTGTTACTGCTTTTATCCGTTTTCTCTGCCGGCACGGCCCATGCCGCGAATAATCCTGCGCCGGCCGAATACAGGCCGACGGAGGAAGCGCAGATATGCCTTGGCTGCCACGGGGACAAAGGCATGGTTGCCACACTGAAAAACGGAGAAAAGCTGTCGCTTTATGTTGACGACCGCATCCTGAGGGACTCGGTTCACGGCAGTTTCAACTGCTCGACATGCCATGCGGGGTTTTCAGCGGACAAACACCCGCAAAGGACGTTTCAGAGCAGGGGAAGCTACAAGGCCGCGGCGTCTGCGGTCTGCATAGGGTGCCACACTTTTAAAAAAGGCATTCATAACATAATGCTTAAAGGCCTCAAGCAGGCCGTATGCGTTGACTGCCACGGCGCGCATTCCGTAAAAAAGGCCTCTGACAGCGATTCATGCCGGGGCTGCCATACATACAGCCTGAGCATTACATTCGGCAACGGCGAGACCGCGCATTTCAGGATAGACCCCGAAGAGATACAGGAGTCCGTACACAGCAAGCTCCGCTGTTACGACTGCCATTTCGGCTTTTCTCAGGAGGAACACCCCATCAGGAGCTTCAAGAGCAAGCGCGACCTAACCATCATAGCCTCGGAGGGATGCAGGCGCTGCCACTTTGACAAGTATACAAAGACCCTTGAGGGCATACACTACGACATCCTCAGCCGGGGCAATCTGAGTGCGCCCGTATGCGTGGACTGCCACGGCTCCCATTCTATAAGCTCCGGCAGGCGGGAGAAGGTCTTAAGCGCGCGCAGGTGCCAGAGGTGCCACGAGGATATATATGGGGTTTACGCTAAGAGCGTGCATGGCAGCGCCCTCTTGTCCGAGCACAATCAGGACGTGCCGGTCTGCGCGGACTGCCATAAGGCCCATGACCTTGCCGACCCCCACACCGTGGATTTCAGGAACAAGACCCCTGAGATGTGCGGCAACTGCCATGCCAACGAGGAACTGATGACGAAGTACGGTCTCTCCACGTCAGTGCTTGAATCCTATCTTGAGGATTTCCACGGGGTGACGGTGACTTTTTATAAGAGGCAGAAGGAGGCCGTAAGGCATATAGCCGTCTGCACCGACTGCCACGGCATACACGACATTACGAAGGTAAAAGGCCCTAATGCCACGGTGCTGAAGTCCAACCTCTTGACAAGGTGCAGGAAGTGCCACCCGGGGGCCTCGGAAAACTTCCCGGACACATGGATTTCGCACTACGACCCGACATTCAAGAGGGCCCCTCTGGTCTATGCGGTGACGCTTATTTACAAGGTGTTCATACCCTTTATGATAATCGGGCTGGTGCTTCAGATACTCCTTCACATATGGCGCTATGCCGTCAACAGGTAAAAGGGGGTTTTGCTATGTCAGGGAAGGATAGACACGGAGAAGGAAAGTTCAAAAGGTTCGGTCCTTACAGGATAATAGAGCATCAGGCGAATGTTGTTGTGTTTGCAGTGCTGGTTATCACCGGACTTTCCCAGAGGTACCACGCTGCGTCATGGGCGCAGTGGCTGGTGATGACCTTGGGCGGCATAGATATGGTGAGGTTCATCCACCGCTCTACCGGGCTGGTATTTTCCCTCTTTCTCATCCAGCACATCGCCGTGGCCGCCTACGGGTTGATATTCAAAAAATGGGGGCCTTCAATGATAATCAATAAAAAGGATTTCTCCGATGCCATAGACAACCTCAGGTACTATTTCGGGATTACGGACAGGCCTGCAAGGTGCGACAGGTACGACTACAAGCAGAAATTCGAGTACTGGGGGGTCACGGTAGGCGGGGTTTTGATGGTTATAACAGGTCTTACACTCTGGTTCCCCACCGAAATCTTCAGTCTGCTGCCCATGCTGCCGGGCCAGATTATACCGGCCGCCAAGGTCGCCCATACGAATGAGGCGATGCTTGCCTTCCTCGTCATCGCCATCTGGCACATATATAACTCCATATTCAGCCCTGAGGTCTTCCCTCTGGATACGTCCATTTTTACCGGCTGGATATCTGAGGAGAGGATGATACACGAGCATCCCCTTGAGTACGAAAGGCTGACCGGGGAGAAATTGGAAGGCGGTCATGAGGCCGAGACAAAGGGCCTGACCGACGACTGAGCATTTGTGCCGTTTGACCCCCGCTCTCTCGCTTATGTAAAATAAATAAGGGGGATATTGCGGGCGATGCAAAAAAGAATCATAGTTTTAGTGCTCCTCAGTGTTGCCGTAGTCCTATCGGCCCTCTGGCTGATAAGCCATCTCAGCATCAACGACAGCATAAACCGTTCCTTGGAAGACAGGCTCAAGCTCGCCAATATCGTCTCCAACTACATAAACACGCTTCTTCAGGACAACCTCACAAGGCTCTACGACATCTCGCTCTCAGGCGACATAGACCTGAATGACGGCGACTGGGAGACTGAGAAAAAGGCGATGAAGGCGGCCTACCAGTACTCGATATTCACGGACGGAATCTTTCTCCTTGACCTCAACGGCAACATAGTCCTGACCTATCCGCTGGGCAGGCATAAGGAGAACCTCCTGAGCATACCGTACGTCAAGGAAGCCATTGAGAAGAGGGAGGCGGTCATCTCGGACGTCTATACCATACCGGAGACACGGCGGAACGTTATATTCGTCCTTGCCCCGCTGAGGGGCGCAGGCGGCGATATGATAGGACTGGCAGGAGGGGAGATAAACCCGACGAATTACATGCTCAACAGCGTAATCAAGGCGATACCGGCCGGCGTAACGACCGACATAGAGCTTGTGGACAGCCGCGGCACTGTCATCGCTTCCAACGACCCAAAGCGCGTATTCACCTGCATAGACCACAACAAGTTCTTAAGCGGCCTCATAGCGGCAAAGAAAACCGCGGTTGCCACCTGCCACCACTGCCACACCGGCGATGAGCCGCCTCACAATAGGACAACCGAGATGCTCGCTTTTTCCCCGCTTTCCGACGCCTCATGGGGGGTCTCGGTCAGGGAGCCTGAGGCAATAGTCTTTGCCCCTTCCACGCGCCTTAAGAAAAACTTCCTGCTTCTGGCCGTCATATCCATGGGCAGCGCCCTGCTTCTGGCCGTCGGGATGAGCAGCAGCATCGTGAGGCCCATAAAATCCCTCATAGCCGCAACAAAGAGGATAGCCGACGGGAATCTCTCCGAGCCTGTAAGGGTCGTATCGAGTAACGAGATAGGCAGCCTAAGCGAGAGCTTCGAGACGATGAGGATAGGGCTTTCGGAGTCGCTTTACAGCATCCAGAAGCATAATGTAGAGCTTGAAAAAAGGGTGGACGAGAGGACCGCCGAGCTCCTTCAGAACAGAAAGAGGCTGGCCATGCTCCTTGACGAGATTATAGAGGCTCAGGAGGAGGAGAGGAAAAGGGTCGCAAGGGAGCTGCATGACGAAACAAGCCAGCTGCTTGCGGCGCTCGGGATGTCTATAGACATGGCGGCCATGGCCCATAAGAAAAACAATCTCACGGTTGACGGCATATACGAACTCAAGCAGAAGGTCGGGCAGGCTCTTGACGGAATAAATCTGATTATAAGGGACCTCAGGCCGCCTGTGCTTGATGACCTCGGCATGGAGTCGGCAATAAGGTGGCTGCTTGAACGGCATCTTGCGGAAAAGGGGATAAGTTATTCTATGGTAAGCACCGAAGGCTTCAAGAACCTCATGCCCGGCTACGGCAAGGCTGTTTCCGCGGAAAGGAAGACGGAACTGATGATATTCAGGGTCGTGCAGGAGGCTGTGACCAATATCGCAAAGCATTCTTCGGCATCCAATGTATTTGTGGCGCTGGATGCCGGCCCCTTGGAGGTGAACATAGCAATAGAGGACGACGGCATGGGCTTTGATGCCCGCGAGGCCTTGGAGGCCGCCGAGAGGGGCGAGGATGCCGGATTCGGAATACTCGGCATGAAAGAGAGGGCCGCTCTTATGGGCGGCGGATTGACCATCTGCTCGCGCCCGGGCGAGGGCGCATCCATATCCGTGCGTGTCCCATGGGCTTCCACACGGGGGATATATGCCTGAGAAGATACGGATAGTTATAGCGGACGACCACTCCCTCGTCAGGGAGGGGATAATAGCCATCCTCAAGCACGGCAGCGAGGACATTTCGGTTGTGGGCGAGGCTTCAAACGGCAAGGAGGCCATAGAGAAGGCCGGCTCCCTGAAGCCCGACATCATCCTCATGGACATTGCCATGCCCGGCCTTGGAGGGCTTGAGGCGACCATAGAAATCAAAAAGACGCAGCCGGATGTGAAGGTCATCGTTCTTACGCAGTATGACGACAAGGAGTATGTAAGCAGGTTTCTCAAGGCGGGTGCGTCCGGCTATATACTGAAACGGGCCGTCGGCTCGGACCTCATCTCCGCCATAAAGGCGGTTGCACAGGGAGAGTCCTACCTCCATCCCAGCATAGCGGCAAAGGTCATAGAGGGCTATGTCGGCAGGCGCAGAGACGTCATAGATACCTACGAACTGCTTACGGACAGGGAAAAGCAGGTGCTGAAGCTCATAGCCGAAGGCTACACGCATAAGGAGATAGCCCGAACCCTGAACATAAGCGACAAGACCGTTATCGCCCACCAGACGAACATCTCGGACAAGCTTGGCGCACACACAAAGGCCGAGCTTATAAAATTCGCCATAACAAAGGGGATAATAAAGTTAGAGGCCTGAGGGGGAGAGGCCTGAGGGGGAGTGTGTAGGGTAGGGTGTAAAAAAAAAAAGGGAGGCCGGAGCCTCCCTTTTTTCATTCCTTGTGAAAGGAATTACTTCGATGTGTGACAGTCACGGCAGATCGTGCTCTCTGAGATGATGTTGGTTGTTCCTCTCATGAACTGAACGCCTGCTGACTGGCCATTGTGAACGTTATGGCATGTTGCGCACTGCATTGTCTTGTTGTACAGCGGATACACTGTTGTGGAAGTGCCTACAACTGTCAGGCCGCCATCGCTTGAAAGCTTGATGTCGTCGTTAGCCCCACCCATTGCCCATGTCGGATAGACGAAGTCAACAGGATGGTCGTCTGCCAGTGTCTCGTTGAGGTTGGCTGCTGTTGCGTTGAGGTTGATGAAGGAGCCGAGCGTGCCGTCAACAGAGGTTTTAATCCATGTGTTTACCGCGCTTGCGCCGTCATGACAGCTCATGCAAAGCAGTGAGTACTGTGCGCCTACCTCGCCGAGGTCGCCGCCCATGTTCGACGAGTTGGTCGTTACCGTCGGGCCGTACGTCGGATAGGTAGCCACTCTGTCGTTGATGTTCCACAGGAGAGTTGTTGTCATGGTTGAGTTGCCCCTGTGAGGGTGATGACAGAATACGCAGACCTGTG
Organism: Thermodesulfovibrionales bacterium; assembly: GCA_030682405.1. Classification (GTDB taxonomy): domain Bacteria; phylum Nitrospirota; class Thermodesulfovibrionia; order Thermodesulfovibrionales; family JdFR-86; genus JAUXOF01. Next base: position 11,569 of record JAUXOF010000010.1, read on the forward strand.
TCGTTGTGGCGCCTGTAGCCCTGACGCCGCCCATGTAGTTTGCACCGTTCAGCTTGATGGTGGGCCTCATGTCGTGCTTTGTGCTGAGGACCGTTGCAAGTGCGATGCCTGCTACAACGAGGCTGATTGCCAGTGTTAATACTAAAATTTTCTTCATTAGTTTTCACCTCCTTTCATTTGGAATAAGCTTATTTTAAGCTCTAACACTTGCCTTAAAGCAAGCAAATGCCGTGCCACCCCACCCCATGCAGTTTTTTGCAGTAAAAACAGATAGTTGGTGAATAAGGCAGGCACGCCCCTGAACCCCTCATGCGTGAAATTAAACACAATGGGGGGAAATACCACACCTAAAGCGCTGCTATAAGAAATTATTGCCATCGGGAACGGCTCTCAAGTCCCGCGGGTTTCAGCGCTCCGGAGTCCCAAGATAGAAGGCCGCCTCCCTGCTGCCGGGGTCAAGCTCAAGCGCCCTCTTAAAGGCGTCCCGGGCGTCGTACTTCAGCCCCCTTTCCATGTATACCTCGCCGAGCGCAATGTAGTTTTTGGGGTCTCTTGGGGAACTCATTATGTTTACGGTGACGAGGGACTGAAGCAGCTCCCATACGGCCCCTTTTCCTATCGGGTTTTTGGCAAGCCGCTTCCTTACGAAGGCTATGCTCTGGAGGTCCCAGTAGACAGGACTCCATCCCTCGTCTCTCATGAGCGCAAATACGAGGGCAGGGACGTTTTTCCTGTACGGAAGGAGGGGCCAGTAAACCACGGTGTTCACTTCATACCTGCTTAGAATATCATCCCATGCTGGTCTTGCCTCAAGCACGTCAAAGTACTCATCCATGCGGGCAAGTGCCCTGCCGTCAATGAACACCCTGTATTGAGGGTAAAGCCGCCACATGAGGTATCCGCCCCATTCATACGGGTGGTAGATGTTGCCGGGAGGCATTTGGGCCTCTATGAAGTTTGCGGCCTTAACGGGTATCAGCCTCTCGTCTACGGCAGGCGTTCTCATGACCGTTCTCGGAAGAAGCACGAAGCCTATCGCTATCAGAAGGGCTGATAGGGCAAGCGCCCGCGACAGGCCCTTCAGCCTGCCGAGCGCCCGCGATTGCTTCATCTCGGGCAGTGGCCATGCCGAGACGGTCTTGCCCACGGCCAATGTCCAAACGAGCGCAAAGAACAAGCCTGCCCTGAAGGTTGCAAAAGATGCGTATGAGAGGCCTGCAAAAAGAAGGAGGTGCGACCCCCAGAAAGAAGGCCGCGGCCCCGGCTCGATGCGGTGCGGTTTCCAGAAGGCCGCAATTATGAAGTTTGCGATGAACACGGCTCCGCCTGCCGCTGTAAGCGCTATGATGGCGGAGTGAAGGCTGCCCTGTCCTGTGAAGTGCGCAAACTCCCTGACAGGCAGGTGCTCGTGTATCGGGGCGGCGCCTTTCATGGAGCCGGCCACCATGCCGAATGTCAGGGATACCGGCCTAAGGCCGTTGGGGTTAAGTCCGCTCAGGGCAACGGAGGCGGCGGATATTGCCAGCCCCTTTAGCGCTGCCGCCCGGCTTACACCGCGGCCCCATGCCGGACCTGTAGCGGCATAGTAGATTATCAGCGCGGCTCCGCTTACGAAACCCGCATGCATGTTTGACCACAGGAGCATAAGGCCGGGGAGCGCCATGATGCCTTTTTCAGCCTTTGCATCTCCTTCGGCGTTCCAGTATTTTTCAAGGACGTATAAGACTGCGGCGAAAAATAAAAAAGACAGCGTCTGAGGCCGCATCTCGTCATAAAATGTGGCTATGAAGACGGAAGGCAGAAGCAGGATATACCTCAGCGGGCTTTTAAGCCCGCAGCCCTTAAGCAGGCTTTCCATCAGGAGGAAGGTAAGGCAGAAGACGAGCGCCTTAAGGGCTATCAGGCCATAGACGCCGGCCAATCCGTAGACGCCGTAGAGCATCAGTTGGCAAAGCCAAAAGGATGCGAGGACGCCCTGCCCTGCGGCTGCGGGCGCTATGGAAAACGGGTCGGCCTGCGGGAGCCCCTTGTTTTCCCATATCCACTGCCCTGTCCTCAGGTGCCACCATACGTCGCCAAGCTCCATGGGGGTGAGAAAGGCGGCCAAAACCCCTGCAAAAAAGACTATCGGCAGAATTTTTCTCATCCTCAGATTAAGATACAGGTTATTGCACTAAAAAGTGAAGAGCCTGACGAGGCAGGCATAAGAAGACTAAATGGCGCAATGAATTTATGTGGCATGTTTTTTGTTTGTAAAAATACAGTTAGTCACAAAGAGCGCTCAAATAAGCAAGGCTCAGGTGAGCCTTCAAGGTTTCCCCTTTCCGATACCCTGACCCTGAATCATCCGCAAGGAAATCCCCTGCCCTGAAAGGCTTCCTGCTCTGTTGAAAAGCATGGCATGTTATTTGAATGAAATTAACTGCGTGGTGTTTGACCGGCTCATTGAAACCGGGCTCAAATGAGCTGTTTTATTGAGGCTCATTAGGGTTTTGACAGGAGGACTGCTTTATGGAGAATAAGGCATATAACTCTAATATGCGTTATATAACGCACTTGCGAGAGGAGGTGTAATTATGAGCGGAACTTTGACGTACTGGGTATCTACAGGCGGCAACAAGCTGATGTCGTTAAGGCTGACCGTCTGCACGGCCGACGACAGGCGGAGCATCGGGCTTGCGGACCTCAGGAGAAGGAAATTGAGCAGGCTTCTGAACGAGGCGCTGATGCAGGGCGCAAGGCTGAGCTACAAGGACCTGAGCCTTATAATGCTTACGTCCAAGGCGACCCTGAAAAGGGACGTCAGTTATCTGAGGAGGCTCGGCATGGATATGCCACTTAAGGGGGCAATGAACAGGCAGTAAGGGGAGGGTTTGCAGATTATGGATTTTGGCAAGGTTGAGTATATTATTTTTGAGGCCGGAAACTCAGACTTCGGGGTTTCAAGGAAGCTGAACCTTACCCTTGTGGGCCAGAACGACGATGCGGCCTTGAGGGAGGGCGGGCTTGCCGGCTTGAGGAGAAGGAGAATAATAAGGCTCACAAACGAAGCCGCCCGGCAGGGCGCGCTTTTAAGCTACGAGGACCTTGCAGGCCTGCTGCTTACCTCTTTGGCAACACTCAAAAGGGATATCGGTCATCTTGAAAAGGAGGGGCATGCAGTGCCCCGTAAAGGCAGGAAAAGAAACGGAAACGGCGGCTTGTGAGCGTATTGATGAGACATAGGGAAGCCGGCTTCTTAAGGCCCTTAAGGGATAAGGGCATCCGCGGCATTTTGCCGCTCGTGCTTTTCCTTGCGGCAGGCTTTTCCGTCCTCATATCATCCCTGCCGGAAAAAGCAGAGGCGGGGAAACGCAACAGGGAAATGCAGAAGGCATATACGCTTTCGCTCTCAGTAGGCCTGCAGTATAATAAATCATGGTCGGATTCATCCGAAAGTTCCTCTTTTTCGCAGTCATACGCCATGGGTTTCGGGGGTTATATACTTGACCCGAGGCTTGCTAAATTTAACATAAACACATCTTTTTCCGTTGCTCACCAGCTCACTGGCGGCGACAACCGTTCCTTTGCAAGGGGAGGCTCTGCGATGCTGAGCCTCTTTGACGGCATAGACCCTGCAAAGGGGCTTAAGCTCTGGAAATATATGCCGACCCCCATTCATCTGAGGTTCTCGTATTTTGAGGCTTCAAATGTAACCAATATGAACTACGGCATCAGCACATATTACAACAGGCCCGGCTATTTGAGGGTATTGCAGGGCGGGAAGTTCATGTCTTATGCCGACACAAACGAAGAAGGGAACAATAACAATTTTAATAATTACCGCAACAACAAGAACAACAAAAACCGCTACAGGGTGAAATTCAAAAACTTAGAGAACAATGACGGAAACGGCAATGGAAACGGCAATGGCAACGGCAATGGAAACGGCAACGGAAACGGCAATGGAAACGGCAATGGCAACGGCAACGGCAACTGGCAGCGCAACCGGAATGTGAACAACACCGGCAACAACGCCAACTGGAACAGGAATATGAACAACCAGTACAATCAGCAGGGGCAGTTGAAAGGCCGCGCCGTTGCCATTAAATTTCCCTTCCTTTCTTTGGAAGCGCACAGGGACATGTTGGAGGTGAAGCGCAACAGCTTAAAGTGGACCTCAACAGTCGGCAACTTAAGGGGCTTCATAGATGACGGGGCTGCGCAGATGCGCCGGGGCTCTTACAGGTCCCGGTACAGTTTCAACTTAAGCCTCTACGATACAGAGGTCGAATCCAAGGATGTCGTCCAGATGAGACGCAGGCGTGCCGCAGAGGCTTCCAGCCAGCACAGCTGGCGGCGGTTCAGCCTCAACAACAACTTCTCCTATCAGACTGAAAACGAAAGGTATTTCCTTAGTGCAAATTCCAGTGCGGGTTATTCAAATACCTATAAGTTTATCAATTACGGCATGGGCCTCAGCGGTTCTTACTACAGGACCGAGGGCGTTTCAACTGTGACTGCGGCATACGGCGGCGGGGTTTTAGCCAGCACAGGCGCTTCAAGGGGCTTTGAATTCAGGCCGACTCCGAAACTCACCTCGCTGACGTCTATCTCCGTCAGCGCCGAAAGCGCGGCCTCAAGGTCCGACACCGACATGCGAAGCGACCCCACATGGTATTACAACGGCGCCATCAGCGAGGTGCTCCGGTCAACCCATTTCAGGAGGGTCTTGCTTACGGCAAACGGCGGCACCGGGTACCAGAAAGATGCAACCGGTATGCCTCTGAATCTCAGCCTGAGGGCGGATTCCGTGGGTTTCAGCTATGTGAGCTTCGGCGGCAGCTACGGGTATTCGAGGGCGTTTCTCTTTAGGGGGCACGGCAGCACGACAAACCACTCGTTTTCAGCCTCTCTGGGCTGGAGAATCCTGCACGCCCTTTATTTTAAAGGCATGGCCTACCACTATATAACCGAGGTTAACAATGGCAATTCCTACAGCGCGAAAAGCAGCTCTTTGGACGGAGATGTCTCATGGAGGGTTTCCTCAAGGGGACAGCTCAATGCAAGGGGGCATGCGGATTTCACAGAGGATTACACATACTACACGGCTTCGGGCACGTACGATACAAAGCTCTTTCTGCGGAGCAATTTAAATATCTACGGCTCATGGGCAAAGAATGAACCAAAGTCCGGTTCTAAGTCCACATATACGGAACAATTAAGGGGAACCTATTCATGGGGATTCAGAAGGCTGACTTTCAACGCCGCGTACGGGATTACTATAACCGGGAGTGAAGGCTCCGGCCGCACTAAAGAGGAAAGTGTGATGTTCAGCGTCTCAAGGACATTCTCAAAGGCATTTCGGTAGGCGGTAAGTTGCGGGCTGTTGGATATGAGAAAAAGATATGATAAAAAGATATAATAAAAGAAAGGAGAATATATTCAGAATGCTAACTTTATGGTATAAGGGGCGGTCAAGGGCTGTCGTGCTTGCGGCGGTCTTAATCGCCGCCGTATTCGGGGCGGCCCCTACAGCGGCTGCGGATGAGGCGGTGGCAAAGGTCAACGATACTGTCCTGACCGGCAGTGACCTCGAAGACGCCATTGGGGAGATAATCCCCAAGGCGGTATTCCACGGCAGCCTCAGCCCTGAAAAAAGGGCATCCTTCATCCCGAAGGCTATGGAGATTATGATAGAAAATGAACTGCTCTATCAGGAGGCGAAAAAGAGGGGGATGAAGGTTGATAAGAAAAGGATTGATGATGCCGAAAAGGTGATGATAGAGAAGTCCGGGGGCAAGAAGAATTTCAAGGCGGCGCTGAAGCGAAGCGGCATGAAAATCGGGGATTACGAGAAGAAGATTGAAAGGTCGTTCATTATCGAGGATATAATGCGGCAGGAGATAGACGACAAGGCCGTTATAACGCCTGATGAGGTAAAGGCATATTACGAGAGGAACGAGGCGGGATTTCAAAGGCCTGAGGCAAGGAGGATACGGCATATCCTGATAAAGGTGGAGCCCTACGCAACCGAAGAGGAGAAGGCCGGCAAGAGGAAGATAGCCGGAGAGGTGTTGGAGAAGGCGCGTGCAGGCGAGGACTTCGCACGCCTTGCATGGGATTACTCCGACGACCCGTACCGCGTAAAGGGAGGGGATTTCGGGCTTATGCACAGGGGGCGTCTGGACCCGGGACTCGATGCCGCGGCCTTCGGCACGGGCGTCGGCCAGATAAGCAATGTGATTGAGACCATATACGGCTTCCACATCATGAAGGTCGAGGAGTCGAGGGCGCCCGAGCATTTGGCCCTTGGCGATGTCTCCCAGAAGATTGAAAGCCAGTTGAAGGGCGAGAAACTCAAGAGGCTCAGAGAGTCGTTGATAGAGGGACTGAAGGCAAATGCGCAGATAGAGGTTTATTCAAGGTGAAGGGGTTTAGATATATGGGCGTGGTTGCGGCGCTGGCGCTGGCGCTGGCATCTGCGTGCGCCCCGCCAAAGGCCTATATAGACTACACGATGTCCGAGGCCATCATATGGCCCGGGCCTCCGGAGAAGCCGCGCATAAAATATCTCTGGAACATCCAGATGGTAAGAGGCGCCGAGGGCGGCGGCAGGTTCATGCGCCTTCTTGCCGGGGATGTGGACTACGACATCGAGGACCCGAGAAACGCGGACCACATTGTCAGCCCCCAAGGGGTTTTCGTTGACAAAAATGACGTCCTCTATATAGCCGACCCCGGCGCAGCGAGGGTCAATGTCATAAATCTGAAGACAAACGGTTCCTTTGTAATAGACGCCGTGGGCAATGGAAGCCTTCTCTCTCCCATAGGGGTTGCGGCAGGCCCTGACGGGAGGATATATGTTTCCGACTCTGACCTCAGGCAGGTCGCCATTTTCAGCCGTAAGGGCAAGTTTCTGAAGTTTTTTGAGGGGGGCTTCAAAAGGCCGACGGGCATTGCCGTAAGCCCCTCCGGCGGCATATATGTCGTTGACACGTGGGCGCATAAAATATATATGCACGACCTTGAGGGCAGGAGGACAGGCAGCTTCGGCATAGAGGGGGATGCCCCGGGCCAGATGAATTATCCGACTTACATAGCCGTTGACAAGGAGGGCCTGATTTATCTCTCCGATACGCTGAATTTCAGGATCCAGATATTCACCCAGAGCGGAAAGCTCCTCCACGCCTTCGGCCTGATTGGAGATTCCTTCGGCACTTTTGATAAAATAAAAGGGATAGCCGTGGACACGGAAGGACATATCTATGTTGTTGATTCCGCCAAGGACATGGTAATGATATACGACAGGCAGGGCAGGCTCCTTCTGTTTTTCGGCAGGGAAGGGAGCTTTTACGGCGACTTCCGCCTGCCAACAGGCATCCACATAGACGGCAGGGACAGGATATTCGTATCCGATGCATTCAATATGAGGGTGCAGGCGTTCCAGTTTCTCGGAGGGGATTAGGCCGAAGGCTCGTAGAGCGGCATTGTTGTTGCTTGGATTTATTGGATTTGGATGTAAAAGACAGCCGAAGGCTCGTAGAGGAGAAAAGATGAAGTGGGTTGAGAGGAATAGAGGCAATGTGATAATAACCGTTCTGGCGGTGATGCTGGGCATTTTGGGCGGTCTTTTTTTGAGCAACAGTTTTTATGCGGAGGCTGTAATAGGCGGCATGGGAAACGTGACCCAAACCAATAACCCGCATAATTTTTCAGCCTCCAGTTCGGGAGTAAAGGCCCAGAGCGAGACGCAGGTATGCGTATTCTGCCATACGCCTCACAATGCCTATAAGGAGGTCGTGGGAGACAATATCCTCAATGCCCCGCTTTGGAACCATAAGCTCTCAACCCAGGCATACAAGGTCAACACTCCGGATTTTATAACCTTTCTTTCAACCCCGCTTCAGTCCCCTGACGGCGCATCGAAGCTCTGCCTGAGCTGCCATGACGGCACGGTCGCCATAGGGGCGACATACAGCAGGGGCAGCATCACTATGGCAGCTACTGCGAACCTGACGGCCGGTTTCATGCTTTCGCCGTCCAGCCCGGCTTATATAGGCAACGACCTGACAACCAAGCACTTGGTTTCCGTGCCGATGAACGATAAACTTATTACCGACAGCATTGTCGACTGCGAGAGCGGGTTTCGACTCCGACTGCAGTACCCGTGGGCCACTGGCAATGCCAATATCGTTTTAAGGCCGACGAAGGCAACTTACCCTACAAGCTCCTCAGGCGGGATAGAAGGGGGCTATGCGGCTTCGGCCAGCGGGTCGAACAAATACAAGGCGGGGTATAATTACGGGGTTCAATGCTCCACATGCCACGACCCGCACCTCTGGGCAAACACGACAGACAAGGAGACCCCGGGCGCGTTTTTTATTGTGAGCGGTTTCACCAGCCTCTGCAGCGCATGCCATGTGGGTTGTAATTGAACGGATGGAGAGATTGATGGCTAAAAATGGAATAAAAAGATGGCTTATGGTTTCACTTGCGATTGTTGCGGTCTTGTTTCTTTCCGATGCCCGCAGCGCTTGGGCAGGCGCTCCGTCCCATATGGACAGGGGCAAGAACCCTCAGGGCTGCGGCGGCTGCCACAGGGGCAGGGGAGTGCCCGGCACGCCGCTTCTCAAGAACACAAACGAGCGGATATGCTTTGAATGCCACGGCGTCATGAGCAGGGGCAGGGCAAAGAAAGACCTTGAGAGCGTTTTTACGAAGAGGTCTATCCACCCGATATACGAGACGACGAAATATCATGTGAGGGGCGAGGACCTGCCTGAGAGGATGCCTACGACCCCAAGGCATGTCGCATGCGACGATTGTCATTCCTCCCATGTCGCAACCCCTGAGATGCCGTGGAAGGGGGCAAGGGGGTATTCAAGGGCAAGGATGAGGCTGAAGAAGGCCTCAGACGAGTATGAGCTCTGCTACCTCTGCCACTCCGACAGCGCCAACCTGCTGTCAAACCAGAAAAACAAGAGGGAGGAGTTTGACCCTTACAACGAGTCCTACCACCCGGTTGAACTGCCCGGCAGGAACAGGTTTGTGCCGAGCCTCGTCCATGGACTCAACACCAACTCCAAAGTTCGCTGCACCGACTGCCACGGCAACAATGACGCGTTCGGCCCGAGGGGGCCGCACGGCTCGGACTATTCCCCTCTGCTTGTGGCTCAGTACACGACCACGGACGGGGTGGAAAGCCCCAAGGCATACGAGCTTTGCTATATGTGCCATGACAGGCGGAGCATACTTGGAAACGACAGTTTCTGGAAGCATAACTTCCATATAGTCACCAAGGGCGCATCGTGCTATGCGTGCCACGCCTCCCACGGAAGCCGCGACACGAAAAACCTCATTGTTTTTAACCCCAATGTGGTCAGCCCTTCAAACACCGGCCTTGGGCCGCAGTACATCTACAACCCCGCCCAGTCGAGGTGCTACCTGAGGTGCCACAGCGCGGACCACCAGACCCTTGGGGTCTACAGGCCTGACGGGACAAAGCCGCCGGGGTCGTGGTAATGGGGGAAACAGGCATAGTAATTGCATCTTTAATACTGGTAAGGAGATTTTTATGAAATTTAAGCATTTAATAGGCTTAACTGCTCTTATAATAGTGTGCGTTTTGACGCTCCTTAGCGGGATTTCCCACTCAGGTGTGCTCGGATCACTGCACGACCTTACAGTATCATCCAGCAACAAGTTCTTCGCGTTTGATATAGACGACCCTATACTGATTAACGAGCAGATATGCGTTTTCTGCCATACGCCCCATGGCGCAAAGCCTTCAAACCCGAATAAAACAGTAACGATTATGAGGGTTTGGAACGGCACCACGCATGTATACGAGCAAAAAATAAGCAAGCCTCAGATGCTTCTTTGGAACAGAAACCTTCCCACGTTGCCGGCGAGCGGGCCGTCTTATTTGTCGTACACTTCCTCAACAATGGATACAAGCACCACAAATATGGGCACGATAAGGATATATTCTCTTTTGTGCCTGAGCTGCCATGACGGGGTAGGCGCGATGAATGTTCTTTTTAATTATCCGATGGGTACTACCCAGCCGTTGCTGGCTACGTCGTACAATACGTTTGGCGAGGTATTCAATGCCACACTTGGAACAGATGTGGGGGGGATTAACCCGAACATCGGAGACAGGATTAACACCAATAATCCCATGAACCTGTCAAACGACCATCCCGTGAGCTTTGATTTCGTCTCAACGCATCCCGATGTCGGGGGGGGCCTTCGGACTCCTTCGCTTGGGTATGTCCAGAATGCGGCTGTAAGGCTTTTTTTCAGCCCGGGCACTGATAAGGACACGAGCATGGAATGCTCAACATGCCACAATGTCCATGACCAAGGGGGGGAGATGGGAAGCGACAATTATCCGTTCCTTGTCATGTCCAAGGTGGGCAGCGCCCTGTGTACTAACTGCCACAATAAATAACTGAAAAAGCGGCCTGTCCTGCGAAGGCGGGGGTTTAACAATAATTACGTTAACATTCTCTTGTCCTTTCCGCCTGTAGGGAACCCTACCCGGGTCTGCGTCATAAAAGTGGGGCAAGGCTGATAAGGCTGTTATACCCCTCTTTGGAAAAGAGGGGTTAGGGGAGATTCCCTAATAAAATCATTGTTATCAAATCCCCCTTCGTCCCCCTTTGCTAAAGGGGGAGATTATAGAGGAGATTTCTATCGGCAATTTTGGGAATAAGCTGATTGGCATATCTTTTGCAATATATAATATCAGGAGTTGAAATTTTAGCCGAATCAGGAGGTTTTTTGCTGAAATGTGGGTTAAAGCACGCACCTATGGTTTTAAGTGGGTTAAAACTCCAAATTGACATTTGTAATGAACTATGAGAGGGTTTATAAAATATACAGGCAAATGGCCGTCAGGAGGGAATTTATGAACAGAAAGGCATTAATATTTATTATTTTGGCATTAAGTCTAACGGTTTCATCCATGGCGGCCGGGGCTGTCTGTCCGGATACCTCTGCCCTCGGCGCCATCGGGGGGCTCAGCGACCCCTCAGGCGTAGCCATAGACTCAAGGGGCAACGTCTACGTGGCTCAGGGCGTTGAGAGCAAAATCTCCGTCTACAGCCAGAGCGGCCGCCTCCTAAGGGACATCTCCCAGACCGAACCCTTGGCATTGGCAGTGGACGACTCAGGGCTTTATGCGACCGGCTCGAACGGCACGCTGACAATATACGGCCCGGAGCTTGGCATCAAGGCAGCCGTAAGCACGGGCATACGGATTCCCTCAGGCGTGGCTGTTTCTGCCGACAGGATTTATGTCTCCGATTCACTTGGGGCTGCCATAGCGGTCTACGACAAGGCCGGCCAGCTCCAGTTCCGGTTCGGCGGCGACGGCACGCCGTTTAAGCCCGGGGCGCTTTTTGTGGACTCCTCAACCGGCAACCTGTATGCCGTAAACAGTGCAGTTGCAAGTATTTTCATTTTTGGCTCGGACGGCAATTTTATATCTAAGTTCAACTCGGACATCCTTTTTACCGGCGGGCTGTTGGGCCAGCCGAGGGGCTTGATGCTCGATGCGGCAGGCAGGATTTACGTAACGGACGCGATGCAGCTTCAGGTTTATGTCTTTGACGGAAGCGGCTCGCCTTTGTGTTCCTTCGGCGCGGCAGTTGACATGTGCAGGCCCTATGCCATTGCAGCCGGGCCAAACAAGGTGCTTTACATAACGGATAAGGACTGCGGCAAACTCCACATAGTGGGCATGGATGATTATGTGAAGATGGCCGTATCTCCCTCGGAACTCTCCTTCAGAGGACAGGATTGCGGCACGCCTCCGCCTGCCAAAAAGGTTACCGTAAGCAATGAAGGCCGCGGCGTCATGGACTTTACGGTCTCTTCGGATTCATGGATAAAGGCGAATCCCGCATCCGGGCAGGTCGGTGCAGGGGCATCGCAGGATATCAGCATAGCAGTGGAGCCGGCAGGCCTCGGGTTCGGGACGCATATAGGCACGGTTACCGTACTGTCTCAGGGTGCTGAGGAAAAGGTAGCGGTAACCCTTGAGGTTGTCTCCCCGCCTTCACTCACAGCGAATCCGTTTTCTTTCTCATTCATGGCAAAGGGAAAGAATCTCCCGCCGGCCGAGAACCTTACCATAGAGCTTTCCGGCGACTCAAGCGGCAGTGCCGAGTGGACAGCCTCCTCGGACAGCGGCTGGCTCGGCGTTACTCCGTCAAAGGGGCCGTCCGACACCCTCTCCATGGCAAATGTCTCGGTGAACGTTGCAGGGCTTGCCGGCGGGGTGCACAACGGCAATGTCACCATAGCGGCCGCCTGTGCAACCGGCAGCCCGATTGTTATCCCTGTTGAGCTTACATACATAAAGGGCGGCACCATCAAGGTGTCCGCGAATATAGCAGAGGCGTCATACACCATAACAGGGCCTGCGACGTATTCAGGCAGCGGAGTGTCGTTTGCCGCGGACGCCGCGCCTGAAGGCACATATACAATCATATTCGGGAGGGTTAACGGCTTCAAGCCGCCTTCGTCTTACAGCCTTGCGGTTGCGGACGGCACGATAACCGAGTTTGCAGGCAATTACAAAGACCTCAGGAAAAAGATGAATATAATCGCCACAATGGGCAAGGGCTCGGAGGCGGCAAACGACGAGCTCAGGATATTCAGCAGCGAGGGGATACGCATAAGCTCATTTATCGTTGACGGCAAGGCCGGGCAGAGGCAGGGCACGTCCACTGCGGCGGCGGATGTGGACGGAGACGGCAGCGTGGAGATAATTACGGCAAGCGGCAGGGACAGCGTAATAGGCGGCTATCTATCGGACGGCACGCCGGTTAAGGGTCTTAGTTTTGCGGCCTTCACTAAGCACGGGGCCGAGGTCGTCACTGCCGATATAGACGGAGACGGAGTGGCCGAGATTATAGCAGGCGCAAGCCCTGAGGAGGGCAGTCCTGCGGAGATAAGGGTATTCAGCTTCAAGGGAGGCTCTTTATCCGACACAGGCATAGATTTCTTAGCATATCAGGAGCGTTTCGGCGTCAATGTGGCTGCTGCCGACATAGACGGAGACGGAGTGGCCGAGATACTGACCACCCCGGGCGGAACAGGCAAAGGCGACATGAGGGTCAGGATATTGAAGGTCAACACCTCCGGAGGCGCTGGAATGTGGACGGTTGAAGATGCAGGCGGCTTTAGCGTGGCTTCCGACCTCGGCGGCTCGGACATAGCGGCAGGCGACCTTGACGGCGACGACATAGCCGAGATAATAGTCGTAACCGCGTCTCAGCCAGGGGCGAAGACGGCAAGGGTGGCGGTATACAAGGCCAAGTCAGGCGGCACGCCGGTCTCAGGGTTCGACATAGAGTCCAGGGCAGGTGTTGTCATAGCCGCAGGCGATACTGACTTTAACGGGATAGCCGAGATAGTGGTGGCTGACAGCGGGATTTCAAAGCTGCCTTCAAGGGTCAGGGTTTATGATGCGGTCGGCAGCCTGCTCCGGGGATTCGAGGCATTTGAAAGCAAAGGTTTATCAGGCATAAAGATTTCATTAGGCGAGGTGGGACGGTGAAAGGGGGTATTTTAATGAAACAGTGGAATTTTAAACTCTTATTTTTGACTACATTTTTAATCCTGATTTGCGGCAGGGCGTTTGCAATAGACCCGCCGCATACGCCGAATACTTCGGATTTTGCCACGGACAATTGTCTGCGGTGCCACAACAGCGCCCAATTCAGCATAGGCGCGCAGGTTGGGACAAGCATAGACAATACCACCACCAACCTCCGTTGCAGAAGCTGTCACGACACCGGCGTTATAAACGCTATGGTGCACTCCTCGCTTGCCACATCTGACAAATATGGTCAATGGTCAATGGGCTGCACGGTATGTCACGACCCCCATTACCAGTTCCAGTTCAGGACATACAAGGCTGAAACCTATCTTGACACAGGCGTGCTGTCCGCCAGGACCACCACAACTATTACCGTAAGCGGCAAGAACTGGGCCACTAACCAGTGGGCGGGCTTCAATGTCATCCCGAACACAAGGTATGTAATGACCTACAGGATTTCCTCAAACACCTTAAACACCCTGACGCTACAGGGAACAATGCCCACGAAATATTTCCCGGTTGGAAGCACAATGGCCATATATTACGGCAAGCTCATGAGGAGCCAGATAAACATAGGGAAACTTATAAACGGCACGTATGTAAAACAAACAAAACTTTTTAATTCCACAGGCCCCAACAGCATGGCCACGAGTTCCATGCACTTAAACGACAAGGGCGTATGCGTGACCTGCCACACAAAGACCACATCTTTGAACATAGAGGACATATATAACGGTTCCGCTGCGTCGGAGTCCGAAAAGCAGCATTATATAGGCGATACGAGCACATGCTATTATAATACTGACTCATGCCATAAAAAGCACGGGCAGGGCTTCAAAAGGGCCGCTTCTGTCAACTGCGGCGACTGCCACGGCAACCCGCCTCTGTCCAACACTCCTTCGGCAACCGGCACGGTCTTTAAAACAAAGTACGGAGGCGCATTTGTTGACAACACCACCGGCCCGCTCGCAAACAACGTATCCGGCGCCGCGCACAACAAACATGCCAAGGTCAGGAACTACACATGCCAGGTCTGCCATTACGGAGGCATGTATGCGCCATTTGCACCGCCTAATGACCAGATACCCGACAACCTTAAACAGGAGATGAGCTTTAATCTTGCAGGCGATACTAACGGTTTTTACTACGGCAGGAAGAACACAGACCCCAACAGGACGATGTGGAACGGCTTCTCTTATAACGGCTCTGCCATACTTCCGGGCGCTGTCGGCAACAACACCTCATACCGTTGCTCAAACCTCTACTGCCACAGCTCGGGCAACCTTTATGCGGTGTCCAATAATGTGGGCGGAAGCATGATATACAATAACACCACACGCTGGAACAGCGGGATTATCGGGTGTAACCCATGCCACAGCATGCCTGCGGACGGAACGAGGACATGGTCCACAAAGCACGACAAGCACGCGGTGGTTTACAACACCAACACCTATCACACCTGTAACGCCTGCCACAGCACGGTCGCGTCCGACAACAGCACCATATCAACGCAGGCAAACCACGTCAACAGGCAAAAAGACATAGCCTTTAACAGCAGCATCAACCCCGGAGCGCTTGCTTATAATAAAGCCCTGAACCAGTGCTCAAACCTTTACTGCCACTCTAACGCAAACCCTCTCGGCGCATCCAACGAGTATGTAGTGGTTGACTGGAAGCAGACCTCGACCACGAACTGCACGTCCTGTCACAGGGGCGGTGCGGCAAGCTCCAAGCCGTGGAGCACAGCGCATACCATACACTCAACCGGCGGGGCTACAAATTATTCCTATACCTGCGACGAGTGCCACGGAGAGGTTATGGCAAACAACTCCAATTCAACGCTGCTCTCAGGCGGATATGCAAAGCACATAGACAATGCAAAGAACGTAAAATTCGGCACTACCTTGAAGTCCACAACCCTTGACCAGAGCGGCGGCGGATACACCGGCGTCTACGGGTGCACAAGCACCTACTGCCACAGCAAGGGAATTAAAAAGACCGCTCCTTTTGACGCAGAAATTACAGTGGCCACGTGGGACGGCACTGTCAATTGCGGTAGCTGCCATCAGTCCAAGTATAGTCTCACCACAGGGGCGCACAACAAGCATTTAGTTTCATCAACATACGATTATGCATGCGTAAGGTGCCATTCCTCGGTTGTCGCATCCGACACCTCGATTTCAGCCGGGGGCATAAGCCTCCATGTAGATGCTGTCAATCAGGTGGCATGGGACAGCTTAAATCAGGGCGCCGACAATTACGGCGGCACCGCAGGCTGCACCAACAACTACTGCCACAGCAAGGGCACAAGCGGCGCTTCGCCTTACGGTGCTGCAACTGTCACGGCCAAGTGGGGCGACACGAGCTTCCCGTCTTCCGACTGCTCTGGCTGCCACGGCGGAGATGCCGCTTCAGCCACGAAGATAACGACAGGCCATCACACAGCACATATAAACAACGCGGGCACATTGGGCGCAAACTACAAATGCGATGAGTGCCATATAAATACGGTCAGCGGCAACAGGGCCATTGGGACTATAGGCCAGTTGGCAAACCATGTTGACAAGACCGTGGACATCGGGTTTATTGCCCAGAACTCCACAGGTATGTATAACGGCGTTGCAACGCCCCGTAGCCTGCCTGCGGGCCACGGACAGGCCAAGGTATGCTCCAACCTTTACTGCCACTCTAACGGCCTTGCAACCACAAGCTCCATGTATAACACGGTTGCGGTTACATGGGGCGGAGGCGCCATAGGGTGTAACGGCTGTCACGGAAGGGGCAATAGCGTGGGCATGCCGGATTACGGCAATCAGGGCGAAACCTCCACTGCGCCCAACAGCCATTTCTCAAGCAGCAACTCACATAACAACGCAACATGCAGCAAGTGCCATTACAGCACCGTAAACGCTAACAACAGCCCGCTTACGACCACAACGCTTCATATAAACGTTACGAACGAAGTGGTGTTCAACGGCGACGGCACATGGAATCAGTCAGCCAAGACCTGCGATAGCGCACCGAGTTGTCACACTTCTGTCTCGCCCAAGTGGGGCGGCGTAGCCTCCGGCTGTGTGACATGCCACAAGGCGTCAACAGGCACGTCGGGCGAAAGCCTTGCGTCAGCCCACGGCGCGCATTACAATTCAACGACCGCTGCGAGCGACAGGGCGAGCACCAACCTTTCAAGCGCGAACAACTACATATTCAACTGCGGGGTCTGCCACAACGTAGACAGGCTGCCGGCCAAGCACAACACAGACCCTGACCCGGACGGCGGCTTGGCCTCGGACGGCTGGAAGGTCAACATAGTGTTTAACTCCACATGGTTTAGCGCATACAACACAAGCGGCACGTACTCAAAGGGCGACGGTTCTACGTCCTCAGGCAACAGCGGATACACGTTCTGGAAAAACGGCACGTGCTCTGCTCTTTACTGCCATAGCTCCGGCCAGACATTCGGAGGCACGCCTTCGTTTAAGAGCGTGGCATGGAACAGCGGCTCTATGAACTGCAACTCCTGCCACAACTCAGGGGACAACGG
>JAUXOF010000015.1 GCA_030682405.1 Thermodesulfovibrionales bacterium
ATGCGGTATTAGCCCCGATTTCTCGGGGTTGTCCCCCGCCCTGAGGTTGGTTACCTACGTGTTACTCACCCGTTCGCCTCTAAATCATGAATGTATTGCTACACCCAGGACCCCGTTCGACTTGCATGTGTTAGGCACGCCGCCAGCGTTCGTTCTGAGCCAGGATCAAACTCTCATTAATAGCTCAATACACTTTGAAACTCAGATTGACTTAAGGCTTGCTACGCACGTTTTTAGCTTTTCAAAGAACTGTGAAGTAATAGACTACCCTAATTTATTCTGCTTTGTCAACTACCTTCAAACTATTTAAATTTTGTCAGTTGTAGAACGTGGAGGAAATCGCAACGGCAACCCGATTTACTTACATAAGTATTTCTGGTATACTAATTTTGAAAAGTAAAACTTCATAAAGGGAGGTAAGACATGCCGATAGTTACTGTGTCCTCCAAGGGCCAGTTTGTCATACCCAAAGCTATACGGGAAGCCCTTCACATAAAACCGAAACAGAAGGTGCTCCTGAAGATGGGAAAAGGCCATGCCGAGTTGATACCCGTCCCCGAACATCCTGTAGATGCCTTCTGCGGGGCTTTTGAGAAAGGCCCCTCCCTTGTGGATGCCTTGCTGAAAGAACGGAAGGAGGAACTCAATCGTGAAGAAAAAGATACTTCTCGACTCTTACGCCCTTCTCGCATACCTAAAAAAAGAAGATAACCACCTTCCGGTAAAAGAGGCGCTTTCTTCCGAAGACACCTTATGCATGATGAACGAACTCAACATCGGGGAGACATACTATATCCTTTCGAGGCAGAGGGGGCATGAGCAGGCGGATTATTTCCTTGAGGTGATACTGCCGAGCCTTCCCATAAAGGCAATTCCCAATGATTTCAGGCAGACCATAGAGGCATCGAGGCTCAAGGCGAAATACCCGATGTCCTTTGTGGACTGCTTTGCCGCAGCAACGGCGCTTGCCGAAAGGGCGGTGATACTCACAGGCGACCCGGAATTCAAAAATGTAGAGGGCCTGATAGCGATAAAATGGCTTTAAAATGACCTGAATCTAAAACAGCCCCTTCGGGGCGTCTATCTTAAGGTGCGAATATGCGTTTTTTGTGGCCACTCTCCCGCGGGGCGTCCTCTCAAGCATTCCGACCTGAAGCAGAAAAGGCTCGCACACGTCCTCTATGGTGTCTTTGTCCTCGCGCAAGGATGCGGAAAGCGTCTCTATGCCCACCGGGCCTCCGCCGAACTTCTCT
The DNA here is from genome assembly GCA_030682405.1 of Thermodesulfovibrionales bacterium. Taxonomy (GTDB): domain Bacteria; phylum Nitrospirota; class Thermodesulfovibrionia; order Thermodesulfovibrionales; family JdFR-86; genus JAUXOF01. Next base: position 1,254 of record JAUXOF010000015.1, read on the forward strand.
ATCAGCGCAAGGAGGAGTTTCCTGTCCATGTCGTCAAGCCCCAATTCATCCACCTCAAGGGAGCACAGGGAGTCCTGAGCCATCCTTAAGTCTATCTTTCCGTCTCCTTTTACCTCGGCAAAGTCCCGTATCCTTCTTAAGAGCCTGTTTGCTATCCTCGGCGTGCCCCTTGAGCGTGAGGCTATCTCAAAGGCTGCGTCCTCCTTTATGGAAGTGCCGAGTATCCGGGAGGAGCGGAGGACTATCTCCTTGAGCTCCTCAGGGCCGTAGAACTCAAGCCTGTTTATGACCCCGAACCTCTCCCTGAGCGGAGAGGTAAGAAGCCCTGTCCTTGTGGTCGCGCCTATCAGGGTGAATTTCGGAAGACCGAGTTTCAGAATCCTTGCTCCCGGCCCCTGCCCGATTATAATGTCAAGCTCAAAGTCCTCCATTGCGGGGTAAAGCACCTCCTCGACAATGCGGGGCAGCCTGTGTATCTCGTCTATGAAGAGCACGTCGTAGTCCGCGAGGTTCGTCAGTATGGCGGCAAGGTCTCCCGTCCTCTCAAGCACAGGGCCTGATGTGGACTTTATGCTGACCTTAAGCTCTATTGCTATTATATTTGCAAGCGTGGTCTTTCCGAGCCCGGGAGGGCCGTAAAAGAGCATGTGGTCAAGGGCCTCTCCCCGATTGCGGGCCGCCTGAATGAAGACCTTTAGGTTATCCTTTATCTTTTGTTGCCCCACGAACTCATCGAAGCGCTTGGGCCGCAGGCTGTAATCGTATGGGATGTCCTCTTCTTCGGCCTGCGGGGTTATGGCCCTGTCGTCAATTTTTTTCATGATGCTCCTATGTTTTATTTTTCACCGGATGCGCCCGTAAGGAGCCTTAGAGCCTCTTTAAGAAGCCCCTCTATAGTAGAGTAACCTTTTTTATGCGCCTTTTCCACCGCCTCCAGAGCATCCGGTCTCCTATACCCGAAATTAAGGAGCGCGGAAAGCGCATCCTCATAAAGCATGTCCTTTGGCCCGGCGCCCTCGGCCCTTGCCGGGAGCTTCCCCCTCAGCTCGAGCACAAGCCTCTCTGCGGTCTTTTTGCCGAGGCCCGGAAGCCTCGTAAGGGCGCTTACGTCCTCCGTCTCTACTGCCTTCATGAGGCCTGAGGGGGATATGCCGGAGAGTATGTTCAGGGCCGCCTTCGGCCCTATGCCCGTGACGCCGAGAAGGAGCATGAATATCTTTTTCCCCCCTTCATCGGTAAAGCCGTAAAGCTGGAACGCATCCTCGCGCACATGGGTGTATATGTGAAGGAAGACATCCCTGCCCTCCTCCGGCAGGTCCGAAAGCATGCTGAGGGGCACATTGACCTGATAGCCCACGCCCCCTGCCTCGACGATAAGATTATCAGGCCGCTTTATGAGAAGCCTTCCCCTTAACGAGCCTATCATACGGCGCGGCCTTTTCTTTTTGAAGGAGGCCGGAGTATGTCGTCAAGCCCTTTTCTGTTTGTGCGGCAGAGGGCAATCGCAAGGGCGTCCGCGCCGTCTGAAGAAAGCGCGGTCTTGATGTTAAGTATTCTTCTGACCATCTCCTGCACCTGCCTTTTCTCGGCCCTCCCGTAGCCTGTTACCGCCTTCTTCACCTCAAGCGCGCTGTATTCATGAACAGGGAGACCCTCGGAGGCGGCTGCGAGCAGGGCCGCACCCCTTGCATGGCCGAGGCTCAGGGCGGACTTGGCCCCCTTGGCAAAAAATATTTTCTCCACAACCGCCTCATAAGGCCTGTGCTGCCTGATAATCTCGCGAAGCCCCTCGTATATCTCTTTGAGCCTCACATCAAGAGGGCTTTTGGCATCAAGCACTATCCTTCCGGATGCAATGTAATCGCACCTGTCCCCGTCCGTTCCTATAATGCCGTAGCCGCAGGAAAGACTTCCGGGGTCTATGCCCAGAATCCTCGGGCAGTTGCTCAAATCCCTATCTCTTTCTTGGGGCCTCAAACAGAATCTCCTCGACCATCTGGCAGAGGACGTGTCCGAGGGTTATGTGGGTCTCCTGCACTCTGGGGGTGGAATCCGACGGCACAACAAAAGCGTAATTGGCCTTGGCTGCGAGCTTCTCCCCTTTGGCTCCGGTAAAAACAATGCTTTTGAGTTTCTTTTTCTTTGCGGCGTCCATTGCCTTCAGGACATTAGGGGAGTTGCCGCTCGTGCTTATCGCTATGACTATGTCGCCTTCCTCGGCAAGGACCTTGACCTGCCTTGCAAAGACCTCCGAGTAGTCGTAGTCGTTTGCTATGGAGGTGATGACCGCGATATCAGTGCATATGGCTATTGCCGGAAGCCCGGGCCTGTCCCTTTTGAACCTGTTCATGAATTCGGCCGCTATGTGGGATGCGTCGGCTGCGCTTCCGCCGTTTCCGAAGAGTATGAGCTTCTTTCCGTCGTTAAAGGCATCGGCAATCAGTTTGGAGACTTCTAAAATGGCATCGGCGTTTTCCTTTGCAAACCTGTTTTTGACGCTTCCGCTTTCCTCGAATATTTTCAGGATTCTCTGCTTCATCCCTAAAACGGCGTGATGCCGATAACAAGTGAGTCCTCTGCCCTCTTGATGTCGTACTTCACCTTTGAAGGCAGGAGGTCAAAGAGAATATCCAGCTCTCCTTGAGAGGGGCCCTGCTTGACCTTTACCTCGCCGATGAACATGGACTTAAAGACCGGAGATTTTTTGAGCCTGTTTTCAGCAGGCTTGAGCCTGAGCCTTACCCAGTCCTTGCCGCCTGAGGATTCAAGCCCTTCTTTATACTCAAGCTCGTTGCTCATCCCTATGATGTTTATGACAAGAAGGGCCTTGTTCTGAGCCTCTATTATGTTTATCTCCGAGACTGCAAAGACCTTTGCGGGCGCCGCTTCCTCTTTAACCGCCTTCACCGGTTCTTTCTTTGCGGTCTTTAGGGGAGCGGGCTTGGCAGTGACCTCAGGCTCCTTTGCCGCCGGCTCTTTTTTTATCTCAGGCTTGGTCTCCGGCTTGGGTTCAGGCTTCGTAACAGCCGCAGGTGCCTTTTTCGGTGCGGCCTCCTCCTTTGTCTCGGGTTTGGGTTTTTCTTTAACTTCGGTCTTCATCTCCGTCTTTTTGCCTGTCTGTGCCGCTTCCGTCTTTCCTACGACCGAGGCGGAGATGACGAGGTTTTCGGCCATGTCGTATGAAGCCTCCAGAGAGGCGGCGCCGTCAACGAATTCCGAGGCTGGTACCGTTTCCGGGGCGAGGTTCCCCTTGCCTGAGGCCCTGAGGATTACATCGCTGCCCCTCAAATTAAAGTCCCTGATGAGGTTGTCAAACCTGTCGTATGCCTCTATCTTCAGTCTGAATTTCTGCCCTGCCACGGTATCCCCGGGCGTTGTGACCACAAACCTCTCAATGCCTGCCGGGGTCACGCTTATGCCGGAGCTTCTGCCCTCGGCTGTCTTGTTGTTTTCGGCTGCCTTGAGAACTATATCCTCGGCCTTTTCGTATACGAGGTTCAGGACGGCATGGCCGTCCTTGAACTCGGAGGCCTTTATGAACGGCGGAGAGACCGAGGACGAGCCGCTTGATGTCACATTGACCCCTCCACCGTAGGACGAATAGTCGTAGGCGACGTTATTGTATGCGTCCGTTGCGGTTATTTGGACCTCAAACGGGCTGCCAGCCTCCACGCCGGCAGGGGCACGGACTGTGAAATGGTCAAGCGGCGCGGGTACCACGGTTATGTCGGCGCTCCGGCCCGTGGCGCCCTTGGCGATATCCCTGACCTCAAACACCGCCACCCCTGTCTTTTCCGCCATGAGGGTCACGGTGCTTGCCCCGTCCTTAAAGGCCGGCGTCCGGGGGTTTTTAATCTCAGACCTGCCTACGGAATATATCTTTATGTCACTGCCGAGGCCGTTGTTTTTTACGGTATTGCCGTATGCGTCCTTTGCGACAAGCCTCGCCTCAAAATTGCTTCCGGCCTGCACCTTCTCCGGGGCATTGACTGCGAAGCGGTCAAGCTTGTTCGGGGCTACGGTTATCTCTGTGGTATAAATAGGCACGGTCCCCCCGGCCTCGTAAAGCGAAAAGACTACGGCCTCGGCCTTTTTGTCAATGACGGTTACCCCTGCAGCGCCGGAGGTAAAGAGGGATTTCTTTATCATCTGAGGCGCGGCCTCTGCCGAGCCTGTGACAGACACCCTGATATCGCTTCCCGTCCTGTCGAAATCGGTTATCAGGTTATCGTGAGCGTCGTATACCTGAAGCCTTACGGCAAACTCCTCGCCCGCGCGAATATCCTCGGGTATCTGCACGACGAAGTGGTCGAGCTTCCCGGGCTTGACCATTATGGCGGAGCCTGCCTCAGGCAGGAGCAATGCCGATACGGCAAAGGCTGCTATCAGGACGGCGGAGAGATATCTGGGATATAATCCGGATTTCATCGTTTAACCCCTGTCAGATTTTTTGTTAATATCAAATCATATTTAGTGCTTTTATGTAAAGGGGAAACTGTCCCCGCCCTGTACATCAAGAGTTCAGTTTCGCCAGCCCCTCTTTTGCCCTTGCGTTTGAGGGCTGGACCTTCAGCGCCTTTTCAAAGCTTCCCCTTGCCCTGACGGGCATATCCAGATTGAGGAATATATGGCCTGCCTCGGCAAGGTAATCGGCATTGAAAGGCTCGCCTCTTAATGCCCTTGCAATGGACCTTTCAGCCTCCCTGTATCTGTCGAGCCTGCCGAGGGCAATCCCGTAGTGGAAATGGTATTCGGACATGGAACTGTCAAGGTAGGCCGCCTCGGCAAAAAGCTTTAGGGCCTCAGGAACCCTGTAGCGCTTCATTTCGCCTTTGGCTTCCTCGAACTTCTTTGCCGCCCTTTCGGCGCTGGACCCGAGCCGCTCCGGCTTAAGCGTAAGCGACATGTCGTATTCTTTTCTGCGGCCGGTATTTGTAAGGGTGGAATAGGCTGTGGTGATATAGGAGAAAAGTTTGTTCAGCTTATGCTTCATATCCGCAGGCAGGCGGTAATGCCTGTCCGGGTGGAATTCCTTGGCCATCCTGTAATACGCCCTTTTTATCTCGGCGTTGGGCGAAGAGGCCTTCACTCCCAAGACGCCGTAGTAGCCGAGGGTTTCGTGTTCCTCGTACAGGCGTTCTATCCGCTCCGTTAGTTCGGATGCGTCCTCTTTCTGCTCCTCCAAGACCTCCTCGGAAGATATTTCAGCCTCTTCTTCCGGCTCTCTGACATCTATTATCCTCGTGGATATGAGGGCGTATACCGACCTCATGGCCTCTTTTTCCTCCCTGCGAGCCATGGAGAGGATATCCTTTACAGTCGTCTTGCCGTCAACGTATGAAAGTATGCGCCTGTCCGCATCGTCGAGCTTTACGTCCTGAAACAGGTCAAGGGGGTTGGACGAAAAGGCGAGCACGGAATCAGGCGGAGGACACCAATCCGCTATCCGGTCGCTATTTTCAATAGCCTTTATCCCTCGGTATATGAGGTTTGCCATTGAAAGCTTCAGGGTTATGACCTCATCTTTGGGAAGCGTGGTTTCCCTGAACTCAAACCTCCCCTCGGTTAAACTGAAAAGTCTCTCGATTATCTTCTCTATCTGGTGCTTGACCGCCCATGGAAGCTCCGTGGGCTTCAGATACCCCAACTGCACCAAGGCAGCGCCCTCTCTCTGACCGGTCATCTTCATCAGTTCACAGGCCCTGCCGTGCTGCTCGCCTGTAATCCTGCCTTCTTTGAAGAGGATATTGCCCATCCGGTCGGAATCGAGATTTGAGGACGCAAACACAACATCCCCGCCGTCCAAGTAGAGTATCTTCCATTCGGTGACGTTTGTGATGTCCAAAACGCCCGTCCTGCCGCCCCTCTGAAGCCCTATGAGGACATCCGAGAGCCTGAAGTCCTTGAGCAAGCCCTCATAAGGGCTCAGCCTCGAAATCCCCAGCCTCGTCATGCCGTTTGATTTCTCGCTCCTTGTGACCCTGCCCTGAAACTTAAGCGAGCTCTGAGGTATCTCTACATAAAGGATATCTCCCACCTTGACGGGCGGCGAGTCCTCGACGCTGACGCCCACCCCGCCTACGGAATAATCCACAGTCTCTGCCTTGAAGGATTTGCCTCCGACCTTGAGGTCAAAGTCCAGTTTCTTTCTGCGCCTGAGGAAGTGCCTCTTATCCTTTGCGTTTTCTGCCATCTATTTGATTTTATAAATATAACATATCCCGTGTCAAACAAAAAACTGAGCGAGAATCCGCCCTAAAACATAAGCCGTCTGATAAAATATCCTATGGTCGTCACAATTATAATCCCCGTTTATAACGAAAGGGCTCTTATCGCGAGACTCCTTTCCGACGTGATAGCCTCCGACACCTCGCCATTTTTAAAGGAGCTAATAGTGGTGGACGACGGCTCATCTGACGGCACGGGAGAGATATTAAGAGAGTTCTCCGGCCGCACCGGCATAAATGTGATAACCCACCCCAAAAACATGGGTAAGGCCTCTGCCATAAAGTCCGCGCTTAAGGCCGCTGCAGGCGACATAGTCCTGATACAGGACGCTGACCTCGAATACTCCCCCTCGGACTTTAAAAAGCTCCTTGCACCGTTTGCGGACAAAGACACGGTGGTTGTTTACGGAAGCCGCTTTCTTTCGGCCCGCGTTCCTGAGGGGATGAAGGCCCTAAACCTGCTCGCAAACAAGCTCTTTACCTTCCTCGTGAATTTCCTTTATAAGGCAGGCATAACAGATGAGGGCACCGCATACAAGCTCTTCAGGATGGATGCTATCAAAGGGATGGACATAAAGTGCTCTGGCTTTGAGTTCTGCCCCGAGGTCACCGCAAAGCTCCTTAAAAAAGGGGTAAGGATTATCGAGGTCCCCGTCTCTTACAGGGCAAGGGGAAGAAAAGAGGGGAAAAAGCCGGGGTTCGTTGACGGGCTAAAGGTGCTCTGGACGATTTTAAAATACAGGTTCGTTAAATAGCCGAAGCAGGGGAAATGCTGCCGCCCTCAAGGATGTGGAGGCTTGAACCTTTCGACTATGCCGTCTAAGTAGGCATAAGACTTGGCCTTCCCCATAGACATCGGATATAAAGCCAATGAGCTGAGAAGCGCAAGAACGATATAGCCTGCCAATGCCTTTCTGCCCCATCTCGCCGCCTCAAGGGCAACCGCCATTAGGGCAAAAGGCAATACCGCAAGCGATGAAAGAAGCCATATCGGGCGGGGCGAGGCCGCAAGCGGAAGGTAGGAGACTAAAAAAAGCATAAGCAAAAATGCGATGCCCTCTTTCCCCTCTCTACTTTTCTCCCTCAGCCTCCATGTCAGGGCAGCTACAGAGGGCAGCACCAGAAGCCAAACAACGGGGCTTGAGAAAGCCACAGTCACGTGAGGGGCGCCCCCGGAATAGGTGAAATTGGCATATCCCATAGGTCTCAAAAACCACTGCCATGCCCTTATGTCTATCACCTGATCCATCGGGTTGCCCCTGTGAGTCATCATCTTTGTTAAAAGGGTCTTCTGCATGCCTATCCACTCGATGAGGCCGTATCCCCTCCCAAACCAAGGCAGAAAAGTAAGGATATAAACAGCGGCAGGGATAAAGACAAGGCAGGAAAGCACAAAGACGCATCTTGAGGCCGAGCGGGCCTTAAATGAAAGGTAGAGACCTGCGCCGAGCGAGACTAAAAGGGGGAAAAAGGCATGGAACTTTGACGAGATGCCGAGACCAAACGCAATGCCTGAGAATATCAAAAGAAGCGGGGTGTCTTTCTTGTAATATAAGACCGCAAGCAAGACCCCGAGCAGAAAGAAAAACGTCGTCCATGTCTCCTGAATCGCCTGTCTTGAGAAAGTTATGTGCACCTGCTCTATGGAAAGAAAAAACGAGGCAAGCACGGATGCGGCCCTGTTTCCGGTAAGTGCGTAAAGAATGAGCCCTACGACAGGAATGCTAAGGATTCCGGCAAGCAGGCTAAAGCCCCTCATGGCGTAAGGGCCATACCCGAAGGCCTCGCCCAAAGCGTAGAGGACTATGTTTCTCAGGTTCGGGTGATACCACATGGTGGGGCCGAACTGCCCGTTTTCCATGTACTGCACCGCGGAGAATGCCGCGCTCACCTCATCGTGAAGAGGCGGTTGAGACGATATGCCGTAAAGCCTGAGTAAAACGCCCAGAAGCGTTACCCCTAAAAGGGGCAAGGCCAGCGCTTTTATGTCGGCCTTCCGCGCATCTAACTCCTTCACATCCAACCACATCCCCTAAGTTCCTCCCCTCAAAAGCATCTCAAAAGACCTCAGCCTCTCTCTATCGGCATCACCCACCTCCGGGTCGTCAAACGAACGGCATAGCACGACATAGTCGGCGGTCAGGGCGGTATTGACCAGCCCCCTAAAGACCTCCTCAGGCTCGTGCCCTCTGAAAAAAGATGCGTTTATAAAAAGCAGCACCGGCTCGCCGGGCGACTTGAAATACGGCATGGCGGTAATCGTGCGCGGTGAGCCGAAAAACGGGACTTCAATCCTGCCCTTTAAAACCCTCACGCCCTCTTCAGCGCCGGTATAATCCTGCTTTTCCCTGAACACGGCCTCAGGCAGTATGCTTATGACCTCCCTCGCAACGCCTGTCTTCATCGCGGCAAAAAGAAAGTTCTTGGCATTAAGGCCTTTCTCCGCCTCTGCGGGCAGGTTATGCACTGTGACGGGGAATGAGGAGACCTCCTGAGGTATTAAAGCGTTGTTTTCCGTATGAACGAAATTCAGCCTGCTGCTTAAGGAGACCACCACACGGCCCTTATACCCGGTATTTTTCCATAAAAGATACGCCTCCTCCGGATAGTCAACAGAAGCGATAACCATCTGGTGAGAGTCAAGCGGATGGCCGATGCCCGAGGCCCTTGAATTCCTTCCGTATGCCTCAAGGGAGATAAGAGTTAAGGAAAAAAACAAAAGAACCCCTGCGGAAAAAATAGCCTTTGTAAGGACGCCTCTTTCCGGAAGCCGGCTTAATAAAAACTCCGTCTTGGAGCTTCTTACATTCCTCATAACCTCAAACATTCTCGCCTTGAGAACTCCAGCTCCATTTTAGCATTTCCCCCTGCTATTCAAAAGCCCCCTGTCCCCGCCCTGAACCTGAAATAGAGATAGAGTTTTCTTAGAACGGAAAAGTTCTTAAGTTTTAATGCCTTAAGGCGATACGAGGTCAGGTTCAGCTTTCATCCGATCGGCATAATCGATATGAAAGAGAAGCGAGTCCGCCACGTACAGAATAATCTGTAACCTATGTCCATAGGTTACAGATTATTTTAACACACCTCAGTCCATATAACGCTGGAGCTACGATTTTCCCCCCTGTCCCCGGCCTTACACTACCTTACATCGGCTCAACACTGTCCTCGTTTGGCTGAACCAGTTCGGGTAGACGAGTTCCTTAAGGCCGTAATATATTAAGCGCAGGAGGCACGGAGAAATGACCTCCCCTCGCCCCTCCTTAGCAAGGAGGGGATTTAATCCTCCCCGATAAGCGAGGATGGGTTTGCTTTCGGCAAGCGACATGCCCCTCCTTATAAAGAGGGATTTAATCCTCCCCTTAATAAGGGCCTATGGCTCGGAGCCAACGGCTCATAGAGGAGGCTGGCCGAAGGCTCGTAGAGAGGGGTAAGGTAGATAAAGAGGGATTTCGGACGAGCCGGAATGACACGGGAAAGGAGGAAGGCGGGATGGAAATGCTTTACAAATGCTTTACATTTAAAGCATTTTCAGACATGGTTTCCTTAAAAATCAACCACTTAGCCATACCCCCCCCCTCCCCCTGGTTTATAAAGCAAGGAGGGTGCAAAGTGCAGCAGAAAAAATGGATTCCCTCCTGCGAGCCAGTGGCCGGTCAAGTCTATGACCCGTGGGTCACGACCCATAGGGCCGGAATGACGAAAGAGAAAATCTCAGGCAGCGAAAGGCCGAGTTAAAGGGAGGAAACCTTGAGGAAAAAAGGAACGCGCGAAAACTAAAAAGGAGCGAGTCGTAATGACGGTTTTTAAGCTATCATATCCCCATGCTTGAGACGGCAGCAATGAATAAGGTCATCCTCCTTATAGGCCCTACAGGCGTTGGAAAGACCGGCTCTGCCATACTCCTTGCAAGGGCACTCTCTACCGAGGTAATAAGCTCGGACTCCATGCAGATATACAGGCACATGGACATCGGCACGGCAAAGCCGTCGCCTTCGGAGCTTAAGGGAGTCAGGCACCACATGATAGACATCGTAGAGCCATCGGAAAGCTACAGCGTTGGAAGATATATCGCGGACGTAGCGCCGATAATAGATTCCCTCCATGTGAGAGGGAAAATCCCTGTCGTAACAGGAGGCACAGGGCTTTACACAAAGGCCATGACAAGGGGGCTTTTTAAAGGCCCCTCTGCGGACTGGCAATTAAGGCAGGGGCTTCTTAAGATGGAGGAGGAGAAAGGAGCCTCGCTTTATGAATACCTTAAACGGCTTGACCCTCAGGCCGCAGAAGGGATAATGCCTGCGGATGTAAGAAGGACCCTGAGGGCGGTTGAGGTCTGCCTCCTTGGCGGGCTGAAGATGTCCGAGGCAAAGGCAACCCTTACAAAGCCGCTGCCCTATGAGTTCATAAAAATAGGGCTTAGGCGGCAAAGGCCGGAGCTTTACGAAATGCTCGACAAAAGGGCGGATGAGATGCTCAGGAGGGGGCTTTTGGATGAGGTAGGGAGGGTGCTCCTTATGAACCCCTCCAGCACCGCAATGCAGGCAATAGGGTATAAGGAGATTGCGGCTTACATGGAAGGCCGGTATGCGCTCGATGAGGCGGTAAGGCTCATAAAGAGGAACACGAGGCGGTATGCAAAAAGGCAGCACACGTGGTTTGGCAAGGAGGAGGGGATATGCTGGGTGGACGTGACCGGGCTTTTTGAGGCCGTAAAGATATTCAAAAAGATGGTCTCTGAGGTTGAGCCTCTTCATGGTATAATCCCTCATGAAAAAAAGAGCCGGGGATGAGCCGCATTACATTGACCACAGGAAGAGGCTGAGGGAAAGGTTCAGAAAGGCTGGGTTTGAGGGTTTCCGGGACTACGAGGCACTTGAGCTTCTCCTTACGTACGCCGTCCCGCGAAAGGACGTAAAGCCCATTTCAAAGGAGCTTATTGTGAGATTTGGGGGCTTTCAGGGAGTGCTTGACGCTGCTTACGAGGAGCTCGTCTCCGTAGCCGGCATAAAGGAAAACGCAGCCACATTCCTCCTTGCCGTAAAGCAGTGCGCAGCTCTTTATTTAAAAGAAGGGATTCTGAGGAAAAAACAGATAACCTCCACAAGCAGCCTCCTTGATTACTGCAGGGTGGCGATGTCAGGGCTCCGCGACGAGCAGTTCAGGGTCGTATTCTTAAACTCGCAAAACGAGGTCATTGCGGACGAGGTCATTCAGGAGGGCACGGTCAACCACTCGGTCGTCTATCCGAGGAAGGTGATGGAAAGGGCGCTTTATCATAAGGCATCGTCCCTGATATTCGTCCATAACCATCCGGGCGGCGGGTGCAAGCCCTCAAGCGAGGACAAGAGACTTACAAACCAGCTTATGGGGATTGCGATGGGACTGGGCATTAAGGTCTTAGACCACATGATAATCTCCAAATCAGGCCACTTCAGCTTTCTTGAAAAAGGGCTGCTGTAGCTGCACGGTTACGGCATCTCCTTTACGGTTACATAATCAAGGGCAACCGATACAGGGCTTCCGGAGAGCTTCCTGTTGTCCTGCTCCCAGTTGAGCGAAAGCTTGGAGACCTCAAGGTCGCCAAGGCCCATATGCTCCATGAGGCCGCTCAGGGAGCCCTTTGTCCATATCCCGCCGAAATCGCCCTTTGTCAAGACCGCATCCTCATACCTGAATGTGATTTTATTAAGGCCGTTTTTTAGCGCCTGCCGGGGCAGGCTCACGCTATACTCGCACCAGCCATCTTTGAGGTGGAATCCGGAAAGAAACCTCTTGTTGACGGATACCTTCAGTCCCTTCTTTTTAAGCCCGTCGTGCGGCTTCATGCGGAGGGTCATCTCGTAGTCCTCGGAATGGCTGAGGTTTAAAAGCAGGACGGACTCTTTTCCCGCAGACCATGCATATGTGGTCATGCCCTCCTTCTGGCCGTTTATCCATCCGGCCATGAGGTACGGTATGGATGTCTCTGTGCCGGCGTCTATGACGAGTCCGTCCGCGCCCCTGCGGAAGGTCTTGTATGCAACCGTTTTTTCGTCCTCATAGATTTTTTTCATCTGGAGGATATATTTAAGGAAACTATGCATGGCCTCGGTCTCAAAGCCTTTATGCACGACCACGTAGTCTATGCCGAAGAGGTTTATCACGTCTTCCGCTATCTTTTTGTCCACCTCAATGTTTTCCGGCTCCACAGGCAGGTTCCATCCCATTATTGCAAGGTTCCTGAGCACCGGAAGGTTCAGGTATGACCAGAAGACCCTTTCGGGTACGCGTGAGATATAGCCGTTCATTATCTTCTTCCTGTGCGCAGTCTGATAGAACTGTATGGCCGGCATGTGAGCCCCGAGAGGGCCGTAGCCGTCTGAGACGAAAAACGGCACCTCCAGCACTGCCTGGGCATCCGTGTCCCTTGAGATTTCCTCGTAGACCGCAGGGATAGGGCTTTTCTGCATAGGGATAGGGACGGCCGCATACTCCACAGCCAAAAGGGGCATCATAATTAAGATAGTAGCGTACTTCCTTTTTTCCAGCAGATATCTTATTCCATAGGCCGCTAAGACCGAGAGGCAGAGCATAGAGGCAATGTTGAATCTGGCAGGCGCCCTCAACTGCTTTAAAACAGGAGTCTTTGCAATAAGCTGAAACGGCAGGGGGAAGTTATACGTCTTTCCGAGCAGATGCGGATGCGGGCCTAAGGAGAAGACGGTGAAGAACAGAAAGCATATGCCGAAGAAAACCGCCATCCGGTTTTTAGCGTGGTATTTAAGCCATCCGAGAAGGGCAAGCGCCATCACGCTGAACCCCAGATATACAAGCCCTTGGCCGCTTCCCGTGAAGTAGCCCAGAATGGAAAACCTTCCGATTACCGGGTTGCGGGGACTGGGGGAGAAGAACCCTAATAGGTCTGCGACATAGAAGTCCGCATTCGGTAACGGAAGCTTCTTTATATTGCCGGCAAGAATATCCCCTACGGCAAAGGATAAGACCGGAAGCACAAGCGGCAGGGAGAACAAGGCGATAAGAAGCCCTTTTCTGAGATATCTGAGGGTTTCCTTTCTGTCCGCGGCGATTTTAAAGAGCACAAAAAGGACGGTAAGCATGACCATGAGGAAAAAGTAAAGGTATTCGCTGAGGAAATTAAATCCGAGCATAAGGCCCGCAAGCAGGGGGTTTTTCCATCGGCCATCCTCCTCGAACGTCCTTATCATAAAGAGCGCATAGAAGGGCATCCACTCTGTTGCGGCAAGGTTGCCTGAGGTGTGGGCGAGTTTATACGGGCAGAAGGCGTATATCACCCCGCCTACAAACGCCGCCCTCCAGTCCCCTGTGATGTAGTTTATGAGAAGAAACGCCCCGAACCCCGAAATGGCGAACGAAAGGACAACGAACAGGTTGTGGATTGTGATGATGCCCATGATGTACTGAAGGGGGATGGACAGGAGGCCGTTAAGCGGCATGAGGGTGTGAAATGCCAGCCCCACCTCATTGGGATAAAAGATGTAATCCGTATAAAGCGGGTTTGCCTTTAAATCTATAAGGGAATATTTCATCCACCAGAAGTTCCAGAGATAGACCTGCTCGTCCCCGCCTTCTCCGGCGCAATGGGTCGTGAATTTGGCTATGAGGGGGTAGGTTACGATAAGAGTTAAAAGCAGGTATGCAGAGATTATACAGGCGTAAAACCTGATATTCCCTTCGTCTTTCAGCCCGGGCATGAATAAGTATATCAGAAAAACCGCATGCCTGACAGGTTCTGTCAGGGGCAGTGGCGGGGTGGACGGGGCTCGAACCCGCGACCTCCGACGTGACAGGCCGGCGTTCTGACCAGCTGAACTACCACCCCATTTTATATGCCATCACTGCCAAATGCCCGGAGGGCCTTCGGCTTAGAGAGTAGGCGGAACAGGGATCGAACCTGTGACCTCAGCCTTGTAAGGGCCGCGCTCTCCCAGCTGAGCTATCCGCCCTCGGAACTCTTATTTAACTATAGAGGAACTCGTTTTGTCAATCAACCGAATTCCGCGGTTCTCTGCATGCGGATGACCCGTAACTGGTCATCCGGGAATTTTTTTACTTTTCGCTGAACGTCCCCTTCAGCGCCCAGTCGAGTTTTCCGGCCATGAGTTTTTCGTAGAACTTCTTTGTTATGAACGACTGGCCGTGTATCTCGTTGTCGTAGAACTTGGTTTTTATCTTATGCGGTCGCCTGACCTCCCTCGGGCTGAGTTTCATGGAGCCCACGGCATAAGACCACCAGTAGCCGGGGTATGTGGCAAGCGGGGAGGCGTAGAGGTCTACCACGGGGAATGCGTCCTTGAGTATCTTCTGCACCTTGACCACGGTATCCCTGTGAAAGAGTATGGACTCGGAGTGGGTGACGAACATGCCTTCTTCCCGCAGGCAGTTTCTGACCGCCTTGAAGAAATCCTGCGTAAATAGCGTCCTCGCAAAGCCAATGATGTCCGTTGAGTCAACGATTATCACGTCTATGTCGGACTTCGGGCGCTTCTTTATGAACTCCGCCCCGTCCATCACCCTTATCTCCACGCGCGGGTCTTTGTTGCCCGATGCGACACGAGGGAAAAACTTCTCAGCCACCTTTATGACCTCCCCGTCTATCTCCACGAAAAACACCTTTTCCACTGTCTTGTGCCTGAGGACCTCCCTTAGCGCCCCGCCGTCCCCGCCGCCTATGACCACGACCCTCCGGGGGTTCGGATGGCTGTGCATGAGGACATGCGTGAGCATCTCGTGGTAGAAAAACTCATCGGCCTCGGTAAGCTGCACCGCGCCGTCCAAGAGGAGCATCCTGCCGAAGTCAGGGTTTTCCACCACCTCTATTTCCTGAAACCTGCTCCTGCCCTTATAGAGTATATTGCTAATTTCATAGCTTATCTGCGTGGGCACAAACGGCGCTTCTTCGACAAATCTTATCATCTCGTCTCCCTCCTAAATGAGAATTGTTTTCGGTATGGAAAAGCCGTTGAACTCCGACGCGTAGGATATCGTGTATGCGCCGCTTGAGAGTATGAGGATGAGTCCGCCCACCTTGGGTTCGGGAAGCGCTACGTCCTTGTCTATCACATCGAAGCTGTCGCAGCTCGGTCCGGTGACGGTCCACTGTTTTTTGTGCCTCTTCCTGTCCGAGCTTTCCACGATATAGCTGTACTTAATGCCTCCAACGCTCTCCATCAGGCCGTTGAAGACCCCTACGTCTATATAGAGCCAGTTTTCGTCCCCGCGCCGGGCCTTGCCTATGACCTTGCACACGAATATGCCGGCGTCCCCCACAACGGCCCTTCCGGGCTCGATGAACACCTCCGTGCCGGCGGGGAATTTCTCATAAATCAACCGGTCCGAGACCTTCTCTATGGGCTCTATATTGACCACGTCCTTTGTGTATTTTATAGGATAGCCGCCCCCGATGTTAAGCATGCCGAACATTATGCCCTTCTCCCCGGCCATGTCCCATAGCGCCTTGGCCTTAAGGAGAGCGGTGCTCCAGTTATGCATGTTGGTGCACTGAGAGCCCACATGGAAGGTTATCCCGACCGGGTTAAGCCCCTTCTTTTTGGCGTAAAGCACGAGCGAGAGGGCGTCGTCAGGCTCTACGCCGAATTTCCTGCTCAGGGGCCATTCGCTCCCCTCGTTGGGCACCGTGAGCCTCACGTAGACGTTTGAGCCGGGGACATACTTCTTCATCTTGTCCACCTCGTCTTTTGAGTCAAAGGCGAAATACCTCAATCCGTATTTGGCCGCCAGACTGAGAAACTTAAACGACTTGACCGGGTTGCTTGTGATTATCCTGTCTGCCGGGACCCTTATCGCCTCAAGGAGCTTAAGCTCCCCTTCCGAGG
The DNA here is from genome assembly GCA_030682405.1 of Thermodesulfovibrionales bacterium. Lineage (GTDB taxonomy): Bacteria > Nitrospirota > Thermodesulfovibrionia > Thermodesulfovibrionales > JdFR-86 > JAUXOF01. The sequence goes on from JAUXOF010000015.1 coordinate 17,335, forward strand.
CTATCTCAAAGCCCATGCCGAGGCTGTGGAGGAATTTTATCACCTCTATGTCCGGGTTTGCCTTAACCGCATAGAAGACCTTTGAGTTTCTGATGTTTTTGCCGATAATGTCCACCTTTTCCTTGACCCGTTCCGTGTCTATCAGAAGGAAGGGCGTCTCAAAGGCCTTCTTGTCGAGATAGGTCAGGGCCTTAAGAAGCGTGGGCTTTGAAATTATCTTCCTGTGGGACGGCTCTATCTTGAATATCTTCGTCATTTCTTTATCCACCTTCCGGTTTGTCCTCTATTATAAATCAATCCCTCTTCGGCAGTCTTATCATGAATGCCGTCCCCCCTCCGGTGTCGGCCACTGCTATCGAGCCGCCGTGCAGCGCCACTATCCTGTGCACTATGGCAAGGCCGAGCCCGGTGCCCCTTTCCTTTGTGGTATAAAACGGCAGGAATATCTTGTCCCTGACGCCCTCCGGGATTCCGTGTCCTGTGTCAGAGACTGATATGCACACCTCGCCGCCCCTCGTGGCCGCCGTAACCGAGACCCTGCCCCCCCCGCCCATGGCCTCGATGGAGTTCTGGATGAGGTTCGTAAACGCCTGCCTGAGGAGTATTTCATCCCCTTTAACTGCAAGCGCCCTGTCCATATCTATGGAGACCTCGATGTCCTGCCTCTCTGCGGCAAGGCTATGGCTTGATTCCTCTATCAGGCCGTAAAGGTTTACCTCGGAGAATTTCATCTCCCCGGGCCTTGCAAAGGAGAGGAAGTCGTTTATTATCTTGTCCATCACCGAGACCTCCTTTGAGATGGCGTCCACGGTCTTTGCAATGGGGTTGTCAGTCTGCCTTCCGAGGAGCTTTGTGTAGCCCGCTATCACGGCCATGGGGTTTCTGAGTTCGTGGGCTATCCCTGCCGCCATCTCTCCGAGGCTTGAGAGCCTCTGCCTCAGTTCGGCCTGTGATTCGAGGGCCTTCAGTTCCGTCAGGTCGGTAAACACGAAGAGCCTGCCTATCTCGTTTTTGTCCCGGTCTAAAAGCGGTGCAAGGGTAAACCCCAGCCAGATTCTCTTGCCGGAAGGGGTTATGTACTGCATCTCCCCCCTGTCGACGGTGCCCCTGCCTGTAAGGATTTCCGCTATCCGGCCGCCGAAGACCGCGGAGACTTCTTTGCCGAGGACATCCTCCCTTTTTATCTCAAGTATCTTTTCGGCGGAGGAGTTTATTTTCGTCACCCCTACGGATTCGTCTATGCTCACCACCCCGCTTGTGACGCTCTCAAGGATGTTTTCGTTATAGCCCTCGATGGCCGCGGCCTTGTCCTCGGCCGCATTCCTCAATATCTCAAGCTCCCGCTCCTTTTCTTTTAAGGCCGCCACGAGCCCGTGGAACGTATCAACCACAAAGCCCACCTCGGTCGCGCCTTCGGCAGCGCCGCTTAGGTCCCTTTTTTGCGCCCTCCAATAGGCCCTGACTATGGTGAAAAGGACGGCCATGAAGAAAAGCCCGCCGGCTGCAAATGCGATTATCGTGCCGGGCGGCAGTCCCTCCTGATGCGGCAGTTCCATCATCACTGAGAGGATGTAGGGGTTCCCTTCAACCGAGATTCTGCAGAGGGTGGCGACTATCGGGAGTTCGGCCTCTTGGAACTCCATGAAGAGTTTTTCGCCCTGCATAACAGGCGCTATCTCCACCGGGGCAAGCGATATCTTTTTCCTTATCAGGTCACGGCTTAATGTGTCGTTTACCGCATCGCCCTTTGCGTCGAATATGATAATTCTGTGTATGCCGTGTCCTTTGGCGAACTCAAAGAGCCGGTAGGCATCCGTAACGCCGATGCCCCCGGACTCTACGGTCTCCTTTACGAGACCGGTTACGAGGCCCGATGCCTTTTTTGCGGTCTCCGCGGAGACGGCCTTTAATTTGGCGAGGTCGTTCCATTCCACCGCCGCCACAATCAATGCCAAAAAAAGCAGCGACAGGAAAAGTATGTAGAGAAGACCCCTAACGCCTGACATTCAGATACATCCAGAGGATCTCCTGCCCCCAGAAAAGCGTTATTACAGCGCCCATGGCGAGAAAAGGGCCGAAGGGTATCTTCGTCTTTCTGCCCTTGCCCTTAAACGCCATGAGGAAAATCCCTATCAGCGAACCCATGAGGCTGCCTGCAAATGTCGTAAGCAGCACGGACTTCCAGCCCGTCAGTCCGCCTATCATGGCCATGAGCTTTATATCCCCCCCGCCCATGCCGCCCCTGCTTAAGACGGCCACGAGATAAAAGAGGCAAAACCCGGCAGCCGCGCCTATAAGAGATGCCTTAAGGCCCAGCGCGCCTGCCCTGAAAAAAGGGTCAGGCAGCAGAAAAGAGCCTGCAACGAGACCTATGGGTATGCCCGGAAGCGTGATGCCGTCCGGTATTATCTGGAAGTCGAGGTCTATGAATGCTATTACGATGAGCGAGGAAACGAACGCAAGATAAAATGGCGCATGCCAGCCAAGCCCGAAACGGTAAACGACCCCTGCGTAAAGGAGCGCGTTCAGGGACTCCACAAGCGGATACCTCAGGGATATCCTTGCCCCGCAGCGCCTGCACCTGCCTTTTAAGAAGATATAGCTTATCACCGGGATGTTGTCCAACGGGCCGATAGGCATTCTGCAGGAGGGACATCTTGAGGCAGGCCATATTATGGACTGCTCCCTCGGCACCCTGTGAATGCAGACATTCAAGAAAGAGCCGACGATGAGGCCGAGCAAAGCGGCGATTAAATAGATGCCCATGCCTATTCTTCAGTCCCGGCCCTGCTTATTTCGGCCATCTGGCCTTTAATGGCTTCGGTCTCCCCGTCAAGCCTTTCCATTTCCTTTAATGCCTCCTTTATCTTCTTGTCCTGAAGCAGGTTCGCACCCTCCTGTGCCTTGAGCTCAAAGACCCGCTGCCCGACGGCCATTGCCGACTCACCCCTTTCCTTCTGGAGTTTGTCGGACTTATTGATAAGCCTTATTACGGATATTTCCACCTTAAGCCTTTCGGACATCAGGGAAGAAAACCACTTTATCTTCTCAATGCCTGCATAAAAACTATCCCTTATTTTCTCTACCATAATATCTCCCCGGGGCAGTGCCCTTCTCGTTGGGGCCGCGCCCCTTCCCGCTGGGGCCATGCCCCCTAAGCGGTTTTAAAAAGTTCAACCTTCCCTTTCCAGAAATTCTCAAGGCAGCTCCTGAGTTCAGGGAACCCTTCGAGGCGGGGGTCTTTGTCAAACAGGTTAAACGCCTCTTTTCTTGCCGCCTCAAGCAGTCCGGCGTCCCTCAGTATATCAGCCACCCTCAGGTCAGGCATGCCCGACTGCTTTACACCCATGAGTTCTCCCTGCCCCCTTATAGAGAGGTCTTCCTCTGCGACCTCAAACCCGTCGGATGTCCTTGACATCACATCGAGCCTCCTTTGCGCCTCTTCACCGAGAGGGGCGTATGCAAGCAGGATGCACCGCGACCGCCTCATCCCCCTGCCGACCCTCCCCCTTAACTGATGGAGCTGCGAGAGGCCGAACCTCTCTGCGTGCACTATGACCATAAGCGAGGCGTTGGGCACATCCACCCCGACCTCTATGACGGTCGTACTTACAAGTATATCAATATCTCCCCTCTTGAAGTCCATCATTATCGCTTCCCTTTCCTCATACCTCAGCCTGCCGTGTATGAGCGAGACCCTGAGGGCTGGGAAGATTTTCTTCATGGCCTCGGCGCCTAAGATTGCGGACTTAAGGCTGGTCTTTTCGGATTCCTCTATCACCGGGTATACGACATAGACCTGTCCTCCGCTTTTGACCTCTTCGGAGATGATGGAGTAGACCCTGCTTTTCTCGGCAGGGCTTAAGACGGTTGCGGCAACCGGCGTTCTCCCTGGAGGAAGACTGTCTATGACCGAGCAATCGAGGTCTCCGTAGAGGGTCATCGCAAGAGTTCTCGGTATGGGGGTTGCGGTCATTATGAGGATGTCCGGGTTATGCGCCTTTTTCCTTAAGACAGACCGCTGCCTCACCCCGAACCTGTGCTGCTCGTCTATGACTGCAAGGCCGAGCCTCCCGAAGCGTATGCCTTCCTCTATCAGGGCATGCGTGCCGATGACTATGTCCACCTTTCCTTCGGCTATCTCATCGAGCGGCCTTTCCTTTATGCTTCCCGTAAGAAGACAGACCTTAAGCCCGAGCTCCAGGATAATCTTTCGCATATTGATGTAGTGCTGGCCTGCAAGGATTTCCGTCGGGGCCATCAGTGCCGCCTGATAGCCGCTTTCTACTGCAAAGAGCATGGCCATGAGGGCGCAGACCGTCTTTCCAGAGCCCACATCCCCCTGAAGCAGCCTGTTCATGGGGCAGGGGGCTTTCATATCCCCCAGTATGTCTTCAACCGCCTTTTCCTGCCCTCGCGTGAGGCTGAAAGGAAGGGACTGCCTCAGCCTCAATATGAGGTCTCCGCCTGCCCCGAATGCTATGCCCTTTTCCCGCGACCTGCTGTTTTTAATGGCGGCAAGCCCGAGTTCGAGCATGAAAAGCTCATCGAACGAGAGCCTCCTCTGGCAATCGCCCTGCCATGCGGCAAGGCTTTCGATGTCGGCTTCCGCCTCCGGGAAATGACAGCCCATAATGCTCTCTTTAAGCCCCGGTAGGCCGCACCTTCGGAGTATCTCTCCGGGGACGGGGTCGTTGACTTCACCCATATGGGCCTCAAGCACGCTATGGATTATGCCCCGTAACTGTCTTGAGCTTAAACCCTCGGTCGCCCTGTAAACAGGCGCTATGCGGCCTGTGTGAATCATTACATGTTTTTCCGCCGTGGGTAGCGCCCCCTCGTCGCTTACTATTTCGTATTCGGGGTTTTCCATCTCAAGCCCCTTGCCCCTGTAGGCGGGCCTTACGGTTCCGCTCAGCACGACCTCGCTGCCGAGCTCAAACCTTTTTTGCATAAAAGGCTGGTTGAACCACTTTGCCTTTATAACCCCGCTTCCGTCCGAGACAGTGAGTTCAAAGAGCTTTTTGTTTCCGCGGAGCTTGATGATGCCTTTTGCTATGACCCTGCCGAGCGCGGTCTGGAGGGGGACGGCGCACCCTCCAAGCGGAAGAAGCGAGCCATATTTCAGTGACGGCAGGGTTCCGAGTTCGCTGATTTTCCTGATGTCTCTTCTGTCTTCGTATCTGTAAGGCAGGTAGTACAGGGCGTCCCTGACGGTGCTTATGCCGAGACGTTTAAGAAGGGCTGCCCTCCGGGGGCCGACCCCTTTTATGTATTGAACGCTTAATCCGGATAAGTCTTTAACCATCTTCGGATGGCGGTTTTTCCTCTTTCTTCTCCTTCGTGGCTTCTCCGAATGCCTTGTCAGCCTCCTCCATCTTCATATTGGAGTATTCCGATTCGCTCAGTATGTCTATATCCCATCCTGTAAGCTTCATTGCAAGCCTGACATTTTGGCCCTTTTTGCCTATTGCGATGGCAAGATGCTGGTCGCCCACGACCACCATGGCGGATTTGGCCTCCTCGTTGATGCCGACCTTATCGATGGTCGCAGGGCTCAGCGCCCTTGCGATGAGCACCCTTGGGTCGTCGGTCCACGGTATGATGTCTATGCGCTCGCCCCTCAGTTCCCTGACTATGGCCTGAACCCTTGTGCCCTTCATGCCCACACATGCGCCCACGGGGTCTATGGACGGGTCTTTGGAGTAGACCGCAAGCTTCGTCCTTTCCCCGGGCTCGCGCACCACGTCTTTTATCACGACGAGCCCTTCGCTCACCTCCGGCACCTCCATCTTAAAGAGCGCCTTCACGAACTCCGGGTTTGTCCTCGTCACATGTATTATAGGGCCTTTGGGGGTAAGCTTTATGTCCTCGATCAATGACCTTACGGTATCGCCCCTCCTCAATGACTCTCCGGGCAGGGCGTCTTTATGGGGCATCACGGCCTCGGTCTTTCCGGTGTGGATGTAGTAATATCCTCTTTCCTTCCTCACTACCGTGCCGCTTACGACCTGTCCGACCTTGTCCTTGAACTCGTTATATATGACGTCCCGCTCTGCCTCCCTGACCCTTTGAAATATGACCTGTTTTGCGGTTTGCGCGGCTATGCGGCCAAAGTCCTGTATGTTCAGGGGCAGTTCCACCTCGTCCCCGAGGGCCTTCCCAGGGTACAGCTTCTTTGCATCCTTAAGGGATATCTCCTCGTTCGGGTTTTCCACCTTTTCAACGACCTTTTTCGTCTCGAAGATGTCTATGGCGCAGGTCTTCTGGTCTATCCTGAGGTTGATGTTCATCCTGCCGCTGTATTTCTTCCTTGCGGCGGAAAGCAGGGCGGACTCAAGCGCCGAAAAGAGCACGCCCCTGCTGATGCCCTTTTCCCGGCACATCTGGTCTATCAGGTATAGAAGTTCCTTTGTCATTTTATTTCTATCTCAAGCCTTGCCTTTGATATGTTATCGAAATCTATTCCTATTTCCTCGCCGTCAACCGAAAGCACCACGCCGCGCTCCGAGGCGGAAACCAGCTGGCCTATAAAGAAGCTCCGGCCCCCGACATTCTCTTTAGTAACGAGCCTTACGAGCTTGCCGGTCTGCTTCATAAAGTCTTTCGGGTTTCTAAGCGGTCTGTCAAGCCCCGGGGATGAGACCTCAAGGGTGTATCGGCTCTTTATCGGGTCTTCTACGTCAAGCATTGCCGCAATGTCCCTGCTTAGGGCCTCGCAGTCGCCGAGCGTAACCCCGCCGGGCTTGTCAATAGTGACCCTCAGAAGCATCTTCATTTCCCTTCCTGAGAGCTTGGCGTCGTCCACCTCAAGCCCATGGGCCAGGGCAGCCTCTTCTACAATCTCCCTTATCCTGTCCTGAAGTCCTGCCATTAAAATAAAAAAAGTGGGAGAGCCCACTCAATCAGTTAACCGGCATGTCCGGCACGAAATGTTTAATACGAATATTATTGTTATTCTTCTATACTTTATAAGTTTAACAGTCAAGGCATGAAAATGCAAGCAAAATAACCGGCAGTGAAACTGTGATAAAATCAAGATACCTCTATGGCTTTATGGAAAAAGAACATCTCCTTCATACTCGTTGACCCCAAGGAGGCCGGAAACATAGGCGCATCCGCAAGGGCGATTAAGAACATGGGGTTTAGCCGGCTTGAACTCGTCAGGCCGTCTAAATACCCCTCGCTTGAGGCCACCGTGTTTGCGCACGGCGCGGAGGACGTGCTTGAGGCCGCACCCGTGCATAAAGGGCTTAAGGAGGCAATAGCGGACAAGTCCCTGATAGTGGGCACATCAAGAAGGAAGGGAAGGAAAAGAGGGCTTGCGTTTCCGCTTAAAGAAGGGATACGGAGGATTCTCGCCGCCGCTCAAAAAAACCGCGTGGCAATACTCTTTGGGACAGAGGACAAAGGGCTAAGCAATAAGGAAGTTGATGAATGCGGTTTCCTCATGGGCATACCCTCAGACCCGCAGATGCCCTCTATAAACCTTGCTCAGGCAGTGATGCTCGTTGCATATGAGGCCGGGGCGCGGCCCCCTCGAAAAGGGGTTATGAACCCCCCTGCTGGCAAGAAGACACAGCCTTTTATAAATAAGGATGAGATGGATTTTCTCTTTACCCGCATAAAACACTCGCTTGAACTTCTGGGGTATCATGGAGACACTGAGGCATCGTTAATGAGAAGCCTCAAGCATCTCGTCGGAAGGGCAGGGCTTACAGAGTGGGAACTAAAGCTCCTCCACGGGGTATGCAGCAGCGTGGGGAAAAAGGCCGGCAGTGATAAGGCTTGAGAACATAAGCAGGGCATTTGACGGCAAGTGGGCCGTAAAGGGGCTTTCCCTTGAAATCCCCGAAGGGGAGATATTCGGCCTTCTCGGGCCAAACGGCGCGGGAAAGACGACCATCATGAGGATGATGACAGGGATTTTGCAGCCTACGGGAGGGAAGATATTCATAGCAGGCCATGATGCGGCAAAAGAGCCGGTGGAGGCCAAGTCCGTAACCGGCTATGTGCCGGACAGGCCCTTTTTCTATGAGAAGCTCACAGGCAAAGAGTTTTTAATCTTCATTGCCTCCATACACCGGATGAAAAAAGAAGATGCGATGCGGAGGATAGAAGGGCTTACAGGGCTTGTGGACATCAAGGCAGTGGAGGACGAACTCATAGAGGGGTATTCTCAGGGCATGAAGCAGAGGCTCCTTTTCGCCTCGGCCTTAGTCCACGAGCCAAAGGTGATATTGATAGACGAGCCGTTCGTAGGGCTTGACCCCATAGGCGTCCTCCTCATAAGGGATATTATAAAAGACCTTGCCTCAGGGGGCGCGACAATCCTCCTTGCCACGCACAGCCTTCAGATGGCATCGGAACTCTGCCACAGGGTGGGGCTTATAAACAAGGGCGTGCTTACTGCGGTAAAAAGCAGGGCCGAGGTCTCAAGCGCCGAGGGCGGGCTTGCCGCCCTGTTCTTAAAGGAAGTTTCAGGCCGGCCTTCCGGGGAGGGCCGGTAGATGCTGCGGCTGCCGGTTCTTCTCATGCCTAAGTTCCTTTCTTTCAGAAACTCCGTAAACAAAGGGGTGGTCTTAAGAAGGCTTCCTTTTATGCTCATCGGCCTCGTCTTTGCAGCGCTCCTTTATATCGGCGCCTATAAAGTCCTCTACTACATACGCGATATAGAGTTCATAGGGGAGGCGCTCTCAAAAAAGCTTCTCTCTATGGTCCTTTTCAGCCTCACGGGATTTCTTCTTCTGAGCAACATAATCACGGCAATATCCTCGTTCTATCTCTCAAGGGACATCCCCTTTCTGCTGACCCTGCCTCTTAAGAGGAAGGAAATCCTTGCGCTTAAAACATACGAGACCGTGGTGAACTCGTCGTGGATGGTCGCATCTTTCGTGCCTCCGGTCTTTCTGGCCTACGGCGTATCCTATGCCGCTCCTCCGGGGTATTATCTGATAACCCTTATCGCGCTTATCCTCTTTATGCTCCTGACATCGGCTACAGGGATAACCATAGCCCATGTCATGACAAGGCTTTTCCCTGCAAAGGGCATGAGGGACATGCTGCTTTTCATAAGCCTCGTTCTTTTCCTTGTTGTTTATTTCATGCTCAGGGCCTCTGCGCCCGGGGATGCCGGAAGGCCGGAGGAGCTTTTAAGCGCCATTCTGTCTTTCAGGGCGGAATCCCCGCTCCTGCCGAATTACTGGGTCTTGGAGACGGTCTGGGAGTCGCTGGGGCGAAGGCCGTTTGATGCGCTTTATCCGATGGCGCTTTTAAGCAGCGCTGCTTTTTTCCTCGTGCTCTCCTTTGCCGCAGGCGTAGCTTTTTACGGAAAAAACCTTGAGGCCGTAAGGCCGAAGACCGGAGGCAGAACCACTGCGGGCATTTATCCGGGCATGGGCCATGCGCTCCTGTATAAAGACTTCAAGGTGTTCGTAAGGGATACGGGCCAGTGGTCCCAGCTTCTTATAATCGGCGCTCTTCTTCTCGTATATGTGTATAATTTCAAGTCCTTCCCTGTGGAGGCGGTAATGAAGGTCACGCCCCTTATAAGGGAAATAATCGTGCTCATAAACATGCTCATGGCCGGGCTTGTGCTTTCCGCAGTAAGCGCAAGGTTCGTCTACTCCTCGGTGAGCCTTGAGGGTCAGGCGTTCTGGGTGATAAGGTCGTCTCCTATTAGCATGGGCAGGTTTCTCTGGGGCAAGTTCTCCTACGGCTTCCTGCCCCTTTGCCTTATAACAACGGCCCTCGTCTTCCTGACGAACCTTGTCATGGATGTAAGGGGCATATTGATGTTCGCCTCCATAGCCACGGTGATACTGCTTTCGCTCTCCATAAGCGGTCTCGGCACAGGGCTGGGGGCGATGTATCCGAAGTTTAACTACGAAAACATAGCCTCCGTCTCCATGAGCCTTGGGGGCATGGTCTTCATGTCGTTGGCCTTCGGCGTCGTGGCGCTTACCGTCCTGCTTGAGGCATGGCCTTTTTACATGTACTATAAGACAGGCGGCATCATGTGGCCTGCAACCGCAGTTTCCGTTATACTAATGCTTGCGCTGAATTTCGCCGCATTTTACCTTCCCATGAGAATGGGGATTAAAAAACTTAACAGATTGGAGTGACTGATGAAGATAGCGATTACAGGGCTTTCGAACTCGGGAAAGACCACGATATTCAACGCCCTCACAGGCCAGAGGGCCGAGACGACCGTCTATGCGACAGCCGGAGGAAGCCCGAACATGGGTGTCGTCAAGGTCCCGGACAGAAGAATAGACAGGCTTTCCGAGATTTACAGGCCGAAAAAGACCGCTTATGCGGCTGTAGAATATATCGATTACATCGGGCTTATAAAAGGAGACCCGAAGCAGAACAAGGCAGTATTCGACCATATCAGGGACGCTGATGCCCTTGTGCATGTGGTGCGCGCATTCGATGACGACGCCGTAGTCCATCCGCTCGGAGGGGCAGACCCACTGAGGGATGTAAGGGTCGTGGAGTCGGAGCTTATATTCGGGGACTTCGAGCTTGTCGAAAAGAGGCTTGAGTCCATGGAGCAGATGTCAAAGAAAGGGAAGAAGCCTCCTGAGGACGAAAGGAAGGTTCTGCTTAAATGCAGGGAGGCTCTTGAAAAGGAGACCCCATTGAGGGACGTCGGATTTTCGCCTGATGAGCTTCGGACGATAAGGCATCTTCAGTTTTACTCCATAAAGCCCGAGGTGATAGTGATAAACATAAACGAGGCCGACCTCAACACAGAAAAGGCCGGAAAGGTTCAGGCGGAACTGGAGGGCCTTTTTAAAGGCAACTCAGCGCGCGTATTAAGCATCTGCGGAAAGATAGAGATGGAGCTCTCAGAGCTTTCCCCTGATGAGGCAAGGGCGTTTCTGGACGACCTCGGAATAGAGGAGCCGGCACTGAACAAGCTGATACATACGTCCTACGGCCTTCTGGGCCTCATATCCTTCATTACCGTGGGAGAGGATGAGGTCAGGGCATGGACGATTAAGCGCGGAGAAAGCGCGCACGCAGCCGCAGGCAAAATACACTCGGACATAGAGAAGGGCTTCATACGGGCCGAGGTCATATCCTTTGAGGACTTCTCCTCTCAAAAGGACATGGCTGAGGCGCGCTCAAAGGGCCTGCTCCGCCTTGAGGGCAAGACCTATGAGGTCAAAGACGGGGACATAATAAATTTCCGCTTCAGCGTGTAGGGGAATGGCGGCCTGTAATCCGGTTTATCTTTCCGCGCACCATTTGTATGCGTTCTGAAACAGCCTGAGCCAAGGCGATGCCTTTAGCCCCTCCCGCCACTCCTCCGGCATCCATGCCCATTGCCATTTAAGAAACGCCCTTTCGGGATGGGGCATTAAGGCAAGGTGCCTTCCGTCAGGGGAGCATAGGGCCGTGATGCCTGAGGGAGAGCCGTTGGGGTTGAACGGATATTTTTCAGTGGGCTCGCCTTTGTCATCAACATACCTTAGAGGCGCAAGCCCTTGGTCTATGACATGTCCGAATATCTTTTTATCAGGGAAATATGCCCTGCCTTCTCCGTGCGCGACCCACACGCCAAGGACAGAGCCTTCCATGCCCCTGAGCATTACCGAGGGGCTGGGAAGGATGCGGACAGTTGAGAACCGGGACTCGAACCGTCCTGAGCGGTTATGTATGAAGCGGGGCTGAAGCCTATCCTCTATGCCCTGCCACGGAACCCATCCGAGGAGGGCCATAAGCTGGCAGCCGTTACAGACACCGAGGCTGAACGTATCCGGCCTTAGGTAGAACGCGTCGAACTCGGCCCTGAGTTTTTTATTGAACCTTATCGCCCCTGCCCATCCCTTTGCAGAATCAAGCACGTCCGCATAGCTGAAGCCGCCTACGAATGCAACGCCGCTCATGCCTGAGAGGCTTGCCCTTTCCTCCATGAGGTCGGTCATCGTGATGTCCCATGTCTCAAACCCCGCCATATGGAACGCAGAGGCCATTTCGCGGTCTCCGTTGCTGCCCTCCTCCCGGATTATCGCCACCTTCGGAGGCGCGGCCACGGCGCCTTCAGACGGCCCTTCGGGCGTAAATGAAAGAATATATTTCGGGCCTGTCCTTTCGCGGATGTTTTCCTTTTCCTCGTCCGCGCACTCGGGGTTTGCCTGAAGCCTCTCAAGCCTGTGGCCGGTATCTTCCCAGATTTCCCTCAAAGAAGGCATGTCCGTGTCAAGCACAGGCTGGTTGTTTACGGAGATTTTTATAGTTTTTTCATAAACGGTTTTACCTATTGTCTTAAAAGGCACGTCAGCGCTCTTTAGGATGCCGCATATCCCTTCTTCATCCCTGAGGTCATACTCCATCAAAAGCCCGGCCTCTTCGGCAAACATGGAGGATATCGCATCCGCACCGGTTTCTACGTTCACATCAAGCCCGCAGTTGCCGGAGAAAGCCATCTCAAGGAGGGCTGTAATAAGCCCGCCGTCTGATACATCATGGCCTGAAAGTATCAGTCCCTCGTCTATCAGTCTTTGTGTGAGGTTGAACCCTCGTTTAAGAAGCTCCGGGTCTTCCATGTCCGGGCAGTCATCCCCAATCTGTCCATAGACCTGCGCTAAGGCGCTTCCGCCCAATCTGCATCTGCCCCTCCCCAAGTCCATATAAAGAATCCCGCTTCCGGGCTTTTTTATGTCCGGGGTTACCGCCTTTGTTATGTCCGGCACAGGCGCGTATGCGGAAATCACCAGAGTCCCCGGCGATTTGACGACCTCTCCGGTCTTCCCAAGGACAGCCGCCATAGAGAGGCTGTCCTTGCCTCCGTCAACTGCAATGCCGAGGCTGAGCATAATTCGGCTCATTGCTGAGGCTGCATCGTAAAGGAGCGCGCCTTCTCCCTGAAGTTTTGCAGCCCACATCCAGTTGGCAGAGCATTTTATGTCCTCTATCCTGCTTATTTTTGCCCACACGATGTTTGTAAGTGCCTCTGCCACTGACATGCGGGCCATTGCACCCGGGTTTATAAGCCCCTTTATGGGCTGCTCTCCTATTGCCGTAGCAGCGCCGGTCAGGCCGAAGTGGCTCTGGGCTATTACTGCCACGTCAGAGACCGTAAGCTGCAAAGGCCCTGCGCACTGCTGCCTTGCTATGAGGCCGGTAACCGACCTGTCCACCTTGTTCGTAAGGAACCTCTTTGAGCCTACGGACAGAAGCCTCAGAACGCGTTCAAGCGCGTCCCTGACAGTGAGTCCTTCAGGAAGGGCAAGCGGCTTAACCAAAAGGGGCATCCGCTTGAGATTGAACGTCTTTTGGGGCATCTCCCCAAGTACCTTGCTGAGTTGGAGGTTGACAGGGGTTGAGCCGTCTTTGCCGTCATAAAGCACGACAAAGCCGTCGCCTGTAATCTCTCCCACAAACGCGCACGGGACCTTCTCCCTCCGGCAGATTTCCTCAAACACCGGGGCATGTTCGGGTTTTATAAGGAGGGCGTTTTGCTCCTGATACTCCGCTCCCCATATCTCAAGCACAGAGAGGGTTATGTCTCCTACGGGAATTTTCCTTACGTCAATCCTTGCGCCTGCCGGATGGACTATCTCCTTAAGCACGTTACAGTTTCCGCCAGCGCCTTGGTCATGGATGCTTATTATCGGGTTTCCCTCGCCCATCTCCACGCAGGCGCGGATGACCCTGTTTAGTTTCTGCTCCATCTCGGCATCCCCGCGCTGGACCGCGCCAAAGTCAAGCTCCTCTATGTTTTCCCCCTGAATCATGCTTGAGGCAGCGCCTCCGCCCATGCCGATTCTGTAGGCAGGGCCGCCTATCTTCGTAACGAGCATCCCCTTTTGAGGCTCGCCCTTCCCGGTGTGCCGCGAGTCCATCTGCCCTATGCCGCCTGTAAACATTATGGGCTTGAGCCACTCCCTGCGGCTGCCGTCCGGGAGCCTCATGCCGAATGAGCGCGTATAGCCCTGTATCACCGGCTCTCCGAACTTGTTGCCGTAATCCGAGGCTCCGTTGCTGGCCTCTATCTCTATCTCAAGAGGGGGGGCGAGGTTGGCGGGATAGGCAAAGCCTTTGTCCTCCCACGGAAGCTCGTACCCGGGGATGAGGAGGTTTCCCACCGAGTAGGCAGCAGTGCCTGCCACTACAAGGCCGCCCCTGCCTGTTGCCTGCACATCCCTGATGCGGCCGCCGGCGCCGGTCTCTGCGCCCGGAAACGGCGCAACCCCGCTTGGGAAGTTGTGGGTCTCGGCAGTGAATATGATGTGATATCTTACGGCCCTCTCGACAAACCGCGAGGTCTTGCCCGGATGCTCGGGCAGTATGGTTTTTATCTCATAGCCACGGATGGCGCTTGAGTTGTCGCTGAATGCGATGACGCTGTTTGAGGGATTGGCCTTATAAGGGGACTGCACTATATCCATCAGGGTGCCGGGGATTTCCTCTCCGTCTATGACGAGCCTCCCTTTAAAAAACCAGTGCCTGGAGTGCTCGCTGTTTGACTGGCTTAAATCAAAGCACTCCACATTGGTAGGGTTTCTCTTCATCGCGCCTTTAAAGAGGCCCAGATAGTAGTCCATGTCCCAGTCGTCAAGCCCGAGGCCCATCTGCCTGTTTATCCTCTCAAGTGCGGCCATGCCTTCTTCCATGACCGGCACTGCATAAACCGGCTCGGGCAGGAGGCCGTGTTCAAAGGCGTTAAGCCTCTCAGGATACGGGCATTCGGTCATCCGGTCATAAAGGGGGAGCCGGATTAAATCAACGGCAAGGCCGCCGAGGGGTTTATACCTTCTTGAGCACTCTATGCGCGCAATCTTCCTGAGTCCCACGGCATGGCATACGGCCACCGCGTTTGTAGACCATGCGGTCTGGAAATTAAGGCGCGGGCCTATCTCAAAGGCGTCTTTTAAAAACGGCTCCTTACCGGAGTTCTCCGGCTCAAAGGTCTCGCTCAGCAGCCAGAGGAGCGCATGAAGCTCCTCATCGGTCAACGGCTCCGTAACCCCGATATTGAAGCAGTACTCGGCTTCCATGCCCGTTATCCCTGCGCCCTTCTGCACGAGTTTCGCAAGCAGGGCGTTTTTCCCCGCAGCCGAAAGCGCAGGTATCCTATAGATGTGCATGAGATGCATGATTTTATATCTTACAAGATTCCCCAGAATAGCTCATCCTGACAGGTCCTTACAGGTCACTTGACCTGCTTTGCACAGGCGGGTTTAAAACCCGCCCCTACCCCCCGAAGACCCTCTCAAATATATAGTCCACATGCTTGAGGTAATACTTAAGGTCGAATATCTTTTTAATCTCCGCCGCGCTGAGGCATTTCCTTGCAGCCTTGTCCTTAAGTAGGAGGCCCTGAAAGCCCTGCTTTTTCTTCCAGCTCTGCATGGCAATACGCTGGACAACGGAGTAAGCGTCCTCGCGGCTCATGCCCTTCTCTATAAGCGAAAGCAGGACGCGCTGGGAGTTATAAAGCCCGTAGCTCAGTTCCATGTTCCGCTTCATCTTTTCCGGATACACAAGGATGCCCTCAAGTATTCCGTTTAACCTCGTGAGCATGTAGTCAACAAGTATGGAGCTGTCCGGGATTATCACGCGCTCCACAGAGGAATGCGAGATGTCCCTCTCGTGCCAGAGGGCGATGTTCTCAATGCCTGCCTGGGCATTGGCCCTCACGACCCTCGCAAGCCCTGTGAGGTTTTCGCACCCCACGGGGTTTCTCTTGTGCGGCATGGCGGACGAGCCTTTCTGCCCTGCTCTAAACGGCTCCTCTGCCTCAAGCACCTCGGTCCTCTGAAGGTGCCGAATCTCCACGGCTATCTTTTCCACGCAAGCGGCGGTTATTGCGAGCGCGGAGAGGTACTCGGCATGCCTGTCCCTCTGCACGACCTGCGTTGCCACGGGTTCGGGCTTAAGCCCGAGCATCTTAAGCGCCTTTTCCTCTATTGACGGCGGAATGTTGGAGAACGTCCCCACCGCGCCGGAGAGCTTGCCCACGCTTATCGCATCCTTTGCCTGTCTTACCCTCCGGAGGTTTCTCTGCATGTCCTCGTGCCAGAGGGCGAACTTAAGCCCGGCGGTCATGGGCTCGGCGTGCACGCCGTGGCTTCTTCCTATGCACGGGGTGTGTTTGTATTTCAGGGCCTGTCTTTTAAGTGTGGCTGTCAGCGCCCTGAGGTCTTTTATGATTATGTCTGCGGCCTGCCTCATCTGGAGGGCAAGCGCGGTGTCCAGAACGTCGGATGAGGTAAGCCCCTTGTGGATGAACCGGGATTCGTGCCCCACGTTTTCGGCCACGGAGGTAAGAAACGCTATCACGTCGTGCTTGACAACGGCCTCTATCTCGGCAATCCTTCCAACGTCAAACATGGCCTTTTTCTTAATGGCCTCAACCGCATCAATGGGTATCTCGCCCTCAAGCGCCCATGCCTCGCATACCGCAATCTCTACCTCAAGCCACTTCCGGTACTTGCTTTGAAGCTCCCATATATTGCCCATTTCAGGCCGGGTGTAACGCTCTATCATAAGCCCCTCCCCTGACAAGATAGGTTATTAGTATAACAGAAGCTGCCCGCGGGTGCGGCTGCCGCGCGGCGGCAGAAGTTGCCTTTTTAAATTAAAAAATGTTTTAATAATTAGAATTCGCAGATAAATTATGGGAACGCCGAAAAAAGAATTGACTGAAAAAGAAAAACTGAGCATGCCGCTCTACCCGATAGGCATTGTGGCGGAGCTGATAGGCACGACCGACCAGACGCTGAGGCTTTACGAGAAGCACGGCCTCATCACCCCTGCAAGGCGCAACAAGAACAGGTTTTATTCCGAAAACGACATCAAGTGGCTCAGGTGCATAAGGGAGCTTATCCACACAAAAAAGATAAGCATAGAGGGCATAAAAAAGCTCCTCAACTATGCGCCCTGCTGGGAGATGACCCAGTGCTCCGAGGAAAGAAGGAGCGTCTGCTCTGCCTACATAGACAAGACCAAGCCCTGCTGGGAGCTTAACCGGATGATATGCAACCGGAATACCGGCAAGATATGCGAGGACTGCGTCGTCTATCTGGCGCATAAGGCCAAAAAAGCGGTCTAAAGCTGCTTTCTGAGTTCCCCTTCCATAAAATCCCGTATCTTCTTCAGCGACTGCCCGTCCTTTGCCTCAAACCTCATGACAAGCGCGGGCTGGGTGTTTGACGCCCTTATGAGGCCCCAGCCTTCGGGGAAGTTCACCCTCACACCGTCTATATCAATCACCGGGTAGTCCTTGAAGGACTTCTTAACCCTCTCTACAATCTCGAACTTTGCCTCGTCCGGGCACTCAAACCGTATCTCAGGCGTAGAGACCATCACAGGCACGTCCTTAAGCAGTGCCTTTACGGAATAGGGCCTGCCTTTTTCCGCAAGTATCTCCATGAGCCTCAAGCCCGCGTATATGGCGTCGTCGTATCCGAAGTACCTGTCCGCAAAAAATATGTGCCCGCTCATTTCCCCTGCAAGAAGTCCGCCCGTCTCCGTGAGCTTTTTCTTTATGAGGGAATGGCCGGTCATCCACATGATGGGGTTTCCGCCGCGGGCCTTTATGTCGTCATAAAGGGTCTGCGAGCATTTGACCTCGCCTATGATGCTTGCGCCCGGGCTTCTTTTCAGTATCTCCCGTGAAAATATAATCATCAGCCTGTCGCCCCAAATGACCTCTCCGTCCTCGTCCACAATGCCTATCCTGTCCGAGTCTCCGTCCCATCCTATCCCCAGATGCGCCTTTTCAGAGCGCACCTTTGCGATGAGGTCCTTTAAGTTTTCAAGCACCACCGGGTCCGGATGGTGGTTGGGGAACGTGCCGTCCGGCTCGCAGTAAAGCTCTATCACCTCTGCCCCGAGCCTCCGCATAATGGCCGGGCCGACGATGCCGCCTGTGCCGTTTCCCGCATCAGCCACAACCTTTATGCCCTTAAGGCTTCCGAACCTGCCTGAAATGTAATCTATGTAATCAGGGACGATTTCATGCCGTGTGCGGCTGCCTGAGCCGCTTATCGTCCTGCCTGACTCAAGCACCTTCCTTATGTCCTGAATCATCTCCCCAAAGAGGGTCTCCTTTCCCATGCTCAGCTTCATGCCGTTGAATTCCGGCGGGTTGTGGCTTCCGGTAATCATCACCCCGCCGTCTACGGCGAGGGTAAAGAGCGAGAAGTACTGAAGAGGAGTGGGGCATGTGCCGATGTCTATCACGTCTATCCCGCTTGAGAGGAACCCGCGCGTAAGCGCCTCGGAGATTATCGGGGAGCTCAGGCGCACGTCCCTGCCGATGCTCACGCGGAGCGAGTCTTTTTTGAGGTTTTCCCTCAAGTAAACTGAGAACGCCTTTGCGATTGCTGTAACCGCCTCTTCGGTCAGGTCCTTCTCCCATACCCCCCTTATGTCGTACTGCCTGAATATCTTTGGGTCTACCATCAGTCCTCCTGTTTTTTTCAAGCCTATGTGTGTATATAAATTTTACAGGGTTGGGGCGATGAGGTCAATCCGAATCGTTTATATCCTCAAATTATATCACCATGCGGAAATTCTCGCATCAGGCGGCGCATTTATGGTATAAGTAAACAATGGCCGCCCGGAAGAGGATACTCGTTGTTGACGACGAGCCGGACATCGTAGAGCTCGTCTCCTATAACCTCAGGAAAGAGGGCTATGACGTCTCTTCGGCCTCGGACGGCGAGGAGGCCTTTGGGATGATTAAAAAGGGCGGCTACGACCTCCTGATTCTCGACCTCATGCTGCCCGGCATACCGGGGATTGAGCTCTGCCGCATGATTAGGAGCAATCCCGAGACCGCCGGGCTTCCGATAATCATGCTTACGGCAAAGACAGAGGAGATAGACAGGGTGCTCGGGCTTGAGACCGGGGCCGACGACTATCTTACAAAGCCCTTTAGCCCGCGCGAGCTTGCTGCGCGCATAAGGGCGGTCTTAAGAAGGGCCGTAGGGGCCGCGGCAAGGCAGCCCGAGGAGGCGGTCGCGCGCATTGGAGACCTCCTCATAAACAAGGAGACCTACCGCGTCACGAAAAAAGGGGCGCCGGTTGACCTGAGCGCAACCGAGTTCAGTCTCCTGTTGTTTCTCGTCGAGAGAAAGGGCAAGGTATTTAGCAGAGACCAACTGCTCGATTCCGTCTGGCGCGGAGAGGCGTTTGTGGAGCCCCGCACCGTTGACGTCCACATAAGGAGGCTCAGGGCGCAGATAGAGGACAACCCCTCAGTCCCTGTTTATATAAAAACAAGGAGGGGCATCGGCTATTACGCAAGCCCGGACGTATAAGAATGAGTTACGGACATCCCCCTGACAGCCTGCCTGCAAAGACCGGCATCTTCAGCCGGATGCTCATAACCTATGCAGTTGTCTTTTTGTCCTGCGTACTGTTTGTGGAGTTATACATCACATCCGCGGTCAGGAAAAACTATGTCGAGACCCTGACCGAACGCCTCATCACTGAGGCGAGGCTCATCGCCCCCTCGGTTTCGTTCGGGGCGGAAGGCGGCCTTGACGGCCTCGCAAAGGAGCTTAAGGGGAAGACCGGCGCAAGAATAACGATAATAGCAGCCGACGGAAAGGTGCTCGGCGATTCGGACACCGACTCCTCGCTCATGGACAACCATGCCGGAAGGCCCGAGATAAGGCAGGCCGTATACTCAGGCACCGGACGGGCCATAAGGCAAAGCGGCACAATCAGGCATGACTTCCTTTATACCGCGCTCAGGGTAACGAAAGGCGCAGAGACGGCCGGGGCCCTCAGGCTTGCCGTGCCGCTCGTGGAAGTGGACAGGGCGGTGGGCAGGCTTAGGCTGGAGATTATACTCGTTGTCGGCCTTGTTCTCGTTGCGGCAGGGGCATTCTCAACGGCTCAGATAATGCGCCTCAGAGGTCTCACCCGCCAGATTGCCGGCTTTACCTCAAGCCTCGCCTCCGGAGACCTCGGCAAAAGGCTGCTCTTTGAGGGTGCGGGAGAGTTCGATGAGATTGCCGGAAACCTTAACGCCATGGCGTCTGAGCTGAAATCCCTAATCTCAAAAAACGACGAAGAGAAGAACCGCCTGAGCGCGATACTTAAAAGCATACCCGACGCCCTGCTCATAATAGAGCCGAAGGGGACGATATCGCTTGCTTCCTCAGCCTCGCGGGAGTTTTTCGGCTTTAAGGAGCCTATAACCGGAAAGCCCTTCATAGAGGTAGTGAGGAGCCCGGGGTTTTTCTCTATGATGGAGGAGGCGGGCAGAAGCCTGAGCCCGCAGGAGAGGGAGCTTAAGATAGCCCGGCCGGGGGAGAAATATCTGACCGTCAGGGTCTCGCCGATATTTTATAAAGAAAGCGTCCTCACGGGCTATGTCGCCCTGTTCCACGACATTACCGGGCTTAAAAGGCTCGAAGAGGTGAGAAAGGACTTTGTGGCCAATGTCTCACACGAGATAAAGACCCCGATAACAGCCATAAAGGGGTTTGCCGACACCCTGCTTGAGGGCGCGGTGGAGGACAGGGAAAACGCCGTTAGATTCCTCAAGGCCATCAAGTCCAACAGCGAGAGGCTAAACAGCCTCGTTGACGACCTGATGACAATCTCCGGGCTTGAACTCGGGGCCATCAGGGTGGAGAGGTCCGTCACCGGAATAGAGGACGTATTTGAGGCCGTCTCTTCGATGCTCTCGGAAAACGCCCTAAAGAAGGGCCTCTGCATGAAGACATACATAAACCCCGAAATAAAAGAGATAACCGCGGATAAAGACAGGCTCATCCAGATACTTACGAACCTTGCGGACAACGCTATAAAGTTTACGGAGACCGGGGGCGTCACATTCGGTGCGGACAAGGAAGAGGGCCGCCCCTTTATCTTTGTCGAGGACACGGGAATAGGCATACCAAAGAAGCATCTTCCGAGAATCGGGGAGAGGTTCTACCGGGTTGACCCCAGCCGCTCAAGGAAGCTTGGCGGCACCGGCCTCGGCCTTGCGATAGTGAAGCACTTAGTGCTCGCCCACGGCTGGCATATGGGAATCGAAAGCCGAGAGGGCAAAGGGACTAAGGTAAAAATATTCGTCTCTTAGCCCTGAAACTCCTTTCATCAGAATCTTAACCCCTTCTTAATAATCCCGTAACATCGTCCCGCTAAACTATAAGGAGACGGACTTCCGCAAGGGCGGATATTCTGATAAGATGCAGAAAAGGGGATGCGTAACCGGAATTTAACGGCCCTGTAACGATTCTGTAACATTTAAAATGCGAGAATACACACAAGCAAAAGGAGAGAGAATGATAAAGAAGATTTCAGCTTTGGTTTTGGCGGTGTTTTCAGCGCTGGTGATTGCGAGGGCGGTTTACGCCGGGGAGATAATCAGGATAGACGGCTCAAGCACGGTCTATCCGATAACCGAGGCCGTTGCCGAGGAGTTCCAGAAGGCCGAAAAGGGAAAGGTCAACGTCACAGTCGGCATATCAGGCACAGGCGGGGGGTTTAAGAAGTTCTGCGCCGGGGAGACGGACATAACCGACGCCTCAAGGCCGATTAAGGCGTCCGAGGTTGAGGCATGTAAGAAAAACGGCATAGAGTACATCGAACTGCCGGTCGCGTACGACGGGCTTGCAGTGATGGTCCATAAGAAAAACAACCTGGTCAACCACATTACCGTAAAAGAGCTAAAGACGATATGGGAACCCGCGGCACAGGGCAAGATAATGAAATGGAGCCAGATACGGCCCGAATGGCCGGAAAAGGAGATACACCTCTACGGCCCGGGCGTTGATTCCGGCACGTTCGACTACTTCACCGAGGCGGTGGTCGGCAAGGCACAGTCAAGCAGGGGCGACTTCACGGCAAGCGAGGACGACAACGTGCTCGTTCAGGGCATCGCAACCGACCCCGGCTCGTTAGGGTTTTTCGGCGTTGCATATTACGAGCACAACAAGGACAAGCTCAAGCTCGTCCCGGTTGACGACGGAAAGGACGAAAACGGGAAAGGCCCGGTGCTCCCGACCTACGACAACATTCTGAAGGGCCTCTACCAGCCTCTCTCAAGGCCGATATTCATCTATGTCTCAAAGAAGTCGGCTATAAAGCCCGAAGTCCAGAGGTTTACGAAGTTCTACATGAAAAACGGCGCCAATCTCGTAAAGGAAGTGGGCTATATAGCGCTTCCTGAGAAGGCATACGAGCTTGGCCTTAAGAGGTTTGAAAAGGGCATGACAGGGTCCGTGTTCGGAGGCCACGGGGTGCAGGTCGGGGTGAAGATAGAAGACCTCTTAAAGAAGGAAGGACAGTAAGGTTTGGCCCGAAGGGTTACAAGGAAAGGGCTTAGAAGGGCAAAGGTAAAGCTCATAGAGGGGGCGCTTTTTCTAAGCGCCCTCTTCTCCGTGCTTGTGACCGCCGGCATCGTAGCGGTGCTTTTTTTTGAGACCGCAGAGTTCTTTAAAGAAGTCCCGATACTGGACTTTCTTACGGACTCCCAGTGGACCCCGCTTTTTGCAGACAAGCACTTCGGCATACTTTCCCTTTTTGCAGGCACTTTCCTTACTACGGCAATAGCGATGGCTGTTGCCCTTCCGATTGGGCTCATAAGCGCAATCTACCTGAGCGAGTACGCCTCCTTGGGCGTAAGGTCAACCATAAAGCCTGCCCTTGAGGTGCTTGCCGCAGTGCCTACTGTGGTTTACGGATACTTTGCGCTTCTTTTCGTAACCCCGCTTCTTCAGAGACTCATCCCGGACCTCTCCGGCTTCAACTCCCTCTCGCCGGGCATCGTCATGGGGATAATGATAATACCCATAGTGTCCTCCCTAAGCGAGGACGCTATGCACGCAATACCTATGAGCCTTAGAGAGGGCGCCCTTGCCCTCGGGGCGACGAGGTTTCAGGTGGCAACGAGGGTGGTTCTTCCTGGGGCGCTTTCCGGGGTTGCGGCCTCTTTCATACTGGGGATATCGAGGGCCGTGGGCGAGACCATGGTCGTTGCGATTGCAGCCGGGCAGCAGCCCCGGCTGACGCTAAACCCGCTCGTCCCCATCGAGACAGTCACGGCATACATAGTTCAGGTGAGCTTGGGGGATACGCCCACAGGGACTATTGAGTTTAAGACGATATTTGCGGCAGGCATGAGCCTGTTCGTGGTCACGTTCGTTCTTAATATCTTCAGCTATCTTCTTAAGAGAAGGTTCAGGGAAGTCTATGAATAAGACCGCCAGGATAAACCGCATAAACAGGCTCTATGACAGGCTCTTTGCCGCAGCGGGGCTTCTTGCCACTCTCGTCGGGCTTGCCGTGCTTCTTGTCCTGCTCATGGACGTCCTTTTTGACGGGGCATCGAGACTCAACTATCAGTTCCTGACAAGCTATCCCTCAAGGAAGCCTGAGGAAGCCGGGATACTTTCGGCATGGGTCGGCACGGTATGGGTCATGGCGCTTACAGGGCTCATAGCGTTCCCTCTTGGGGTGGCCGCAGCCACATACCTTGAGGAGTACGGAAGGAAAAGCAGGCTTAATGAGTTCATAGAGATAAACATCGCAAACCTCGCGGGCGTGCCGTCCATCATATACGGCCTTCTCGGTCTTGAGCTTTTCGTGCGGCTTTTGGGTCTTCAAAGGAGCGTGCTTGCAGGCGCGCTTACCCTCACCCTCGTTGTCCTGCCGGTTGTGATAATCTCAACGAGAGAGGCCCTGAGGGCGGTGCCGCAGTCCATAAGGGAGGCATCCTACGCCCTCGGCGCGGACAAGTGGCAGACCGTAAGGGAGCAGGTGATTCCGGCGGCAATGCCCGGCATAATGAGCGGCGTCATACTTGCCATGTCAAGGGCGATTGGGGAGTCCGCCCCGCTTATAACAATAGGCGCGCTGACTTACATAGCGTTTCTTCCGACAAGCCCGATATCAACGGAGTTCCCCTTCATAAGCCTCAAGGGGCTTTTTGAAGACTTCACCGTGCTGCCGATACAGATTTTCAACTGGGTCTCCCGGCCCCAGAAGGGGTTCTCCGAGAACTCGGCAGCAGGCATTATCGTGCTCCTTGCTATAGCGCTTTTTATGAACGGCCTTGCCATATTCCTAAGGCGCAGATTCGCAAAGAGGGTAAGGTGGTAGCCCTGAAATGAATTCGGCATTTAATCCGGCATATAACCCTGCATCCGGGCCGGCATTTAAAATAGAGGGCTTAAACGCCTTCTACGGCCCCAAGCAGGCGCTCAAGAACGTCGGCATCGGGATTCCCCAAAAATCCGTTACTGCGCTCATCGGCCCGTCGGGCTGCGGAAAGAGCACTTTCATCAGGTGCCTAAACAGGATGAACGACCTGATACCGGTCTTCAGGCTTGAGGGGAAAATCCTCTTTGACGACACCGACATATATTCGAAAGAGGTGGACGTAATAGACATCAGAAGACGGATAGGCATGGTGTTTCAGAAGCCAAACCCGTTCCCAAAGAGCATTTACGAAAACATCGCCTACGGCCTGAGGATTCAGGGCATAAACAAAAGGGACGTCCTTGACGGCACGGTGGAGGAGAGCCTCAGAAAGGCCGCGCTCTGGGATGAGGTCAGCGACAGGCTCAAAGAGCCTGCCCTCTCGCTCTCTGGCGGACAGCAGCAGCGGCTCTGTATCGCAAGGGCAATAGCGGTGGAGCCCGAGGTCATGCTCTTTGACGAGCCGTGCTCCGCGCTCGACCCCACGGCAACGGCAAAGATAGAAGACCTCATCCTCGAACTTAAAAAGGACTACACGGTCGTCATCGTCACTCACAACATGCAGCAGGCCGCAAGGGTCTCCACCCAGACCGGGTTCTTCCTTTTGGGCGAGCTTATAGAGTTTAACGGCACGGACAGGATATTCACTAATCCGGCGAATAAGGTGACAGAGGAATACATAACAGGGAGGTTCGGCTGATGGCTATTTTCGACGAAGAGCTTGCGCATCTGAAGGAGAAGATATTGAAGATGGGCCTTCTCGTTGAAGGCTCGATAAGGGACTCCATCAAGTCCCTCGTGGAGCGGGACGGCGAGCTTGCAAGGGAAGTGATAATGCGCGACCACCAGATAAACGCCCTCGACGTGGAGATAGACGAGGAGGGCATCAGGCTCATAGCCCTAAGGCAGCCCAAGGCATCCGACCTGAGGTTCATAGTAACCGCGCTTAAGATTACCTCCGACCTCGAAAGGATGGGCGACCTTGCCGAGGACATATGCGAAAGGGCGATAGAGCTTAACGAAGAGCCGCAGCTTAAGCCCTATATAGACATACCGAGGATGGCCGAGATAGCACAGGGGATGCTCGTTGACGTGCTCGATGCTTTCATTAAAAAAGACACCACCGCTGCATACGATATAATAAAAAGGGACGACGAGGTGGACGGGCTGACCGTCCAGATATTCAACGAGCTTCTGTTTTTCATGATACAGGACCCGAGGACGGTCTCAAGGGCCATAAAGATAACCTACATCGCAAAATACCTCGAACGCATAGCAGACCATGCGACGAATATCGCGGAGATGGTGCTGTACATGATAGAAGGCAAAATCATAAGACACATGACCCGCGAAGACATAGAGAGGCTTGAGGGCAACTGATGACATGGGAACTGCGGACTTTGATTTGATTTAAACCATACAAATCCCTCCTGTATTCTGCGAAAATAAATCAGGATGCCTTTTTAAACGCGAGCGCCGCGTTTACGCCTCCGAAGCCGAAGGAGACGGACACTGCGGCGCTGATTTCACATGCCCTAAGGCTGGTTACAAAATCAAGGTCAAAATCCGGCTCCGTAAGATTTGCAATCGCCGGGATTATGCCCGTGTGGATGCTCATTACCGTGGAGGCGGCCTCGAATGCGCCGGATGCCGCAAGCATATGCCCGGTCACGGACTTCTGGCCGCCTACCGGAATCCTTTTTTCAGCGAAGAGCTTTATGGCCTCGGCCTCTGACCTGTCGCCTGCCTGTGTGCCGGTTGCATGGGCGTTTATGTAATCAACCTCTTCCTTGCCCAAGCCCGCCTCCTCAACCGCCGCCATGATGGCCTCTGCCTGCGTCCGGCTGTCCGGCCTTGTCTCATGAAGGGCATCGGCTGTATTGCCGTAGCCTGAGAGCTCGGCATAAATCCTTGCGCCGCGCCTGAGGGCAAAGGCGTAATCCTCAAGCACAAGCACGCATGCCCCTTCTGCAAGCACAAAGCCGTCCCTTTTTCTGTCAAACGGCCTCATGACCCCGCTTTTGGAAAGCGCGCCTGCTGCGCCGTACCCTTCGATTGAGAGCCTGCACACAGGCGCCTCCGCGCCTCCGGCAAGCATGACGTCCGCTACTCCGTGCTTTATCATCCTCGCCGCCTCGCCCACTGCGTTTGCGCCGGATGCGCAGGAGTTGGATATGCCGAGGCAGTGGCCCTTCACCCCGGCCTTTTTTGCGGCATATGATGAGGCCATGGATATTGTTGTTGCAGGCATGAGATAGGCAGAGGCCCGACGGCTGTTTAACGACCTCTCAATCGTTGTTATGCCTCCCCTCCCCGAGCCGATTACCACGCCCCCTTTTTTTATCTCCTTAAGCCCTGCATCCTCAACTGCCATGAGCGCGGATGCCACTGAGTAGTGCACAAACGGGTCAAGCCGCTTCATCTCCTTAGGGCCGAGATACGCCCCGGCATCAAAGCCCTTGAGCAGCCCCGCGGTCCTCCACGGGCCTCTTACCTCTATCCCCTCAAGCGGCCCGATTCCTGATTTCCCGGCCTTAAGGGACTCCCACGATTCGGCAAATGTGTTTCCCGCCGGAGTGACCGCGCCTATGCCTGTTATGACCACCCGCCTCATTGTCAACTATAATATCATAAGAGGTTTACAAAGGGCGCTGCCGCACTCCGGCAGGGGGTTGTTGAGACTTATTTCAGGTGATAGACTTTATGTTAAAATAACCAAATGGCTTTTTCTAAAAACGACATGGAAAGCATAATATCCGCCTCCCACGGAGACCCCTTCGGAGTGCTGGGGCCGCACCGCACGAAAAAGGGCTTTGTAATACGGGCGTTTCTTCCGGGCGCAAAAGAAGCGTTTGTCATTTTGGGCAGGGAGCGCCTACGGATGAAGATGCTCCATGCAGAGGGTTTTTTTGAGTGCCCACTTGAAAAAGAGCCGTCTCCTTATATGCTTGAAACTCCCGGAGGGGTGCGGTTTAACGACCCCTATAGCTTCCCGCCGCTTCTTACCGACTACGACCTTTACCTTATGGGCGAGGGGACTCATTATAAGAACTACGAGAAATTGGGAAGCCACGCGAGGGAGTCCGGCGGCATAAAGGGGGTGCATTTTGCGGTCTGGGCGCCCAATGCAAGGCGGGTGAGCGTGGTCGGGGACTTCAACGGGTGGGACGGAAGAAGGCATCCGATGAGAAAGCACCACGGCGCAGGCATATGGGAGATATTCATACCCGGAATCGGAGAGGGCGCAATATACAAGTATGAGATACTTTCAAGCCATCTTGCGCTTAAGACGGACCCCTACGGGTTTTATTCCGAGATACGGCCGGACACCGCCTCTATCGTATGGGACATCGGCAAACACCAATGGCAGGATGGGGACTGGATGAAAAGAAGGCAGAAGAAGAACTGGCTCGGCTCCCCGATGGCGATATACGAGGTGCATCTCGGCTCATGGATGCGGGTGCCGGAGGAAGGCAACAGGGTTCCCTCCTACAGGGAGCTTTCAGAAAGCCTCATCCCGTATGTAAAGGAGATGGGCTATACGCACATTGAGCTTCTGCCCGTGACCGAGCACCCCTTGGATGAGTCGTGGGGGTATCAGACCATAGGGTATTTCAGCCTGACAAGCAGGTTCGGCAGGCCAGAGGACTTCATGCACTTTGTGGACTCCTGCCACCAAAGCGGGATAGGCGTAATCGTGGACTGGGTTCCTGCACATTTCCCCAAGGACGCCCACGGACTGGCGTTCTTTGACGGCACATTCCTTTACGAGCACGAGGACCCCAGGCAGAGGGAGCATATGGACTGGGGCACGCTCATATTCAACTACGGCAGGGCGGAGGTTGCAAACTTCCTCCTTACGAGCGCGCTCTTCTGGCTGGAAAAATACCACATAGACGGCCTGAGGGTGGACGCCGTGGCCTCAATGCTTTACCTTGATTACTCCCGCGTCCCGGGCGAGTGGATGCCGAACATATACGGCGGAAACGAAAACCTGGAGGCGCTCGCCTTTATAAAGCGGTTCAACGAGCTGTGCCATGAGCGCCATCCCGGCGTGCTCACCATAGCCGAGGAGTCCACGGCATGGCCCATGGTCTCAAGGCCGACGTACGTCGGGGGGCTGGGCTTTTCCCTGAAGTGGAACATGGGCTGGATGCACGACGTGCTCCTTTATTTCTCCAAAGAACCCGTGCACAGGAAATACCACCAGAACAACCTCACCTTCGGCCTGCTTTATGCGTTCAATGAAAATTTTGTCCTCGTGCTTTCCCACGACGAGGTGGTGCACGGAAAGCGGAGCATCCTTGACAAGATGCCCGGGGACCTCTGGCAGAAGTTCGCAAACATGAGGCTGCTTTACGGATACATGTATGCGCATCCGGGGAAAAAGATGCTTTTTATGGGAGGGGAGTTCGGGCAGTGGGTAGAGTGGGATTCGGGCTCAAGCCTCCAGTGGCACCTGCTTGAGTACGGGCCGCACGGAAGCCTCCAGAGATATGTAAGGGACCTCAACAGCCTCCTTAAGAGCGAGCCGTGCCTGTATGAGCTTGATTTTGACTGGCGGGGGTTTCAATGGATAGACTTCTCGGACAGCGACTCGTGCGTGGCTTCGTTCATAAGGAAGTCAAACGACCCCGTGGACTTCCTCGTCTTTGTCTTTAACCTCACTCCTGTCCCGCGGTACGACTACATAGTGGGCGTTCCGAAAAAGCTCGTATACAGGGAGATTATGAACAGCGACTCTGAAATCTACGGCGGAAGCAACATGGGAAACGGCGGATGGGCAGTGGCAGAGGACCTCCCCTATAGCGGGATGCCTTATTCCCTCCATCTCACTCTCCCGCCGCTTGCGATGCTCGTATTTAAGCCGCAGGGGGGTTAGCAACCCCTTTATAGCGCAAGGGTTCGCGGCCTCCCTTCGCAACTCTTTGACTTTATCCGGCTTCTGTGTAAAAATAAAACTCATTTGAGGCCATGCATCTATTTAACTATAAAGGAAGCGAGCTTTACGCAGAGGGAGTCCGGGTAAGGCTGCTTGCGGAAAAATACGGCACGCCCCTTTACGTCTACAGCGCAGGCACCCTGCTTGCGCATCTGAACGCCTACAAAGAGGCATTTGACGGGTTCCCCAACATCATCTGCTACGCCCTGAAGGCCAACTCCAACATCGCCGTACTGAGGCTTCTCGGAAGGCACGGCTCCGGTGCGGACATAGTCTCCGGGGGCGAGCTTTTCAGGGCGCTTAAGGCGGGCATACCGGCAAAAAAGATTGTCTACGCAGGCGTCGGAAAGACAGAGGAGGAGATACGATACGCCCTGGGAAGCGGGATACTGATGTTTAATGTGGAATCCGGAGAGGAACTGAGGGAGATAGACAGGGTGGCGGGCGCAATAGGGAAGAAGGCGCCGATTGCCCTGAGGGTGAACCCGGACATAGACCCTGAGACTCACCCCTATATCGCAACCGGCCTTAGGAAGCACAAATTCGGCATTCCCATAGATGATGCGCTTCAGTTCTACAGGCTCGCCGCTTCCTTAAAGAATATTAAAATCATGGGGGTGCACAAGCACATAGGGTCTCAGATTACAAAGGTAGGCCCGTATGTGGACGCCCTGAAAAAAACCCTTCTCCTTGTGGACAGGCTTAAAGAAAGCGGGATAAACATCCGCTATCTGGACATGGGCGGGGGCTTGGGAATCCCTTACGATACCGAGACTCCGCCGAACCCCAAAGAGCTTGCCGGACGCATCCTGCCGCTTCTTAAGGGAAGAACCAACCTGACCCTCATAGCAGAGCCGGGCCGCTCCATTGCAGGCAATGCCGGGATACTCGTCTCAAAGGCCCTCTATCTCAAAAAAACAGCGGAGAAGGAATTTCTTATAGTGGATGCCGGGATGAACGACCTCCTAAGGCCATCTCTCTACGGCGCATACCACAGGATTGTGCCTGCGGTTAAGGGCAGGAGGAAGAAATCAGTTCAGGACGTAGTAGGCCCGATATGCGAGTCAGGGGATTTCCTTGCACAAGACAGGGAGCTTCAGAGGGTGCATGCCGGGGAGTATATTGCAGTGATGAGCGCCGGGGCATACGGGTTTTCAATGGGCTCAAACTACAACAGCAGGCCCCGGCCCGCAGAGGTGCTTGTCAGGGGAGACCGCCACTTCCTCATAAGAAAGAGGGAGGAGTACGAAGACCTCATAGAAGGAGAAAGGTTTATCCCTTAAATGGCCATTGAGTTTACCAAGATGCACGGCCTCGGAAACGATTTCATCGTAATAGACTCAAGGGGCATTGCGCTTCCCGACCTGCCCGGACTCTCAAAGAAACTCTGTAATAGGAGATTCGGAGTGGGCGCGGACCAACTCCTCGTTCTTCTGGAATCCGATTCCGCGGATTTCAGAATGAGGATATTCAACCAAGACGGAGGAGAGGTGGAGATGTGCGGGAACGGCATCCGATGCCTTGCAAAATACATATGGGACAGGGGGCTTTCCGGCAGGGAGACCCTTGATATTGAAACCCTCGCAGGAATAATAAAACCGGAAAAGTCAGGGGAACTCATAAGGGTTGACATGGGAGCGCCGGCGCTTGAGGCAAAAGACATACCCGTTAATCTTAAAGGCAGGGTAACAGATTACCCGCTTGAGGTTGACGGCAGGGTGTTTGACATAACCTGCGTTTCAATGGGCAACCCCCATGCAGTCATATTCGTTGACAATGTTTCGGAATTCCCTGTAAGTTATTACGGGCCGCTGATTGAGAGCCATCCGCTCTTCCCTAAAAGGACGAATGTGGAATTCATAGAGGTATTAAACCCGGATGAGATACGGATGAGGGTGTGGGAAAGGGGCGCGGGCATGACAATGGCCTGCGGCACAGGCGCCTCTGCCTCTGCGGTTGCATCCAACCTAAAGGGGCTGACCCGCGAGAAGGTCAAGGTGCTTCTTGAGGCCGGAGAGCTTTTCATAGAATGGCCGGCGGGGGGGCATGTCTATATGACAGGGCCTGCGGAAGAGGTTTTTGAAGGAAGGATAGAGATTGAAAACTAAGACGACAAAATCTTCAAATAAGAAAGTAAAATTCTCAAAAAAACCTAACAAGGCCGTCCTTGCCGTCCGAGAGGTTCAAAAAAACTTCAAAGGCGAGAGAATGCTTAATAAAGCTCAGCCGCCGGATTCTTTCTGGGCGTATAATACAAAGGGGCTTCCCAAGGACGAACAATTACTGCTTCTTGACAATGTTCAGTTTATCTACGAATTAGCTTTAGCCAAACTCGAACTGCAAGCTATCGGGGCAAGTTTTGAAATGACAAACGGGCTTAGAGAATTTAAGTTATTGCACACGGAAGAAACGGAAGAAGATGAAGAGATGTTTAGAAAGAAGTTGGCTTATTTTAAAATTGTGAAAGGCAAATATACGGATTATTTTCAAATCATCCAAAAAAATAGAACAAGGTCTGTAAATCAATATCTAACCCATTGGATTTATCCTTATAAAGGGAAATTTCATCCCCAGATGATCAGGGCCTTGATGAATATTATCGGACTTGAGCGCGGCGATACCGTTTTAGACCCATTTGTGGGCAGCGGCACGGCGGCGGTCGAGGCCCAACTGCTGGGAATTAATTTTATAGGTGTTGATGTATCGCCTCTTTGTGTCCTTCAAAGCGGCGTAAAAACGGAATCCATATACGCCCTGTCGGAGATTTTAGAATGGAAGCAGCGTGTAATCACAAAGATGAGACCTCATTTATTCAATATTAATGAAGGCACCATTGATAATGCCATAGATGCGATTCCGGACGAAAAAGTAAGAAATTTCTACAATATGGCAAAGCTCGTCGCCGTAAGCGATACAGAGAGAAGAGGCAGGGTCTTTTCCAATTCGTTTCTGAAAAATTTAGAGGTGATGATAGCTTCCGTTGAAGACTATGTTCAAATAGTCAAAAAGCTCGGCCTGAAATTAGGCAAGGTGGACATAAGAACGGGAGACGCGAGGGCTTTGCCCTTGAAAGATGGAAGCATTGATGGAATAATCACTTCTCCCCCCTACTCGCTTGCCTTAGATTATGTCTCAAACGATGCCCATGCCCTTAAAGAATTAGGCTGCAACGTTCCTGAGATACGAGAAGAATTTATAGGCGTGCGGGGCCGGGGGGATGCTAAAATTGATTTATACGATAAAGATTTGGAAAAAAGCATGGAAGAAATGCATAGGGTGCTCAAGCCGAATAAATATGCAGTTATAGTTATCGGCAACGCCACATATCAGGGACATGAAGTAAAGACCGTTGAATTCACAATGAATCATGCAGAAAGGATTGGATTCAAACTCGTTAAAAATATAGACAAGATTATTTTCGGGCTTTATAACGTGATGCTGAAGGAAAATATTTTAATTTTCAAAAAACAATAAGAAATAGAAGGGGCTATTAATGGCTAAGGAACCTAACGGCATTATCATGTGGGATGTCACAGACATTGCAAATGCATTAAAAATAAGCGCCGCCGATGTGCGCGAATATTTTACCGACGGCAGGCGAATATCATTTATACTGGAAAGAAGAATTGCCCATGAAATTTTAAAGGGCACCATTGCTTCTTCGGAGGGTTCCGATTTTGACGTAGTTGATTCGGAAGGCGGCAAGTGGGAAGTTCGGAGCATTTCAAAAGGTGGAATATATTTCTGCCCCAGTTATATGGTCGGTTCAGGCCGCAAATTTGACAAGGGAGGTTTCAAAAGGAAGACATCAATAATTAAAGGCTATATTATAGCTGACATTGAGAAATTTCCTGATGTGCCATTTTGGATTATTCCGACAGAACAAGTGCTGTCTTGGTGGGACGCAGGAAAGTTAGGAACTACTACCAAAATATCGCATAAGAAAGCATTATCTCTTATCAGCCGACTCGGAGAAAAATAAAGTCAAGGAGGGCATTATGTTTCAGGGTTCAATGGTAGCGGTAGTGACGCCTTTTAAGGGAGGCAGGTTGGATGAAAAAGCCCTCTCAAAGCTCATAGAATGGCACATAAAGGAAGGCACGGATGCCATAATACCCTGCGGCACGACAGGCGAGTCTGCAACGCTCGATTACAAGGAGCACTACAGGGTTATAGAGGTCACGGTCAAGACCGTAGCGGGTAGGGTTCCGGTTATCGCAGGCACGGGCGCCAATTCCACGGCCGAGGCCATAGAGATTACGCAAAAGGCCCGGAAGTTAGGCGCGGACGGAGCGCTCCTTGTGTCCCCCTATTACAACAAGCCGACGCAAGAGGGGCTTTATCTTCACTATAAGGCAATTGCCGCCTCTCTAAAGGGATTCCCTCTTGTGCTCTATAACGTGCCCGGAAGGACTGCGGTGAACATGCTGCCCTCCACAGTGGCGCGGCTTTCAGAGATTAAAAACATCGTAGGTCTTAAAGAGGCCACAGGGGATATGAAGCAGGCATCCGAGATATTAAGGCTCGTGGGGGATAGGATAAGCATTCTCTCAGGAGACGACTTCACAACATTTGCGCTTTATGCGCTCGGAGGGAAAGGCAGCATATCGGTGACTGCCAATGTTGCGCCACGGGATATGGCAGGGATGTGGGATGCGTGGGCAGCAGGGGATATAGAGAAGGCAAGGAAGCTCCACTATAAGATGGAGCCGCTTAATTCGGCCATGTTCATAGAGACAAACCCCATCCCCGTAAAGACCGCGCTTTCGATGATGGGCAAAATCAAAGAGGAGTTCAGGCTTCCGCTCTGCAAGATGTCCGATGCCAACAGGGACAAGCTAAAAAATGCCCTGAAGGGCTACGGCCTGATATAAAACACCGGAATCGCCGGACTCATCTCCGTCAAGGGCAGGGGAACCCTCAGGCAACAGCCCTTAAGCATAAGACCTGAGAATAGAAATAATGGACGAGGCCAGATTATTCTTTGATACGTTCCTAAGCCCCATAGGCAGGCTCTATATCGTATTTGCCGGGAAGAAACTTGCCGGCATCTCGATGAAAAAACCTTCAGGGGTTAAGGCCGGCGCCGCCCCCGGCCCGTTCAAGGCGGAGTTGAGCGCATATTTTTCAGGAAGGCTCGGAAGGTTCAAGCAGGAGATAGCCCTCCTTGAAGGCACGGAGTTTGAAAGACAGGTGTGGCTCGGCATAAAGGGCGTGCCCTATGGCGAGATGAGGACTTATAAGTGGCTCTCAGAGCAGATAGGCAGGCCCGGAGCGTACAGGGCGGTCGGTCAGGCCCTTTCAAAAAACCCAATTCCCATAGTCCTCCCCTGCCACAGGATTATAGAGTCCGACGGGCACATAGGCGGATATTCAGGAGGCGGCGTGGAAATCAAAAGAAGGCTTCTTGATATGGAATATTACCACTCGATAAGATGACTATTAAGCCACTCAAAAGTAATGTCCTATACCTTGTCATTCCGCTGTTATTCAGGGACAGGGTTGACGCAATTTTAAAGTGTGATAGAATAGGGGCATGACGCCTCAATACCTGCTGTTCGGCCAGTTCCTTCTTAAAAAGGGGCTTATAACCTATGAGGACATCTTCCACGCAAGGATGATGCAGAAGAAGCAGAACCTCAGGATAGGCGAAATCGCAATGAAAAGGGGATGGCTTACTGAGGAGGATGTAGGCATGGTTCTTACGATTCAGGAGGACTCGGACGGCAGGTTCGGCGAGGTATCGGTAAGGAAAAAATACCTGAGCACGGCTCAGGTAGAGGAGGCTCTTAAAGAACAGGAGGACTCCCACCTTTACTTCGGACATGCCCTTGTAAGGCTCGGGGCCATCTCAAAAGAGACCCTTAAGGAAAACCTCATGGAGTTTAAGAGGCTCAGGAACAATTGCCCTGTTTAAAGAAAAAGGCCCTCTTCCGAGGGCCTTAAAAGAACTTCTCTAAGTGAATACCTTTTGAATACCTTTTACGCGGCAGCCGTCTTTGCCGCCTTCTTGGCCGATGCCGCGGCGAAGACCTCCTGAGCGTTGAACGTGCCGTCTATTGACTGAACAGGGCATTTGGCAGTGCAAATGCCGCACCCTATGCACCTGTCCTTATCTATGGTGTGCATCTTCTTAAGCTCTCCCGAAGGCGCATCACGAGGGCAGACCTTCTTACATATCTGGCAGCCGATGCAGTTGTCAAGCACAAAGGCCTTGGGCCTGTGCGGTATGTAATCCAGTATGGCGTTGGTCGGGCACTTCGTCACGCAGAGGCCGCAAACCCTGCATTTGTCAAGGTCTATCCTTGCGAGGCTGTTTTCCATTGAGGGCGCATCAAACGGGCAGACCTTCACGCATGCCCCGCACCCTATGCAGCCCACCTTGCAGTTTTTTCTCGTATCCCCGCCCTTGTCCTTTGAGTGGCAGGAGATGAGCACCGCCTTGCCTCCGGGAAGAACCTCTATCACCTTCTTGGGGCATGCCTGCTCGCATTTCCTGCAGCCGGTGCACTTGACTATGTTCACAACAGGCAGGTGGTTTTCGTTCATGCAGAGGGCGTCAAACGGGCAGGCCCTTACGCATGTGCCGTAACCGAGGCAGCCGTATATGCAGGACTTATCTCCTCCGCCCGCAAGCATTGCGGCCCGGCAGTCCGCTATGCCCTCGTACTTAAAGCGCTTGGTTGACTTC
The DNA here is from genome assembly GCA_030682405.1 of Thermodesulfovibrionales bacterium. Classification (GTDB taxonomy): domain Bacteria; phylum Nitrospirota; class Thermodesulfovibrionia; order Thermodesulfovibrionales; family JdFR-86; genus JAUXOF01. Next base: position 53,151 of record JAUXOF010000015.1, read on the forward strand.
TGCCGGTCGCCCTGACACATAATCCTTGAAAATATCGGCGCCATTGCGCCTGCAACCTTCCCTGTAATCCTTGCCACCGCCTCTGCCACGCGGCTCCCTCCGGGGGTGCAGAGGTTCGGCGAGACGTCAGGGTTCTGCACCACGGCCTCGGCGTACTGCTGGCAGCCGGCGTATCCGCACGCGCCGCAATTGGCGCCTGCAAGCGCGTCTTTTGCCTGCTCTATCCGCGGGTCCATCTTCACGCTGAACTTCTTTGACGCAAAGGCAAGTCCTATGCCGAAGACCGCTCCCAGACCGGCAACGAATATCAGGGTAAACCGGATAAGGGGCACGATGTCCACGCTCTCCTTGGCCTCTATGCCCCCGCCCACCCCTACCTCAGGCAGGGGTATGCCTTGAAACACATTCGTAAAATCTATCTGCTGAAGCAGCTCGGCTATCGTCCTTAGAATCTCTGACATCTTTCCGCTCCTTTAGCGTTATATATTAAAAAATTAAAGGGTTATCAACCCTGAAAAGCCGGTAAACGCAAGGGCTATAAGCCCGGTCGTCACAAACGCCAAGGGAAGCCCCTGAAAAGGCCGCGGCACCTGTGCAAGCTCAAGCTTCTCGCGGATGCTCGCCATTATGACAAGGGCAAGCCCGAAGCCGAGGCCCGAGCCGAGGCCGAATACAAGGCTCTTTATCAGGCTGTAGCCCTCTGCCGCGTTTATCAGCGGCACCGCAAGGATTATGCAGTTGGTGGCTATCAGGGCGAGATAGACGCCTAACTTGTAGTAAAGCCCCGGGCTTATCTTCCTCATTATTATGTCCGCGGACTGCACGAACGCCGCCACGATGCCTATGAAGACGACTATTTTAAGGAAGGTTATGTCAAGGGGAATCATTGCATAGGTGTAAATGAGCCATGAAAGCGCCGAGCTGATTATCATGACCGCGGTAAAGGTTATGGTCATCCCCACTGCCGTCTCCACCTTTTTAGAGACGCCGAAGAATATGCAAAGCCCCAGAAACCTCGTGAACACGAAGTTGTTTATAAGGGATGCGGCTACAAACAGCTCAATAAGACTTCCGAAATCACTCATTTATACCTCCCGCCGAAACCGGCTCATTATAAGATTAATGCCCGCTTGCGCCGCCTGCGCCCTTGCCTCCGTAGAACCTTATGTCTATCCAGTTGAAAAACCCCATCAGTATGCCCACGGCAAAAAAGCCGCCGGTAGGCAGGAGCATTATAAGAAGGGGCTTTGAGCCGCCTGCTATCTCAAACCCCCAAAGCGAGCCCCTTCCGAGGAGTTCCCTGAAAAAACTGATTACGACAAGGGCCACCATGAAGCCGAGGCCCGAGCCGAGGCCGTTGAAGAACGACGGCACCACCTTGTTCTTGCTCGCAAACATTTCGGCCATTACAAGGATGGAGGCGAATGCAACGATGAGCTGGATATAAAGCCCCATCTGCCTGTAAACGTCCCTCGCATATGCAGCCATCACCATGTCCGTAACGGAAACCCAACCGGATATTATGAGCATGAACACGGGTATCCTTACAAGAGGGTTCAGGAAGTTCTTTATGCTTGAGACCGTAACATTGACCATCACCTGCACGAACATCACGGCCAGCCCCATGTACACGCCGTTTTTGAGGCCGTTTGTAACCGCTATCGCAGGGCAGAGGCTTATGGCAAGCCTGAAGATGGTGTTTTCTTTAAAAAGCCCGTCTTTTATGAGCTGCCAGTTGCTGTATTGATGCTCGTGGCTCATTTCCCAGCCTCCTTTTCCTGATGGGCGGCAGGCTCTGTCCCGCCGCCGCCGTATGTGTCTTTGATGAACGCCAGACCGTCCTTAACCCCTTGCGTCACGGCGCGGCTTGATATTGTGGCGCCGCTTATCGCCTGAATCATGTCCGTCGTCTCGGTCTTAAGCACCAACAGGTGGTCAATGTCCTTGCCGTCATACTGGTTTACGAAGTAATCCTTCTCTATCTCGTCGCCGAGGCCCGGGGTCTCGGCATGCCCTAAAACCTTTATCTTCTTTACATGGAACTCCTTGTCCGACGCAACGAGGATATGTATATAGCTTGAATAACCCTTGCCGTAAGTCTCGGCCACGTAGCCTATGACATCGTCGCCGGTTTTAGCCTCGTAGTAGGCGGCGTGCTTGTGCAGGGGCTCCCACTTGCCGGCCTCGGCGATGGAGCCGGCCTCGGGCATCAGCTTTTTAAGGGCCTCCTCGGTCTCTTGCTTTATCTTTTTGAATATCACAGGGGAGGTATTGGCATAAACAAAGGCAAGCAAAAGCCCGCCAGCCAGATATATGACAACGAGATTAATAGCCACCTTTATCATATCCTTTGCAGTCATTTACCCTTCTCCTTTTTCTTGCCGAATAATTTTGTCTTAAGGTTGCGGTCTATAATCGGGGTAAAGCAGTTCATAAGGAGTATGGCGAACATGACGCCCTCGGGATAGCCTCCCTTAAGTCTTATGAGCATAGTTATGAGACCGCATCCGACCCCAAAGAGTATCTGCCCTGCCCTGACCGAAGGCACGGTCACATAGTCCGTGGCCATGAAGAAGGCCCCGAGTATCAGTCCGCCGCTCAGAAGGTGCAGTATCGGGTCTCCGGCAAAGAGCAGGAATTTCCCGGTCTCAGGGGTCTTGCCGCCAAAGACCCACGCCACTACGGCCACGGTGCCGAGGAAGGTGAGGGGTATGTGCCATGTTATATACCTTTTATACAGAAGGAAGGCCGCGCCTATAAGGAGCGCTATTGCCGAGGTCTCCCCAAGGCTCCCTGCCCTATGGCCTAAGAAAAGCTCTGTGTAGAGGCTCGCCTTTGAGCCGAAGACCTCAAGGAGCTTATGAAGACCCTCTTCTTTAAGAAGCCCCAGCGGGGTGGCCGTGGTCTTTGCATCAAGGCCCACGAACGCCGCAGTAGGCTCCATCCACGTGGTCATGGCGCGGGGCCATGTGATGAGCACAAACGCCCTTCCTATGAGGGCCGGGTTGAACACATTGAAGCCGAGGCCGCCGAAAAGCTGTTTGGTAACCGCAATAGCCACGAGAGAGCCGATAATCGGGATGTAAAACGGCGCAGTGGCAGGCAGGTTCATGCCGAGAAGCAGGCCCGTAAGTACAGCGCTTCCGTCGCCTATGGCGCTCCGCCTCCCGGTCATCTTCTGCACGCCCCATTCGGACATTACCGCGCTGATTATAGAGATGGCCGTAACATAGGCCGCCTTTGGGCCGAAGAAGTATATCCCTGCTATCAGGGCGGGCAGAAGCGAGATGTTGACGGTCCACATTATCCTTGAGACCGACTCCTCGCTCCTTACGTGAGGGCTTACGGATACTATGAGTTCGTGTTCCTTTTTTACAGCCTCCATTGTCTGCTCCTTATGGCTTTGTCATTGATTTGGCCAGTCTTATGAACTGCACTATCGGCCGCTTGGACGGACAGACGTACGCGCAACTTCCGCACTCAAAGCAGTCCCAGAGGTTGTACTCCTTGCACTCCTCGTAATGGCCGACCTCCGAGAGTACGCTCAGCATAGAGGGCATAAGCCCCATCGGGCATATGTCTATGCACCTTCCGCACCTTATGCAAGGCTCGTAGTCCTCGGCATGCACCACCTCGGACTCCGACATTACGAGTATCCCGGATGTGCCCTTTGTGACCGGGACGTCAAGCGAGTAAATCGCAAAACCCATCATTGGGCCGCCTGAGACGACCTTTGAGCTTCCGTTTTTAAACCCGCCGCACTCATCTATCAGATGGGACACGAGGGTCCCTATCTTGACCATCAGGTTCTTGGGCTCCTTAATGCCCTCTCCCGTGACGCTCACAACCCTCTCTATGAGCGGCCTTCCGTACCTGCATGCCTCATAGACCGCAAGGGCTGTGCCCACGTTCTGAACCAGAACGCCGACATCCATGGGAAGCCCCCTCGGAGGAACCTCCCTGCCTGTAAGGGCCTTAATGAGCATCTTCTCTGCGCCCTGCGGGTACTTGACCTCAAGGGCAAAGACCTCTATGCCGCTTGCGCCCTTTGCCGCCTCCTTCATCTTGGCAACGGCATCGGGCTTGTTGTTCTCTATTCCGATAAACCCCCTGCTTACGCCGAGGGACTTCATGAGGAGCTTCAGCCCCTCTATAATCTCGTCCGGCCTCTCAAGCATCATCCTATAATCCGAGGTGAGATAGGGCTCGCACTCCGCCCCGTTTAATATGACGGTGTTTATGGGCTTTTCCTTCGGCGGGGAGAGCTTGACGGACGTAGGAAACGCAGCCCCTCCCATGCCTACTATGCCTGCGGCCTTTACCTTCTCTTTAATGGCCTCGGGGCTGAGGCTCATGTAGTCAGGGTCTTCCTTTAGTTCGGCCCATGTCTCCTGCCTGTTGTTTTCTATGACAACGCAGGTTGTCATCCTACCGATGGCAAGGGGGAAATCCCCGATGCCAACCACCTTGCCTGAGACGGACGAGTGCACGGCAGCCGAGACAAAGCCCTCCTGAGCGCCTATTACCTGTCCCTTTTTGACCTCATCCCCGATTGAAACCGCAGCCTTTGCCGGCGCCCCGGTGTGCTGGCTTAGGGGGATGACGACTCTATCGGGCGGCGCGGCAGGGGTGATTTTACTTCCTGCTGAAAGCTCTTTTCTATCCGGCGGATGTATGCCGCCCTTAAATGTAGCAAGGCTCATTATATATACCCCCGAAAATTAGTAGGGAAAAAGGCCACAGAATAATAACAAAGTGGCTGCTTTAGTGTCAACTGCCTGTTAGTCCCCTGTCAAGCCAAAATAGAAATGTCCTATCATCAAGGATGGAATTATAGCCCCGATTAGGACATTATCATTTTGGCGGGACAATCGCGCTTGAGCCGGACAAAAAAAAAAGGGGCGACATGCGCCCCCTTTTTGCATTCGGGAAAATTTATTTCAGCTGCCTTTTCTCCGCAACCTGCATTCTGATGAGGGCGCGTTGAAGCGCAGCCTCCGCCCTCGTGAAATCCACATCTCCCTCTTTTCTAAGCCTTTCTTCGGCGCGCTGCTTTGCAGCCTGCGCCCTCTCCACGTCTATGTGAGTGGAAACCTCCGCGCTGTCCGCAATGACCATAATCTTCTCGTGGTCAACCTCGGCATAGCCCCAGTTGACGAAGAAATACGTCAGGCCCGCGCCTTTTTTGGCCGCGAGCATGCCTATCTTGAGTGTCGTTATGAAAGGCGCATGCCCAGGCAGGATGCCGAATTCGCCTTCCGAGCCTGTAGCCGTCACCTCATCAACGTCCTCGCTGTAGACGAGGCCGTAAGGTGTAACTATGTCCAGCCTTATTTTGTTCTCCATCTGCCTACCCTTTTATCCCTTGCTCCAGCCTAACTGGGCTGCCTTTTCCTCGGCCTCCTCTATCGTGCCGCACATGTAGAATGCCTGCTCCGGCATGGTGTCGTAATGGCCGTCGCATATCGCCTTAAAACCCTTTATCGTATCGGCAAGCTTGACATACTTGCCGGGCCTGCCGGTAAATGCCTCGGCCACGGAGAATGGCTGGCTCAGGAACCTCTGTATCTTCCTTGCCCTTGAGACCGTCAGCTTGTCGTCTTCTGAGAGTTCCTCCATGCCGAGGATGGCTATGATGTCCTGAAGCTCCTTATACCTCTGGAGTATTATCTGCGCCCTTCTTGCCACTGCGTAGTGGTCCTCGCCAATGACCTTCGGGTCGAGAATCCTCGACGTGGAATCAAGCGGGTCAACCGCAGGGTATATGCCTAACTCTGATATCTGCCTTGAAAGGACGACCGTTCCGTCCAGATGCGTGAAGGCAGTTGCGACCGCAGGGTCGGTAAGGTCGTCGGCAGGCACGTAAATGGCCTGCATCGAGGTGATGGCGCCCTTCTTCGTGGTCGTGATTCTTTCCTGAAGCCCGCCCATGTCAGTGCCGAGGTTCGGCTGGTATCCGACTGCCGAGGGCATCCTGCCCAAGAGGGCCGAGACCTCTGCGCCTGCGAGGGTGAAACGGAAGATATTGTCTATGAATATGAGGACGTCCTGTCCCTCATCCCTGAAGTACTCGGCTGCCGTAATGGCCGTAATCGCAACCCTGAGCCTCGCACCCGGGGGCTCGTTCATCTGGCCGTATATGAGCGCAACCTTGTCTAAAACGCCGGAGTGCTTCATCTCAAGGTAAAGGTCGTTGCCTTCCCTCGTCCTCTCTCCAACGCCGGCAAAGACCGAAACGCCGCCGTGCTTCATCGCTATGTTATGTATCATCTCCATTATGACGACCGTCTTTCCAACGCCCGCGCCGCCGAACATCCCCATCTTGCCGCCCTTCACAAACGGCACGAGGAGGTCGAAGACCTTAACGCCGGTCTCAAAGACCTGAGTGACCGGCTCCTGCTCCACAAACTCGGGCGCCGTCCTGTGTATGGACCACTTCTCTTTCGCCTGTACAGGGCCGAGCTTGTCAACCGGCTCGCCTATGACGTTGATTATCCTGCCGAGCGTGCCTTTGCCCACGGGTATGGTAATCGGCTGGCCCATATCCACGGCCCTCATGCCGCGGACAAGGCCGTCGGTGGTGGACATGGCGATGGTCCTCACCTTGCTGTCGCCAAGATGCGCCGCGACCTCAAGCGTCAGGTCAATGGCCGGAAGTCCCTTATCGGGCTGCGCGGCCTGCTCTATCTTAATGGCGTTCAGTATCGCGGGAAGTTTCTTTTCGAACTCAACGTCAACGACAGCGCCGATAACCTGCGCAACCTTTCCCTCGTTCATCTCCATCTCCAACCCTCCAAGTAAAATTTATGATAGCCCGAAATCTCTACTTAAGCGCCTCGACGCCGCCTACGATGTCCATCAGCTCCTTGGTTATTGTCGCCTGACGCGCCTTGTTGTACTGGAGCGTGAGCCTGTCTATCATCTCGTTTGCGTTCTTCGTGGCGTTCTCCATGGCGGTCATCCTTGCCGCCTCCTCGGACGCCTGAGACTCAAGGAGGCCGCGGAAGACCTGAACCTCTACATTCTTAGGCAGCAACCTGTTGAATATCTCCTGCTCCGAAGGCTCATATATGTAATCCACAACCGTGGCAGCGGCCCCGGCCACATCTATCGGCGCAAGCGGCAGGAGCTTCATAACCGTGACCTGCTGCGACATTACGTTCTTGAACTCGTTATATACTATGTGCAGTTCGTCGAAGGTCTCGTTTATATAGTTCTCCATCATGTCCGCGGCTATCTCCTGAGCCGCAGGATAGCTTATATTGCCGGAAAGCCCGGCCCATTTCCTCCTCACCGGGACGTTCCTTCTTTTGAAGTAATCGTTCGCCTTCCTGCCCACGATGCTTATGGACACCTCAAATCCCCCGCTGCGGAGGCCGGCTATTGTAATGGCCGCAGCCTTTAGGATGTTGGTGTTGAATGCGCCGCAGAGCCCCCTGTCGCTGGTCATGACAAGTACCTCGACCATCCTCCTCGGCCTGACGGTCAGAAGGGGATGCAGTTCCATATCCCCGCCGGCTGCAAGCCCAGAGATGACGGAACGCATTTTGTCGGCGTAGGGCCTCATCTCAAGCATCCTTGACTGCGCCTTTCTTAGTTTGGAGGCAGCGACCATCTTCATGGCCTTTGTAATCTGCCGCGTGCTCTTAACCGCCTTGATGCTTCTTCTTATGTCGCTTAAGGTTGCCATATTATCCTGTCTTTATTTTATGTTACGACTGGAAACCCTTTTTGAACTCCTCAATCGCGGAGGAGAGTTTCGCCTTGAGGTCTTCGTCTATAGCCTTTTTCTCCCTGAGTTCCTTTTTCATGTCCGCCTTCCTGTCATTTACGAACCTCAGGAACTCCTTCTCAAACTTCCATATGGACTCAACCGGCAGGTCGTCGAGATAGCCGTTTGCGCCTGCAAAGAGAACCATTATCTGGTCCTCTGCCGCAAGGGGCACATACTGGTCCTGCTTCAGAAGCTCGACCATCCTCTTGCCCCTTTCTATCTGGGCCAGCGTTGACTTGTCGAGGTCCGAGCCGAACTGCGCAAATGCGGCAAGCTCGCGGAACTGCGCAAGGTCAAGCCTGAGGGTTCCGGCCACCTGCTTCATGGCCTTTGTCTGGGCTGCGCCGCCCACTCGGCTGACCGAAAGCCCGACGTTGACCGCAGGCCTGATGCCCGCATAGAAAAGCTCCGGCTCAAGGTATATTTGGCCGTCGGTGATGGAGATGACGTTTGTGGGAATATAACCGGAGACGTCACCTGCCTGTGTCTCTATAATCGGAAGAGCGGTAAGAGAGCCTCCGCCTTTTTCGTCTGAGAGCTTGGCCGCCCTCTCAAGAAGCCTTGAGTGGAGGTAGAAGACATCGCCGGGAAAGGCCTCGCGTCCCGGGGGACGCCTCAGAAGCAGCGAAAGCTGCCTGTATGCCGTGGCCTGTTTGCTGAGGTCATCGTAAACTATGAGTGCGTGCCTGCCGCTGTCCCTGAAATACTCCCCGATGGCGCATCCCGTGTATGCCGCTATGTACTGAAGGGGCGCAGGCTCGCTTGCGCTGGAGCAGACTATAATCGTATGCTCCATGGCGCCATGCTCCTCAAGAAGCTTCTGCACCCTTGCTACGTTTGAGCGTTTCTGTCCGATTGCAACGTATATGCAGATGACATCCCCGCCCTTTTGGTTGATAATGGCGTCTATGGCTATGGCGGTCTTTCCGGTCTGCCTGTCGCCGATTATAAGCTCCCTCTGTCCCCTGCCTACGGGTATCATGGCGTCTATGGCCTTAATCCCTGTCTGGAGGGGTTCCTTGACGGGCTGCCTGTCAATTATGCCGGGGGCAACGACATCGACGATTCTCGTCTCTTTTGTATTAATCGGCCCCTTGCCGTCTATGGGCTGCCCGATGGCGTTGACAACCCTTCCGATAACCGCATCGCCGACAGGCACTTCCATAATCCTGCCTGTGCGCTTTACGACATCGCCTTCTTTTATGAGGGAGTCCTCGCCGAATAGAACCGCGCCGACCGCATCTTCTTCAAGGTTAAGGGCCATGCCGTAAACGCCGTTCGGGAACTCAAGGAGCTCCGAGGACATGCATTTCTCTAAGCCGTAGACCTTTGATATTCCGTCTCCGACCGAGATGACCGTGCCTATCTCGCTGACATCGACCCGTTTTTCAAAGTCGGTAATCTGTTTCTTTAAAAGTGCGCTTATCTCCTCTACCTTAATCTCCATCGTTGTCACCCCTTCACAAGCTCATCTTTTAAAAGCCTTAACTGGCCCTTAATACTCCCGTCATACATCGTGCTTCCCACCTTTATAAGCATCCCTCCAAGAAGAGACGGGTCTGTCACGTACTCTATCTCGACATCCCTGCCTGTAAGGTTCTTAAGGGAGGCCTTGAGCCTTCCTTCATATTGCCCGCCCACGGCCGTTGAGGTGATGACCTGCGCCTTGGCCATCTTTTTTCTTTCAAGGTAGATGGCGACGGCGTGATTTATTATCTCGCGGAAGGCGGTCATGGCCCCGAGTTCCGTCAGGTGGGAGACGAACCTCACCGTGTTTTCGGAAAACCCGAGCCTCGCCCCCATCTCCTTGAGCACTGCCTTGCGCTCCCCGGCCGTAAACTGCGGGCCGGTAAGCAGGCTCGTAAGCTCCCTGCTTTCCGCCATAAGGGCATTGAGTGTGTTCAGTTCCGAAAGCGCCTTGGGTGCGGCATCCATCCCCGCCGTCTCAATCAGGGTCTTTGCATACCTCTTGGCCTGCTTGTTCTTTTTCAACCCTTGCCCTCCAGCTTGACAAGCGATTCCTCAAGAAGCCTTTTTTGCTCCTCGGGCGTCAATTTCTCCCTGAGCTTCTTCTCCGCAAGCCCCATCGCAAGCTCCACAGCCTCGGCCTTAATGGCCTCCTTTGCCCGCTTGAGCTCAAAGTCTATGCTGGCCTTGGACTGCTCTATTATCTTTTTGCTGAGCCTCTCGCCCTCCACGGCAAGCGCATCGCGCTCCTTCTCTCCGGAGAGCCTTGAAGAGGAGATTATCTCCTCCATCTCCCTGTCCTTGTTCTTTAGTTTCTTCTCTACTTCCCTCAGCGCCTGCTCTGCAAGCTCCCTTGCCTGCCGGGCCTCATCGAGGGTCTTCTGTATGGTTTCGGTCCTTTTCCTGAAATAGTCCCTTGCGGCAGGCCCAATAAACTTAACGAGTATGAATACGAGTATTCCGAAATTAACGACCTTCCAGACCCATTCCATCACATTGGAGCCTCCCTCTGCGCCTTCGCTTGCAACGGCAAGGCCGCAAAAGAAAAGCCCCGAAACCAAGACCAGAAATACCGACATCTTCTTTATCCCTGAGGTCATACCTTTACCATCTTGTTCACGATTTCGTCGGAGAATTTTTCCACATCCGCCCTCAGCGCCTGCCTTGCCCGCTCCGCCTCCTGCCTGAGAGCGGCCTTGGCCTCTTCCATAAGCCTTGACGCATCGGCCCCTGCCTGAGAAACCGTCTCCTTCTGCTTTAAAAGCCCCTCAGCCCTGAGGTCTTCGAACGCCGCCCTTGCCTTGAGTCCGGCATCCGAAAGCCCTTTCCTCATATCTTCCATGGCGGAATCCTTCTTTGCAGTCATATCCTTGGCAGCATCGAGGGAGCCCTTCACAGTGCCTTCCCTTTCCTTAAACAGCTTGATGAGAGGTTTAAAAAGAATAAGATTGAGCACAAACAGCAGTACCAGAAAATTAACCAAAAGGACGAGAAACCAGCCGGGCTGAAGCTCTAACATCGTTTCACCTTTCTTATGGTTAGTAGGAAATGAAACAAGCAGAAGGAGATTATCATAAGGACAAAAATCTTGTCAAGGTTCTGCCCCATCAAAAATACTGATAGGGTTATAAGAGGGGTTGCGGCTGACCGGGCAAAAGACTACGGCGCGCCTCACGCCTCATTAAGCCTTTTAAAAGCCTTTTAAGCTTTTTTGGGGCGGCACGGGCATGACAAGAGAAGTTCCGGTATGGCAGAATAAGGGGTGCGCTTTTTCAGCATGCAAGATATCTTGAAGCTGCCGCGGAAAAACCCGGCCCTGTGCTTTTGGGCGGCGCTGATACTGCTGACGCTTCTTCCCTGCCGGGCCTATTCCGGCAAGCCTTCAACAACGCCCATCCTGCGCATCGAGACCGGGATGCACACCGCTGCAATAAACAGAATCGGCACGGACGATGAAAACCGGTACCTTGTCACAGGCTCCTTTGACAAGACCGTCAGGGTGTGGGAACTTTCCTCTGGCAGCCTCATAAAAACCCTGCGGCCGCCTATAGGAGAAGGTGACGAAGGAAAGATATATGCGGTTGCAATCTCATCGGACGGCGGCACGGTCGTTGCCGGCGGATGGACGGGGTATGAATGGGACGACCACGACTCCATATATATCTTCGACAGGGCAAGCGGCAGGCTCAAGAAACGGATAAAGGAACTGCCGAGCGTCATTTTTCACCTTGTATACTCCAGAGACGGCAGATTCCTTGTCGCGGCGCTTGGAAGGGACAACGGCATCCGCATCTACAGCACATCGGACTACTCGCTTATAGCCGAAGACAAGGACTACGGCACCGACACCTACGGCGTTGATTTCGACGACAAGGGGAGGCTTGTCACCGCGTCCTATGACGGCTTCATACGCCTCTATGACAGCGACTTTAAGCTTATAGAGAAGAAAAGGCCGAGCGGCGGAAGCCATCCCTATACGGCAAGGTTTTCCCCGGACGGCTCGAAGATAGCGATAGGGTTCAACGACTCCACCGTGCTAAACGTCCTTTCGGGCAAAGACCTGTCCGTGCTTTATGAGCCGGACACAACCGGTCTGGACAACGGAGACCTGAGCAAGGTTTCATGGTCATCGGACGGCCATTTCCTTTATGCCGGAGGGAGATACGCAGTAGGCGACACAAACCATATCTTCAAATGGGACGACGAGGGCAGGGGCATCCGCAAAAGCCTCCCGGCCTCAGACGATACCATCATGCACATAATCCCCTTAAAAGACGGAGGCATAGCGTTCTGCTCAGGAGACCCTGCATTCGGGCGGTTTGACGCGGAGGACAAAAGGGCGCTCTATAGGGAGCCTCTTATCGCGGACTTTAAGGCAAACTATAACAATCTCCTCGTGTCCATTGACGGCGGGGTCATCCGGTTCAACTATGGAAGAAGGGGCGCGTCCCCGGCCAGGCTCACGGTCCAAACCGGCACGCTTGAGCTTGACCCTGCCGAGGATGAGGGCCTCATGCCCCCGGTCACCGTGATGGAGAATATCGAGGTCACGGACTGGGAGTACACCAACGCGCCGAAACTCAACGATACGCGCCTGGGGCTTAAGCAATACGAGATGTCCCGCTCCTTTGCCCTTTCCCATTCAGGAAGCACAATCCTTTTGGGGACGGAGTGGTACCTGCGGCTCTTCGACTACGAGGGATATACCCTGTGGACGATTCCGGTGCAGGGCGTTGTCTGGGCCGTAAACATATCGCCTCTGGGCAAAATCGCCGTGGCGGCATCCGCGGACGGCACAATCAGATGGTACAGGGCGGCGGACGGCGAGGAACTCCTTGCATTCTTTCCGCACAAGGATAAAAAGAGATGGGTACTCTGGACGCCCTCCGGGCATTACCATGCCTCCGAGGGCGCTATGGAAATAATCGGCTGGCACAAAAACAACGGAAAAGACGAAGAGGCCGACTTCTTCCCGGCCTCCAAGTACAAAGAATACAACCGGCCCACGGTAGTTTCGCGGGTCTTGACGACGATGGGCGAGGAGGAGGCAGTGCAGCTTACCGACATGGAAGAGAAGAGCAGGAAAAATAAGTCGGGGTGGAGAATCAAGAAGGGGACGGCAAAGCCGAGGTGGTAAGATTGCCTGCGGAGAGCCGGAGCGCCAAAAAATCACCCGCCCGGACATCCACCGGACACTCCATGTGAATATAAACAAATGGTGGGCGATGGGGGTTTTGAACCCACGACCTCTGCCGTGTGAAGGCAGCGCTCTCCCGCTGAGCTAATCGCCCTCTATGCAATATGAAATTTTAATGGTTATCCCTTTTTTTAGTCAAGGCCGCAGCCCCGCGCTTCATTTTATGATGAAAATTTTTTCCGGGTCGTATAAAATAAGGCGAGCCTATGGCATATGTGCATAGGATTATTATATATTACACATAAAGAGAAAGGAGAAAGGGTATGGAGGAGAAACTTTCACATGAGGAGTTCATAAAGAAGGCTATTACCAGTCTGAGGAAGGAGGGATATAAGGGCATACACACGGTTTACTCGGGCTTCAACGAGGCGTTCAAAAAATATTTCGCAGGGGAGGACCCGGTTCAGGCCACGAACAAGCTTGCAGCTGAAGGCAAGATAATCATAAGGCCGGTAAGGGGCGGGGTGATGCTCTATCTCCCGGAGGACGCCACGTCAACGACCAGCACCGCAGCGGAAACGCTTAAAAAGATGGGCATATGAAGCTCGGCATCTTCGGCGGGACGTTCAACCCGGTGCACTACGGCCACCTTAGGGCCGCCGAAGAGGTAAGACAGAGGCTCGGCCTCATGAAGGTCATCTTCATGCCTGCCGGCAACCCGCCCCTTAAGTCCGCGGACTTGCAGCCCGGAGCCCACAGGCTTGAGATGACCAAAAGGGCGGTATCGTCAAACCCCCGTTTTGAGGTCTCGGACATAGAGTGCAGGGGCAAGGGCAAGTCCTATTCAGTGGATACCATGAAAAGTCTCCGCTCCCTCTACCCCGGGGACAGGCTCTTTTTCATATTAGGCGCGGATGCATTCTTAGACCTCCCTCACTGGAAAAGCCCCATGGAGGTTGTCGGGCTTTCGGACTTTGCGGTGATACCGCGCCACCCGTACGGAATTGAAGACACCCTGAGTTCGCCCTACCTGAAAGACGGCGGGGCCTGCGCCGGAGACACAAAGGCAGGTCTGTTTAAATCTACGCTATTGGGCGGCAGGAGCGTTTTTTTCCTGACCGTAACCAACATAGACATATCCTCAACCATGATACGGAAACTCATATCAGCCGGCAGGAGCGTCAAATACCTGTTGCCAGAAGAGGTTGAATCCTATATAATCTCTAACAGGCTTTATCGCCGCAGGCGCGGCTGAAGACCTGAAACCGGAAGGGGGGGAACGGGCTTAGACAGCAAAAATAAGGCGCTTGCAATCGCAAGGCTTGCCCTCGCAAAGAAGGCAAAAGACGTGGTTGTGCTTGAGATGAAGGAACTTACGGCCTTCACCGACTATTTCGTCATAGCCTCTGGAGAGAGTACAACGCAGGTAAGGGCTGTTGCAGGACATATAGAGGAGACGCTCCTTAAGGGAGCGCCGGAAGTAAAAAAACAAAGGCCCCTCGGCATGGAAGGCCTCGGCAGTTGCACATGGGTGTTGATGGATTACTCCGATGTCATCATGCACGTGTTCGAGGAGGACACAAGGGAGTATTACAAGCTCGAAAAACTCTGGCTCGATGCTCCGAGAATAAAAATAGATGAGGCTGAGGATACTCTGGGTAGGAAAGACAAAGGAGCGGTTCATAGATGAGGGCATTAAAAAATACCTCAAGCTTCTCGGCCCGTTTGCAAAGGCCGGGATAGTCGAGATAAAGGAAGAAAAGGGCAGGCCTGCCGGCATGGCGGTGTGGGCGGAAGGCCGGAGGATACTGAAGCAGTCATCAAGCTACATACTGCTTGATGAGACCGGAAGGCCGTTAAGCTCCAAGGGGCTTGCATCCCTGCTTCTTAATCTTAATAAGGTTAAGGCCTGCGGCAGCCTCGACTTCGTCATAGGAGGCCCCTACGGGGTCTCAGAGGAGGTCAAGGCCGGGGCATCCGATACCCTGTCGCTTTCGGCCATGACGCTGACTCATGAAATGGCCCGGCTCGTCCTCATAGAGCAGCTTTACAGGGCGATGACAATAAACGCAGGAAGGGGTTACCACCATTGATGGCTGGCTCGTTTTCAGAAGGGAAGGACGGATAATATGGGAAAATTGGCACTGCTCGTATTCGTCCTGTTCCTCGGCGTGCTCGCCCTCTTTGCCGTATCCAATCAGGAGGCGACCACCGTCACCGTCCCCTTCGGCGCCGCATACGGCATACCCAAGATAAGCCTCATACTTTTTTCTGCGGCCTTCGGCGCCCTCTCCGTGCTCGTGGTTTTTTTAATAAGGGACGCAAGACGCTTCATCGCAACCTACCAGTTCCAGAGGAAGCGGAAGAAAGAGGACAGGATACACGAGCTTTACTCAAAGGCGATGAACGCCATACTGGCAAACGACGCCCCTGAGGCAAAAGACTCCCTCCAGAAGATATTGGAAGAAGAACCCGCGCACGCGGACGCCCTTTTGAGGCTCGGGGACATCGCATCCAAGGAGGAGTCCACTGACGAGGCGCTGGGATACTACAGGCGGGCCCTCGCTTCAAGCAAAGAGGGGCTTGAGCCGCTTTTCAGCCTGAGCAAGGTGATGGAGACGATGGGGAGGTGGGCCGAGGCCCTCGGCCATATCGAAGAAATGCTGGAAAGGGACCCCGACAACCTGAGCGCCCTTTACAAAAAACGCTCCCTCATCGAGAGGGAGGGCAAGTGGGAAGAGCTGATAGACGTCCAAAAGATTATACTCAAGCACGCAAACACGGAAAAAGAAAAGCAGAGGGAGCACTCAAACCTCCTCGGTTATAAATACGAGCAGGCAAGGGACAGCCTTGAGAAGGGCGGGCTTGAGCGTGCGAACAAGGAGTTTCGCGCCATCATCCGCATGGACAAAAACTTCATACCGGCATATCTGGGCCTCGCAGAGGCCATGCTCAGGGAGGGAGAGGCCGAGGATGCCGTGAACTTCCTTGAGAAGGCATATGAGCAGGCATCATCCCAGATAATCCTCGCCCGGCTCGAAGACATAATGATAAACATAGGCGAGCCTTCAAGGCTCATAAGGATATACAAGACCGCCATCTCTAAAAGCCAGCAGAACTCCTCTCTTAACAATATGCTGAAGTTCTTTCTCGGAAAGCTCTACTACAGGCTTGAGATGGTGGACGATGCGTTTGAAACCCTTATGTCCGTAGACACGGACTCCTACGCCGAGCTTTACCAGCTTCTCGGAGAGCTTTATCTCCGGAGGCAGCAGTGCGAAAAGGCCGTCGTGGAGTTCAAAAAAACCATATCCATGAAACGGTCTTTCAGGCTTCCATACTGTTGTACAAACTGCGGCCATATGTCCGAGGAGTGGTCCGGAAGATGCCCGGACTGCGGCAGCTGGAACACCTACCAATTCAACCTGCATGGCACATGTAAGGCTTAAGAAAAATCAGGTAGTCCTCGACACAAGCCTCTTCGTCAACCCCGACGTAAGAAAGAGCTTCGGGGCAAACCCCACCGAGGCCCTTGAAAACTTCCTGTCCCTGGCCCGCGAGGTGCCGATGATAGAGTTTTACATGCCGCCTTCGGTTTTTGAGGAACTCATGAACTTTGTGGAGCCGGATAAGATCCCCCCGGACCTCTTCGTATACCTCCACCAGAAGCCGCCCATGCGCTATGAGCTCTCCACCCCGGCCCTCTTCATCTACGAGCTGATAGAGGACATGAGGGAGAGGGTCAACAAGGGCCTGAGATTTGCGGAGAAGGCGGTAAGAAGCGCGGAGACGAAAAAAGCGGACGAGGTCATTCAGGACCTGAGGAGAAAATACAGGGAGGCCCTAAGGGAAGGAATCATAGACAGCAAGGAGGACGTGGACCTGATACTCCTTGCAAAGGAACTCAATGCGCTCCTTGTGACCGCGGACAAGGGCGCGATAAAATGGGCCGAGAAGTTAGGCGTAGAGTGGCTCATACCTGAGAGGTTCAGGGAATACCTCATAGGCTCCATAAAAAAAGCCGAGCTTATGAAGGAGCGCCTGGCCGAGGAAAAGACAAACCTGGAAAATTAGCCCTTCCGGCCCCCTCACTTCATGACCGCGCCTTCGCTGGCCGAGCTTACGAGCCTTGCGTAACGCGCAAGATAGCCCTTTTTGATTTTGGGCTCGGGCCTTTTCCATTTGGCAAGCCTGTCCTTAATCTCCTTATCGGACATGAGCACGTCAAGCTTTCTTTTCGGGATGTCTATCCGTATCTTGTCTCCGTCCCTGAGCATCGCCACCGGGCCGCCTTCCATCGCCTCAGGAGATATGTGGCCTATGCAGGGGCCCCTCGTGCCGCCTGAGAACCTGCCGTCCGTGATGAGGGCAACCGAGTCGCTAAGCCCCATGCCCGCGATTGCCGCGGTGGGGGAGAGCATCTCCCTCATGCCCGGCCCTCCTTTTGGCCCCTCGTAGCGGATGACGACCACATCCCCTGGCTTCACCTTGCCGGCCATTATGGCCTTCATCCCGTCCTCCTCGGAGTCAAAGACCCTTGCCGTTCCCTCAAACCTCATCATCTTTGAGCTTACTGCTGTCTGCTTGACGACCGCGCCGTCAGGGGCGAGGTTTCCCCTTAAGACCGCAATGCCGCCCTCTTTGTGATAGGGCCTCTCAAGCGGCCTGATGACCTCCCCGTCCACCACCACAGCCGACTCTGCTATCTCGGAAACCTTCATGCCGCTTACTGTAAGGGTGTCGTTGAGCCTGCTGCCGAGCCTCTTCATGACAGCCGGCATTCCGCCTGCCCAGTGGAGGTCCTCAAGGTAATACTTTCCCCCGGGAAGCATATCCGCTATATGTGGGGTCTTTCTGCTCAACTCGTCAAACGCCTCAAGCGGAAGCCTCACTCCTGCATCATGGGCGATGGCAGGTATGTGGAGGGCCGTGTTGGTCGAGCCTCCGAGCGCAAGGTCAACCATTATGGCGTTGTCAAACGCCTGGCGGGTCATTATCTTTCCGGGGGTTATGTTCTTTTTAATAAGCCCGATTACCCTTTTGCCGCTTTCAAACGCTATCCTCTTTTTCTCTGAAGACACGGCAAGCGCCGTGGCGCACATGGGCAGGCTCATCCCAAGGGCCTCTGTAACGCACGCCATTGTGTTTGCAGTGTACATTCCCTGACACGAGCCTGCGCCCGGACATGCGCACACCTCAAGCTCCTCCACCTCCCTGTCGCTAAGCTCTCCCTTGGTGTATTTGCCCACCGCCTCAAACGTGTCGTTTACGAGCGAAAGCCTCCGGCCCCTCATCCGGCCCGAAAGCATGGGGCCTGCGGTCACCGCTATGGAGGGGATGTTGACCCTTGCGGCCGCCATGAGCATGCCCGGGGTAATCTTGTCGCAGTTGGTAAGAAGCACAAGGCCGTCAAACCGGTGGGCCTCAACCACGGCCTCTATAATGTCCGCTATAAGCTCCCTTGAGGGCAGGGAGTAGTGCATCCCGGTGTGGCCCATCGCAATGCCGTCACAGATGCCGGGCACACCGAAAAGAAAGGGGTATCCGCCGCCTGTATGTACTCCTTTTTCTATGAACCTTTCGAGGTCGCGCATCCCGATGTGCCCGGGTATTATGTCCGTAAAGCTCGTGACCACGCCTACAAACGGCTTGTCCATCTCGCTTCTCGGAATGCCTGTTGCGTAAAGGAGCGCCCTGTGCGGCAGCCTCTCTATGCCCTGCTTTATGGTTTTGCTTCTCATATCTGAAAACCTCCCTTGGGCTTTTTAATGCCCTATTTTATAGACTAAAAGGCTTTTGCGCAAGACAGGCCGGTATTTCCCAAATCCGGCGATAGAAATCTCCTCTATAATATCCCCTAACCCCTCTTTTCCTAAGAGGGGTTATTTCATCTCTTGCCTTTCACCCATCAGGTGATGCCTCCTGCCGCCTTAAGGCATTAAAACTTAAGAACTTTTCCGTTCTAAGAAAACTCTATCCCTATTTCGGGGTATTTGGTATTCGTTGACAAAGGGAATGGTTTAATGTAGGATTACCAAATAAGTTTGTATCTCTTCGTCAAAGGAGGTGATGCGGCTTCCGTAACATGCTTTGGCATATGTTTTGTTTCCCGGAGAATCGAAATTAAGAGGAGGAGGAGACATGAAGTATTTAAGGTTGGCGCTATTGATGATGCTTGCGGTCTTCTTGGCCCTGCCGGCAAGTGCGGCGGGGCGGAAGGCAACCAGCATTAAAGAGCTTGCGGATATGTATGATTCCTCAAGCTGTAAGGGCTGCCATGCGGAGAAACACTCCCAGTGGGAGAAGTCCCACCATGCAAGGCCACTGATGGGGCTTAAAGACGCCCTGATGCTCATCCCCGTTGTGAAGGTCAGCGTCTTTGCCCCGAAGGACAAGGACGGCAAGGTGGACCCAAAGATGGCCACGATGAAGAACTTCCCATGCTTTAAGTGCCACCTGCCGCAGGCGCTCACCTCTGCAGAGGACTCCGTAGCAGTGGAGATAGCAACGACCCTGCTTGCAGTTGATAAGGCCACAGCCGCCGAGAAGGCAGCAAAAGAGGCAAAAGACGACAAGGCCGCAGGGGAGGCAGCAAAGGCCATAAAGGAAGGCAAGGCCAAGATGGCGATGCTCCAGATAGGCTGTCTCGTCTGTCATAACGATAAGGCCATCCTGCACAGGATTGAGCTTGGACAGCCCGCAGATGACGTGCTTTATGGCACAAAGGATGTGCCCTCCCATCCGGATGCGAAGTTTAAGAGCGTAAAGAAGTCTGTTATCCTTACGGAGTCCGCAGGCTGCGGCCAGTGCCACGGCACAGGGCCCAACTTTGACGCTGAAAACCCGTACCAGTGCGCAACCCTCTACGGCAGCTACCTGCATTCCTACATTCCCTCAGGCGGGGCACAGAAATGTCAGGAATGCCACATGAAGGGTGGAGACCACCTTATCGGCCCCAACTGGAACGACAGGCCCGCCTCCGCGAAGTTCCTCTCTGAGTCCATCTCCCTCGATGTGCAGACCGTGGGCTTTCAGTTCCTTCCCAAGGCAGGCACATTGGTGCCTATGGTCGTTGTGAACACAAAGGTCGGCACAAAGGCAGGCCATAGAACACCGGACGGCTGACCGTCTCCAAACAGAGTGGTCATGGAAGTGACCGCAAAGACAAAAGACGGCAAAGAAGTATTTGCAGACCAGAAGGTGTACATGACTCAGGCGACATCGAGCAAGGACGAAAAGATGATATACGGCGCCCAGTGGAAGGTCGGTTATCTCCGCGACACAAGCCTTCAGCCCTATAAGACAAGGGACGAGAGCTTTGAGATAAAGCTCCCCGAGGGCGTAAGAACGGTTGACGTGACTGTGGAGCTTACATACCAGCTCTTCCCTGGAGACAAGATACCCATTCACACGGTTACAAAGGAAGTCACGCTCGACAAGTAAAAACTTTAGGTAAAAACTTTCAAAAAAAGAGGGGGGAAATTTCCCCCCTCTTTTTGTCTTAAGACTTCGTTTCTTAGAACTGCCGGCTCAGGCCGAACTTGTCGGGTTTTACATCAGTCATATCCTTTTCTCCTATATAAACAGCGTTATATCCGCATCGAATGCGAAATCAAGAAACTCTGCGGCCCCGCCCACTGTAACGCCTTCCACGAGGTCTTCTTTCTTAAGGTCGGTCATCTCAAGCGTGGGGGCGCATGCTATCATCTTTACATCCGCCTCGATGCAGGTCTGAAGCAGTTCCGGGATGGAGGGCCAGTTTATCTTTTTTATCATGCCCTTCATCATGCTTGTGGCCATAGGAGTCATCCCCGGCAGGACGCCTATGATGTTGGGGAAGGGTATCGGAGAGGGCATTGCAGGGTTTGCAATGGGCGACACCTGAAGGCGGCCGTTTTTATGCTTGTTTACCATATCCACGCCGTAGAGGGTGAAAAATATCGCGACCTCGGCGTCCATAGCCGCTGCGGTTGAGGCCAGTATGAGGGGAGGGTAGGCCATGTCAAGTGTGCCCTTTGAAGCGACGATGGCCATTCTCTTCTTCTTTTCGGTTCCCATATGTGCTCCTTTCTTTATGCAATGCTAAAGGCTTATTAAATTTTATCACCGGCAGACATACAGTCAAGCCGGAACTTTAGACGTTCCACCGCCTTCTTAATTTTATAATCAGGCGGGGGGTATTGTCAAGATATTTCTTAACTAAGCAACTATGAAACTGAAGGACTTGCTTTAGAATTCATATCTTATTTGAAGGTAGGCATTGTCGTTTTCGTCAAGCTGTCCAAACTGTCCCCGGCTTTCACCGCTGCCGAATATATTTCCTCCCGCTATAGCCCATATATAATCCGTGAAGTTATATTTGACCTCCGGATTAAGCATGAAGTCACGGTCTGAAGGACTATAAAAAGAGAAGAAGGATAACTTAAGGGTCTGATGCATCAGGAGTTGCGTAAGTCTGATGCTTGTCAGTTGTTTAAATATTCTCTCTTTAGGGAAGCCTTGCGGCAGGTTCTTCTCGTACTCCGAATAATTATCCGTATGTTCCCCGTAATACTGAAGCCCAAAAGTGAAGTCTTCCCACAACTGCCTCTGATAACCTATAAGCGCCCTTGAAGAAGAATTCGGCATCATTGGGTCATTGCCGTCTCTATCCTGTCTTGAGTCATAGTAACCGGCCTCAACGCTGAGGAGACCGTCGAGCGCCCTTTCCTGAAGGCTTGCACCGTAAACGGAAAGTTCAGGATAAAAAAGCGTGAGTCTGGCCGGCATTGCCGGGTTGTCGGGCATCATAGAGGGCTGTCTATAAAACCCTCTGTATGCATATAGAGAGACCTCAGAGCCTGCTATTGTCCTATAAATCCTTAAGGCCGTCTCGGTATTCTCCAAGGTCGAGGAAGGTTCTTTTTCTTCTCTGTTTTGCACCTGCGGCATGGGGTCGAACATCCAAAACCTGTTTTGGTTTGGGAAGTTGTTCGGCGTAAAAAACGGGATTACTACAAGCTCTATGGAAGCAATAGAAGGATACGCGCCGACCTTTACTCCATCCACGCCCTTTTTAAGGTACTCCATAGGTCTTCCGGAGAAGAACGCCTCGTAGTCCTTCGGGAATACATCGTTTATGAAAATCATGTCTCCAAGCCCCCATGTAATAACCTGCCTTCCGAGACGGACATCCCATTTATCCGCAGTATAATCCGCATAACCTTCTCTAATCTCGGCATCGGCCCTGTCATCTGCGTGGTCATAAAAGGCATCGGCTTTGATGAAAAGATGATAGGGGCCTCTATTCCCGTCGAGCTTCAATTGCGCCCTCTCCTCGGCCCATTTGAAGTCCCCGCCGTCCGGGTTTTCACGGTCCGCGTTTAACGAGTAGTTTCCCTGAAGAAATCCATGCAGTTTAAAGTCGGACGGTTCGGCGTGTGAAGGCCAAAAAATTACCGCCGCAAACACAGCCTGCAAAACAATTATAAAAATTTTCTTGAAAGAATGCATAACCGCTTATTCGGTCCACTTCTTGGGCGGCTGCTTAAGAAACCTCTCGGAAAAAAGGCTGTCTTCAATGCCGATGTTGTAGTCGGTCTTAGTGAATGTCGTCTCCGTCCTATGTCCGCTCTGGAGGTTCTTCATGGAACGCTTGGTTATCGTAGGAAAACCCTTGACCTCTTTTATTTCATCAGCAGAGAATACCTTATAAAGCTCGCCCCGCCTGTCGTAATATTCCTCCTTTAGCGGGAGGAAGCCGGCCTTATCAATCCATGAGAGCTTGTAACCGTAATCCACATCAGCGGCCTTCGGCGTGCTTTTAAGCGCATAACAATCCTTATCTCCTATTTTTTCTTCTTTTATGACCTCATGGCCGTCATCTTCAATATCCCTTCCCGATACATCCTCGTATGTGAAGTCAGAGCCAACGAAACTTGAGCGCTTGTCCTGTGCGGCTATCCTTTTTACCATGTTGAGCGCAGGCACAAAAAGCCATCTGTCGTCGTCCTTCTTCGGGTATTTGTAGACCATGAATGTCATATCCCTTACGTCGGCAGGCTGAAAGAAGTAGATAAAATACTTCTGGTCTCCGCCGGGCTCACCGTAGTTTTTTCTGAGCATGGTAAGCTCCCGTATCCTTTCCTGCCCGCCCTTGCTTATGAGTTTCATCATTATCCTTGCCTTAAAGTCTTTGCCCGGGTACAAGAAAGCAGCCTGTGATTTCTTCATAATCTCTTCGGCAGTCATCGCATGGACATTAAAAGGAATGGCTATTAAAAGCAGAACTATCAGGTTGCGAAACATCTTAAACCTCCTGTTTTCTAATTGGTAATTTTTCCCTTAAAGAGCCA
>JAUXOF010000023.1 GCA_030682405.1 Thermodesulfovibrionales bacterium
GCGTTATTAAGGGTTGAAGTCAAACTCGTGGCAGTCCCTACGGTGGCTATATCTCCTGAGGTCAACAACTCTTCAACCGCAGTGATGGTACCCCCTATAAGGGTTTCCGGAGTGAGCCAACCGTCCTGCTTAGTCCACGGCAAATAATCAGTACCGACACAGGTAACAAAAGCTGCGTCACAGAAACCGTCATTATTAGCATCATTACATCCTTCTTCTGGAGAGTCATAATTGCCCCAATAGTTGCCGCCACTGGGCGCTTCAAGACTGAAAGTATTCATACCCGCTTCAGTGCCGCAATAAATTGGTAACCACCCCCATCCTCCTTGTATAACATTATTATTGTAGAACACATTGCTATTGGCAAAATACCAGATTGAAATCGCACGATAGGTAGTAGCTATACGATTGTTAAAAAATTTATTGCTGGTAGAATAGGACGCAAGCTCTATGCCCAAACTACCAGAAATAGTGTTTTCCGCCACAGTATTGTTGCTTGAATTACCAATATTAATCGGATAAGTCGAATTTACTACATTGCGTAACAACGCATTATTGTGAGAGTTACCAAGACTGATGCCCCATTGGCCTCCATGGAGAATATTATCAGTAAAAGTATTGCCCCGTGAAGAAGCGACAAATATCCCAAACGCATGGTGATACATGGAATTGTTGCGCTCAATAATATTATTGTTGCCGATGGCGAGGACAATTCCGCTGTGGTTGTTATTTGTTAAAGTATTATTAGAAATGCGGTTGTCGCTTGATCGTACAATGTACATTCCATATTCAAACTGCGTGATGTCCAAATTTTTTACAACAACATATCTTCTGCCGTAAATCTGAACACCAATGCCCGCGCCCACCCCACTTATGACATGCCCATTGCCATCGAGGGTGATACCATCACTACCTATTTCTATGCCGGGGTAAAGGTTAAACAAATCCATTGTCAACGTGCACGTCTTTGTCCCAGCATCCCAGATGCCGATTGACGAGCAGTCCCCGCCGGTTGCGTCGTCCATTATAGTAATAGCCATCGCACCGCCTGCCATGCCTAAAAACAAAACCATAAATGATAGAGCCGCCGTCAACTTTTTCATCTTATCCCTCCTAAGAAATTTGATTGTCCCCCGTGCAAAGACCCTAAGTTGCACACATCTAAACATACTACCCCCCCCCATTTTCAAGCTAATTATTTTTATGGGCTGATTAGATTTCCAAATAGCCCTGTCCTCGTTTGGCCGAACCAGTTCGGGTTGACCAGTTCCTTAAGGCCATAATATATTAAGCGCAGGAGGCACGGAGGTGCGGAGAGAAAAATGGATTCCCTCCTGCGAGCCAGTGGCCGGACAAGCCGGAGAATGACGAAAGAGAAAATCTCGCCCTCTCCCGCAGGAATAAAGAGGGGTTAAAAAGTTGAAAGTGAGGTTTAAAGCAGTGGCGAAATGTAAACCAAATGTAAACTTATTAAACTTTGAATTGAATAAAATCAAGGGGTTAGGCTCGGGCACCCCCCCCTCCCCCCTTAAATTAAAGCAAGGAGGGCAAAAATGCAACAGAAAAAAAGATGGATTCCCGCTTTCGCGAGAATGACACAAAAACAGACTTTTTCAGGGTTGACAATAAATGGCGGATGGTTTTAAATAAATCATAATGCTTGGAAAAGAAAAGACCTCGGAATACATGCTCTATGCGTGCTTGCTTTTGTTTGTAGTCCTTCTTCCCATTACAAAGATAGCCGACTTCGACCTGTTCTTCCACTTGAGGCTGGGCAGTCACGTTTGGGAAACCCTGAGCCTTTACGGCCCTGATGAGTTCTCATACACGGCGGGCGCCTCCCTGCAGTACCGCGGCGAGTGGCTCAGCAATGCGCTCCTTTACGCCGTATATAAATACTCAGGGTTTACCGGCCTCGGGGTTATGAAATCCGTGCTGTTTTCGGCGCTGGCGCTCGTCATCTGGAGTACGCTCAAGGCTGCCGCGCCTAAGGCAGGAGCCCTGCCAAAGGTATTGACGATAATAGTATTTGCATATGCCGTGAGGTTCAGGCTTGACCTCAGGCCTTATTACTTCACCTATATAAGCCTTGCCCTTTTCATTTACGCCTTTATGAGATACCGCATGCCGGGTGCCGGCACAGGCAGGCTTTATCTGCTTGTTCCGCTTCAGGCGCTATGGGCCAACATGCACGGCGGCTTTATCATAGGCCCGCCGCTTCTGGGTCTTTTCCTGATTGCCGAGGCGGCAAGAAGAAGGAGTTTGGACATTAAATCCTTCATCCCGTTTTTCGCCGTTTTTCTGGCAGGCGGCCTTAGTCCGGAGGGCTTCAGGCCGTACCTGAATTTCCTTAGTTTTACCGCCCCGGCCGCGAGCTCAGGGGCAAGCCAGCTTGGAGAGTGGCAGTCGCTTACGACCCATCTCTTATGGGGCTTCGGCCTGAGGTACACGTGGGGATTTCAGGTGATTTTTGCCGGGGCAATGCTTTATCTTGCGGCAGAGGCGGCAAAGAGGAGATTCGACTTTTTCATGCTTGTCCTCCTTGCAGGCTCGGCATTTTATACCGTAAGGCATGTGAGGCTCATGGACATATCCTCCATACTCCTTGCCCCGGTCTTTTTCCTCGGCCTCCAGAGGCTCTCAGGCCTTGTCAGGCTCGGGGAAGTGAAGAGTGGATACAGAGATACGCTGAACTTCCTGACGGGCAGTTTAGTAGTATGCCTGCTTGTGTTTTCCGTCATGGGGAGCAGTATATACTCCTTTGGTTTAGGAGAGAAGGAAGGGATATTTCCCCAAAAGGCTGCCGGGTTTCTCGACAGGCACAAAATAGGCGGGAACGGCTTTAACACAGTCACGGCAGGCTCTTACATGCTCTGGCAGTCGCCCCATAGGAAGGTCTTCATAGACGGCAGGCTTGTGCAGCCCGAGCCGCTTCAGGTTGCGTATAAAAAGGCCATAGATACTGCCGAGGGCTTTAATGAGCTCGACGGGAAATATGACTTCAACTACGCTCTCATAGACTATAACCCAAAGAGCATGTGGAGGTTCCCGATGCACCTGAACTCAAACCCCGACTGGGCGCTTGTTTACTGGGACGACACGGCAGCCCTCTATCTCAAGAACAATGCCGCAAACAGCGCCCTTATACAGAAGAAGGGCTACAGGGCGCTGATGCCTTCGTTCAATGATTTCGGATACATGGACACTGCAATAAAACACCTGAAGGAGACGGTTCTGGGCGAGGTTGACCGGGACGTATCCCTCAACCCTGCAAATCAGGAGGCGCATCTTGCAAAGGCGTATGTCTCTTATTACCTCGGGCTTAAGGACATTGCGCAGAGGGAACTCCAAACCGCCCTCGGCATGAAGCCGGACACCGCTTTTGAGCATATCGCCATGGCGCAGCTGCTTATAGAGAAGGGAGAGACGGAAGCCGCTAAAAAGGAACTTAAGCGGGCTGTCAGGCTTAACCCATATGATACACGGGCAAAAGACCTGCTAAAGGGCATCTCCGGCGGACGCTGACATTGACAAATATGTGCCTACCTGTGATATATTCAAAAAGCATGAAAATTAGGAAATTATCCGGTTTTTTCTTTGCTGCCGCACTTATTTTCCTTTCTGCGTGCGGAGGCAGGGGATATGTACCTCTGGATGTTACCCCCTATGTCTGGCCGTCACTGCCGGAGCCGCCCAAAATAAAGCTCATAAAGTACATCCTTACGGACCTTGACGTAAGAAAGAAAAGCGCTGCGGAGAGCCTGTTCGGGGAGGATGTTACGTTCTACTTTGTCAAGCCTCACGGAATTGCGGTGGACAAGGACGGCAATATATATATTACGGACAGCATGAAAGCGCAGGTGAATGTGCTGAATCTCGAAAAGGGCAGCATACAGACGCTGGACAACCCTTACGGATTTGTCACGCCGCTTGGATTGGCCGTTGACAACAAAAACGACCTCATTGCGGTGGCCGACAGCGGCCAGGGCAAGGTCTACATATTCAGCCGCCAAGGCAGGTCACTCAAGCATATATTAGGGCAAGGCGGCGAACTCAGGGCTCCGTTAGGGGTTGCGTTCGACTCTGACAGGAAGATACTGTATATAAGCGACACAAAAGCCCACGAGATATACGCTTATACGATAGAGGGCGAGTTCATCAAAAAGGTGGCAGAGCCCGGGACTGCCGAAGGGTATGTCTACTTCCCGTCCCAGATAGCAACCGACAAAAACGGGAAGCTTTATGTGGTGGATACCATGAACTTCAGGATACAGATATTCGATCCTCAGGGGGGTGCGCCGCCGGTGGTGATAGGCGAGCACGGCAACAGGCCCGGGATGTTCGCAAGGCCCAAGGGCATTGGCGTCAGCTCTGACGGGCATATATTTGTGACTGATGCGGCATTCGGCAATTTCCAGGTGTTCGACGCAAACGGCAATGTCTACCTGTATATCGGCAGCCCGGGCGTAAAACTGGGGCAGTTCAACATACCGCAGGCCATATATGTGGACGACAACGATAAGATTTACGTGGTAGACCAGGTCAACCGCAGGCTTCAGATATTCCAGTATCTTTCCGAAAAATACCTTCAGGCCAATCCGGAAGCTGTAAAGCCCCCGGAAGGGGCCAAAAAAGACCCTCAGTAATCCTTTAATTTCTCAAGAAGGCTCTGCGAAAGCGGGGTTCTGGGCAGTCCAATTAGTATCTGTTTTGCCTCGCTGAACCTCCCAATTCCTTGCAGCGCTATGGCTTTGGAAAGAAGAAATTCAGGGTGTCCGGGCATTACTGTAAGCATGACGTCCGAGATGTCTATGACCTCCATGTAAAGCTCTGCATAGGGTATGCCGAAGCCGTCCGTCACCCTGCGGTTTTTCTCGTTGTTTCTTAAAAATATCGTTGTATTGTTGTACAGGTAGACGAGCCTCCAGCCGTCGGGTTTATCCTCGGCCATCCGCATGACGATGGGAGATATCACGCCGTTTTCCTTTGACATGACCGGGATGAGGATGAAGTTGACGTCGAATTTGTTGAGCATTTCCTTCCAGAAGCGGGTCGTCCTGAGCACTTCAACGTATGCGGACATCACCAGCCCGCTTATTGCCCTTCCGTCGGCAAAGACCTTATATCGCGGGTATGCCCTCCAGATGAGATATCCCCCCCATCCCATGTAGTTGAACATGGGACCTTCTATCCCCTGCGTCTCAAGGAACCTGACGGCATCTTCTGGATAAGAGGAATCCACCCAGCGGTGGGGAGGCCCGGGGCTAAGCTCCCACGGCGCGGTCTTAAGGACATCCGCTACCATGACAACCGTGACGGCTGCGGCAATAACGGCGGGGAGTATTTTTTTTGCACCCTTCAGTGCGGAGACTGAACCGCAGGCGATGAACGAGAGGATAATCAACGCAAAGTTTACGCCCCTTGCATGGTACAGGCCTAAGAAGCCGGCAAAGCAAAAGAGCAGGGCCTCTGTAAGGTCAACCCTTCTCTGATGGATATACTTCATAAGAACGGCAAGCAGGGCTGCGGCCATGAAACCGATTATATACAGCGGCCATTTGTAGTGGAATACCTCGTAAAAATACCATAGGGATTTGTATTCGAGCACTTCAGTGATGACCCCGCCGGCCTGTGCCCTCGCAACCGGGTCGATGACCTGCCCCGGAAGGCTTCTGAGCCATCCGTAAAGGAGCTTATGCCCGCCGGGATTAAGGAAACTTGCGGCCACGGCCGTCAGGGACGAGGCGAAAAACCGCATAGGGTAAGGGTAGGGCAGGCCTCCTATGCCGAGCCGGAGCCTATGCGATAGAATGGCTGCAACCTCGCCCGCCATGTATATGCCTATAATCACGATGCCGACTATGTATCCTCCGTGAAGGTTTGCCCAAAGGAGCATGACAACGGGCAGGAGCGCCATGGGCCATGTGATTTTCGGGCCGGCGCCGTTCAGCTTTTTTAACCTCTCAAGAAGCATTATTGCCACAAGCGCAAAAATGAACGAGAAGGCCTGCGGCCTTTCGAATGTGTAAAACAGGCTCAGGTTTATTATCAGGGGCGGGAAGCTAAGGATGAGAAGCAGCGGGGCGGGCAGCGCATCATCCCTTGAAAACCTGATATAAATCCACAGAAACGGCAGAACTATAAAAAGCGCCCTCATGACCGAAAGCCCCTTGTACCCGGCGATAAGATAGACCAGATAAAACGCCGATTGACTGAGCCACTGGCTCCTTAGTCCCCTGACCTGCTCATCCAAAAGCGGCTGGGGCGTTGTATAGGAAAAGGGGTCTTCGTGCCCGGGCAGCGACCTCTGCTCTACTATCTGCTGTCCTGTCTTGAGGTGCCACCAGAGGTCAGGGTCTGCAAGGGGCTTTAGGGCAAAGAAAAAAGCGTATGCAAAGAACAGGGCCGCGGTCGCATGCGTTAGGTTTTTTTGTGTCAGTATCTTATCAAGCAGAATGCTCTGTCCGCCTTCAGGTCTTTTGTCCTGCATCATGTATTTTAGAGGTAATGGCCTCATGTATTCAAGTATGGGCCCGAGGGCCTGAAAAGAAACCGCGGTTTATGTATAATTCTTAATACCATGAGAGTCGTCACAGCAGAGGAGATGCGCCGGATAGACGGAATGGCCATAAAGGGACACGGCATCCCGGGCGCAGTGCTTATGGAAAGGGCCGGAACATGCGTGGCTGAAAAGATAAAGGAACTCTTTGCGCCCGGAAAAATTATAGTGCTTGCAGGCCCCGGAAACAACGGAGGAGACGGGATAGTCGCGGCACGGGAGCTTTATAATTCGGGATGGGGCGTAAAAGTCCTCATGCCCTTTACGGAGGATAAACTGAGCGCGGACTGCCTCCTGCAATTGAGGACTGCAAGACGCCTCGGCGTGCCCCTTGAGTTCCGCTCCAAAATAGATTCAAAAGACACCCACGGCGCATTGGTCATAGACGCGATATTCGGAACGGGCATGAGCAAGCCGGTCGCAGGCGCGGTTAGAGAAGTCATATCTTTCATAAACGCCTCCGGCTGTCCTGTGATTGCCGTGGACATGCCCTCAGGCATATCCTCGGACACCGGAGAGATTATGGGTGAGGCGGTGAGGGCGTCCTTTACCGTGACTTTCGGGCTTCCCAAGAGAGGGCATCTCCTTTACCCCGGTGCGGAATGCACAGGAAGGCTCTTTGTTGCGGACATCGGATTTCCCCGCGCGCTTCTTGACGATAAGTCCATCATCTGCCGCACTACCGAGAAGGAAGACGTGTTAATCCCTGCAAGGCCCCGGTATTCCCATAAAGGCGATTTCGGCCATGTCCTCCTCGTTGCAGGCTCAAGGGGCAAAACAGGGGCCGCGCTCATGGCTGCAAAGGCATGCCTTAAAACAGGCGCAGGGCTCGTGACTATTGCCGTGCCTGAGTCCTTAATGGATGTGATGCAGTCGAGGGCTGTAGAGGAGATGACACTGCCCCTTGCCGAGGCAAAAGGGGGAACGCTGTCGTCAAAGGCCGTAGGGGCCGTGCTGAAATTTCTTTCTGAGAAGGCCGACATCCTTGCGATAGGCCCGGGCATAGGCGCAACAAAGGATACGGAAAAACTCGTTAAGGAAGTCCTTAAAAAGACAGCCGTCCCCTCTGTGATTGACGCCGATGCCGTGAATGTATTGGGAAAAGACTTCCTGAAAAACCTGAGGCAGCCGTTTATCCTCACTCCTCATCCCGGTGAAATGGCAAGGCTTACGGGGGCAGGCGCAAAGCACATTGAAAAGGACAGGATAAAAACAGCGATATCGTTTGTAAAGGACATCATCTCCGGCAATAAAGGCGCCGATTGCACCCTCGTGCTGAAGGGCGCGCCAACGATAACAGCAGGCGGCGGAGAGATTTATATCAACACTACCGGAAACCCGGGCATGGCAAAGGCCGGAACAGGGGATGTGCTTACAGGCATGATAGCCGCATTTTTGGCACAGGGGCTTGAGCCTGTCCGAGCGGCGGTATCAGGGGTTTACATGCACGGGCTTGCAGGCGACATGGCGGCCTCTAAAACAGGCTTCCACTCACTCCTTGCCTCTGATATTATAGATGCAATACCCGAGGCTTTCAAATCCCTGACTGAGGGGGCGGCATCCCACTGATTGAGGATGGATATGTCATTTACCCCGATATATTCGGAAGCGGAGTAAAGGCGTTTTTCACTGGAAAATCGCCCGGCGCCGACAGAAAAAGGATTTCTGAAATTGCAGGCGCTAAGGAACTCAACACCTACTTCCCGGTGCAGAGGCACACGGCGGATGTGGTTGAGATTGACAATGTCCTCACACCTCTGGTCGCCGATGCGGTCATAACCGAAAGGGAGGGCATACTGTTGGGGGTTGCCGTGGCGGACTGCGTGCCAATACTGGTTTATGCGCGCAAAAGACGGCTCATAGCCGCAGTGCATGCGGGCTGGAGGGGGACGGCGGCGGGAATCATGAAGGCCACGCTAAAAAAGATGTTGACCCGCTCTGAGGCGGAGGACATACGTATCGCAATTGGCCCTGCAATAAGGCGGTGCTGCTATCATGTGGGCGATGACGTGCTTGAGGCTGTCATTAAAGAAACAGGCCAAGGCGATTATCATATGGAGAGCGAGGGGGCAAAGCGCCTTGACCTGCCGTCCGCCAACAGGCAGCAGGCGGTCTTCATGGGCATACCCCCTGAAAACATCTGGATGTCCGATGAGTGCACGTGCTGTTATCCTGAGAGGTTTCATTCATACAGGTATTCTAAGAACTTTGCCGGAAGGCAGGGCGGTTTCATCAGAATGATATAAGGAGGTTTGATGCTTAAGGCTAAAGACATAATGAAGACCGACATCGTAACCGTAACCGGAGATATGACTGTTGAGGAATTGGGAAGGCTTTTCATCGAAAGGGGCATAAGCGGCGCTCCTGTGGTTGACAGAGACGGAAGGCTGCTTGGCGTTGTGACTGAAAACGACCTCATCAGCCGCAACAAAAGGATTCATATTCCGACCATGCTCAGGATATTCGACGCCTTCATACCGATTGAGCCGACCGGGACTATGGAGGACGAGATGAAAAGAATGTCGGCAACTACGGTCTCGGAGATATGTGTAAAGGATGTCCTGACAATCACGGAGGAAACGACCATTGAGGAGATAGCGACCATCATGGCCGAGCACAGGGTGCATCTTCTGCCCGTCATCCGCGAGGGCAAGGTTGCGGGAATAGTAGGAAAGCACGAGGTCATAAAAGGGATAAGCAGTTGAGGCTCATAAGCAAAAGCCCGCGCGAGACAAAGGACGCAGGAAAGAGACTCGGCAGGAAACTCAGGGCCGGAGACACTGTCTGCCTTTACGGGGATTTAGGCTCCGGGAAAACGACTTTCGTAAAAGGCGTAGCCGGTTCGCTCGGCATACCCGAAAGGGAGATTGCAAGCGCAAGCTTCACCATAATCTCAGAGCACGAGGCAAAGCCCCCTCTTTACCACATAGACCTCTACAGGATAGACAGCGAAGCGGACCTTGAGACAACCGGGGTTTATGACTATATAGGCGGCGACGGCATAGCAGTCATAGAATGGGCCGAAAAAATGCCTGAAACGGAAGTGGCCGTAAGGGTAGCGATAAACATCTTCCCCGGAGACGAAAGGGAGATTGTCATTGAGGGGATGGAGGAGGACCCGTGAGGACACTACATCAAAACAGCCGTTTTGACCCCCTTAATCTTCTCGATTATCTCTGTTGTGGAGGCCCCTTCTATATAGGGCAGGCTCAGGGTCACTGGCACGAGGTCGTGTCCCGCTATATCCTCTTTCCTCCAGTCCCCGCCCTTAACGAGCACATCCGGCCTGAGGAACTTTATAAGCTCATACGGCGTGTCCTCGTTAAAAAGGGTCACATAGTCAACCATCTCAAGGGCCGAGACGACCTCTGCCCTGTGAACTCCGGGTATGACCGGCCTGCCGGGCTTAATCACTGAGACTGATTTGTCGGAATTGACCGCAACGACAAGGACATCGCCGAGTCCCTTGGCCTCCTTAAGATACCTTATGTGGCCGACATGGATGAGGTCGAAACAGCCGTTTGTGAAGACAACCGTTTTCCCCTCTGAGCGCGCACTGGAAAGCGCGGTTTTCAACTCATCCCGGCCGAGCACCTTACCCACAAGCGCCTCCGGCAGGAGGAACGGCTGTTATCATCTCCCTTACCTTCACTATCATATCCTTGTCGCCTTTATACGAAACCCTCCGGAGGGCCTCGTCTATTGGAAACCATGCGGCATCATCAACCTCCCAGTCATGGTCTGAGGTGTCTCCGCTGACGTATTCCAAGAGATAATAATACACTGTTTTTTTGACCTTCGCATTCTCTTCCTTGAGGAAATACCAGTATGTGGTCTCCCCTATCTTCTCAATGAGCCTGCCGTTAAGCCCTGTCTCCTCAAGCACTTCCCTTACCGAGGTCTCCTCCGGCTTCTCTCCCTTGTTCACTATGCCCTTGGGAAGCGTCCAGACGCTTCCGCCCTTTACCGCAACAAGGGCGATTTCGATGCTGTCGTGGACCTTCCTGTAAATGACCCCGCCGGATGAAAACTGCATCTTCATCCCTGAACTCAAGGATTGAAACCCTTGCCGGTAAAGATTCTCATCAGGTCGTTATAGAGCGCAAAGGCCATGATTGCGATAAGAACGGCTATTCCCACCCTCTGGGCGTTAATCACCACCCTCTGGCTGACCTGCCTTCCCCTTACCGCTTCAACGGCAAAAAAGACGAGATGGCCTCCGTCAAGCACGGGGATGGGAAGGAGGTTGAGTATCCCAAGGTTTATGCTGATTACCCCCATGAAAAAGAAGAAATTCAGCGCACCCTGAGATGCCTGCTCCCCTGCCATCTGCACTATCAGTATGGGGCCGCCTATAGTCTCGGCAGGTATAATCCTCTGTATGAGCTTTATTATGGACTCTACGGTAAGGACGGAAATCTCAACCGTCTTAACCGTGCCCATGATAACCGCCTCGCCTGCTCCGTAATGCCTTTTAAACTGGTTTCCGAGGGGCCTGATTCCTATCAGCCCGGCCTTTTTTTCCTCGCCGAAGATATTGGTTATGGTCTTTGTCTCAGGGACTATGGTTATAGGGAAAACCTCATCGCCCCTTTTTATCCTGAAGTCAAGGCTCCTGCCCGGACTGTTGTGGATTATTCCGGTCATCTCCTCCCACTGGCCTATGGACTTGCCGTCTATCTCGACAATCCTGTCGCCCTTAAGAATACCTGCGCCGCTGGCCGGAGAATTCGCAATTATCTCGCCGACATCGGGATACAGGGCAGGGACGCCTCCCATGTAGATGAGTATGAAGAGAAGACAGGCAAAAAGGAGGTTAAAAAGCGGACCGAAGAAAACTATGCCGAACCTCTTCCACACAGGCTGATAATTAAACGCCATCGCCTTTTCATCCTCGCTGAGCTCCGTCTCCGGGTCTTCACCGAGCATCTTGACATAGCCTCCGAGGGGGAATGCGGATATGAGATATTCCGTATCCCCGTGTTTTTTGCCGATGAGCTTAGGGCCGAAGCCGAGGGAAAACTTAAGCACCCTTACGCCCATGAGCTTGGCGAAAATGAAATGCCCAAGCTCATGCACGAATATGAGTATTCCAAGCAGCACGAATGCAGAGATTATAGTCACAATACCTTCCTGTTATCTTTTTTTTCCGCCGCCTATGCGGCGGATGACTTCACCGGCCTTTTTCCTTGCCCACCTGTCAGCCTCTTTTACGGACTCGATGCCGTCTATGCCGCTTTTTACATGGGAGTCCATTGTCTCTTTTATTATAGCAGGAATGTCGTTGAACCCTGCTTCGCCTGCGAGAAACGCCTCAACAGCGGTCTCGTTTGCAGCGTTAAGGACCGCAGGCACTGTGCCTCCCTCCTTAAGGGCTTCGTATGCATATGAAAGGCACGGGAAGCCTTCAAGGTCAGGCGGCTTGAAGGTCAGCGTCCCGACCTTTGAAAGGTCAAGCCGGGGGATAACGCCGTTGAGCCTTTCAGGGTAGGAGAGCGCATATGCTATCGGGGCCTTCATATCCGGGACTGAAAGATGCGCGATGGAGCTTCCGTCCGTAAACTCCACTATGCAGTGGAGTATGCTCTGGGGGTGTATGAGCACGTCTATGCTTCCTGGCCCTATGCCGAAAAGGTGATGCGCCTCCATCACCTCAAAGCCCTTGTTCATGAGCGTGGCCGAATCCACTGTTATCTTCCTGCCCATGGACCAGTTGGGGTGTTTGAGGGCATCCTCCGGCGAGACATCCGCAAGTTCTCTCCTGCCCTTTCCAAGAAAAGGCCCGCCAGAGGCCGTGAGTATTATCCTCTTTAAGGCGCTTGCGCCCCTTCCTTCAAGGCACTGGAATACCGCGCTGTGCTCGCTGTCAACAGGGAGTATCCTGACCTTTTTCTTCCTCGCCTCCCCCATCACCATCTCTCCGGCCACGACAAGAGATTCCTTGTTGGCAAGCCCCACGGTCTTTCCGGCACGAATGGCGGAAAGCGTCGGAAGGAGGCCCGCAAAACCCACAATCGCCGAAAGGACGAAGTCCGAGCTTTCGTGCGAGGCAACCCGGCAGACCCCGTCCTCTCCGTCAAACACAGGCACGCGCGTATGTTTTCTGAGTTCCTTTGCAGCCGTCCTGTCATAGACCGCAACTGCCTCGGGCTTAAACTCCCTTATCTGCCTGAGGAGGACATCAACGCTGCCTTTTGCAGTAAGGCCCACAACCTTAAACCCGTCGCTGTGTTTTGAGACGACCTCAAGGGCACTCCTGCCTATGGAACCTGTAGAGCCTAAGATTGTTATGCGCTTCAAATAATCTCCACCCGCCGTGCGTAAGATTAATCATTATAACGCATGAGAAACGGTTAGAGATAGTGCGCGGTCAAATCGAGGTTATGACGTCGTGCGGGGATTTTGAGGATATCTTAAGCGCAGGATAAAACGCCACGGCAAGGCCGGATGCAAGGGTAAGAAACAGCACGGCTGCGGCCATCAGCGCCGCCACCGGCAGGGACGGAAGGAGAAACGGCACGTTGAAAAACACCCTTATCAGGTTTTGAAAGCCGAGGACGAACACAGTGCCGCATGCTATCCCGGAGACGACCCCGCCGCCGGTAATAAGGAGGACTTCATAAAGGAAGAGGTTGCGGACGTCCCTGTTTTTTGCGCCGAGGGCCTTAAGAAGCCCTATCTCCCTCCTTCTTTCCGCAACGGACATGGAGTAGATGACCCCTATCATGAAAAGGCTCGAAAGCCAATGGATTATGCCTGCGGCAAGGACTGATTTAAGCGGCATGGCGAGGTTGCGCCTTGCCGCCCTCAGGATGTCGTTTGAGAGCATGACCTTGACTTCCGGCGCTGCGTACTCAATCCTCAGGGCGGTCTCCTCGTGATTTGCGCCTTCAGCGAACCTGATTAAGACGGATGATACATCTCCCGTGTTTATATCGAGGGTCTTCCGCGCCTTCCGCCCTGATTCGGCTATCATCCGCCTTGCGCCCTCCATGGGGATGAATACAGAGCTGTCTATGAACCTCATGCCTGTGGGCTCAAGCTTGCCTGCCATTAGGAATTCCCTGCCGTAAAATTGCATCCTCCCCCCGGGTTCGGCAAGGATATCTGAGCCTGCTATGACCTCGCCGTCGGAAAGGGGCTTCCTGAGCCTCTCCCTGAGCCACGGGGATATGGTGAAGTCGTGTTCGGGATCAAACCCTATGAGCATCGTATCGGATACGGTGCAGCAGGCAAGGGGCGCGGATACTATAAAAAGCTGGGCCGCTGTTTCTGCGACTCCTTCTACAGCCGCTATCTTTTCCCTGATGCCGCCTTCCATGTAAAAGGCGGACGGAGTTCCGGAAAGGAGGATGCCGGTTGTATCGTCCTTCCATTTCAAAGGCACTGCCATGGCGTCCGCGCCCAGACGCTTCCTGCCCGCCTCAATGCTGTTTCCAACGGAGAGGTATATGACTGTAAGGGCAAAGAGGGTGCCTGAGACAGCCGCCATGCCGAAAAACATGGAGGCCGTCCTTGCCGGCCTCCTTAAGAGGTTTCTTGACGCTATGGAAAATATGCTCAGCGCCTTCCTCAAATAATAATATACCCCTCTTAAAAGCGAAACTTCATATACTTTTTCAGTATCTGAATCTTCTCTCTATCATCATCGCCTTTTGTTGCACCTTCTATGTACTCCAAAAGAAATGCCGCGAATATCGAAAGGAAGAACCCGGCAAAAGCCGCAATGACAACCGTCTGCGCCCTTTTCTGCTTCACCATTTTATCAGGCGGTATCGCTTTATCAACCACCTGTATTATCGCCGCATCCCTTGCCTCGTCAAGTTTTGCAAGCGTATATTGTTTCAAGAGCAATTCATAGAGTGTCTCATTGAATTTCATCTCCCTCAGTTTCCGCATATATTCTGTTCCTACCTGAGGCATCCTTCCCGTAGGCATAAGCGGGTCGTATCCATCTCCTCCTTTCGATTCAAGCTTTTTAAGCTCTGACTTCAGCCCGTTCAGCGCATCTTCGGCTTTCTGGAGGTCGGGGTTCTGCGGTTTTAGATATGTCCTCATCACCTTTAGCTCAACTTCCTTTGCGGCAATCTGTGCCTTTAAGTTGGCAATGCTCTCAATGACAGCCCTTACCTGTTCATCTATGCCCAGGGCGCCTGTCTTTTCCTGAAACATCTTCGTCTCATCTTCCGCCTTTACAAGCGCCGCCTTTACATCTTTTAACTGCTCTTCATAGAACAATCTCCTCAGCGATGCCTCTGTAACTGCAAGCTCCTTTGTCAGGTTTTTAAGCTCCTCTACAAGGGCATTAGCCATATCAGCAGCCCTTTTAGGGTCCTCATCCAGCACCGCAATGCTAATTAGTCCGCTTTTTTTATCAACCGCAACCTTCATCACCTTTTCTATTAGCTTTTTCCTTGCATCCTCGCGGTATTCAGCATCAAAACGCTCCATGAGGTTAAACCTGTCAATAATCCTATCCGCCATTGTCCTGCCCTTGACAATGCCGACATAGAGGTCGCCCGGGGTCTTCATGCCTACGATATCGGAGAGGCCGCCGCCCGCCGCTCCGCTGAGCATTGAAAGCGCAAGGCTTGAACCGCCCCCGCCCCCCTGTGGAGGGAGTATCCTTGTTTCAGCCCTGTATATAGGGGGCATGGTAAGACTCATGATTGCCGTGATTAGTGCGGCGACAAAGGTGACTGCCGCGATAAGCCTCTTGCGCTTGGCAAGGACAATCACATAATCCAAAATGTTTATATTTTCGTTATCTCTCTGCACCTGAAAAAACCTCTCTATAAAATCAATCAGCCACTATATTCTTACCATATAGACATGGATTTATAAAGTGAAATTTACCATGGCTGAGACGGCTCCTATGTTTTTGTCCTCACCGGCGACATTGTCGGTGTTTCTTATTTTTCCGTATCTGCAGATGACTTCAAGTTCTATCTTTTCCCTTAACCCAACATTCATTTTTAAAGCCGCCTCGTCTTTCCTTTCCTTTATAGGTATTGAAAGGTTGTGTTCCTCCCTGTCATATGAGAGGGATATTTTCCCCTTTTTCTCGGGAATGAGATATGAAAGCTCGGTAAATAAATCCTTAGAGTCCGTTCCCAGATGATGCCCTATTATCCTGCCCTTATATGTATAGCCTGAGCGATATATGTGATGTTTATACCAGACATTTGTATAATTATTCACATAGGTATTAGCGTACTCCGCCCTAAGGCCGAGCCTTTGGAGTGAAAATACCCTCGGCAGGTATATGCCTGTAATATATGCCCATTTACCGGGCAGCCCGCTTGCCTCATCCTCGCCCGCGGCTTCCATGTAAAGCTGGACAGGCTGCGCCCTGAAGGGAAGTGTTATCTTAATATCACCGCCTGCCCTCTGGTCGCCTGCTTCAACTCCGGATACATTTTCCCCTTCGCCTGTAAAACTTCTCCACCATGTGCCAATGTCCTCGGACCTTCCCTTGCCGCCAAAAAGGGCAGTCCTCTGTAGCCCGAGCTCAACATACGGCATGGGCTTGAGGTTGAGCCTCAGTCCCCATAGCTTCGGCTCCCTTACGACCCTTTCCTTTTCAAGCTCTGTAACGAAAAAGACGAATCTTACCGGGCCGAGATACTTAAATACCCATGGAAGCGTCTTGGGTTCCGGGTTTGTAAGCATTGCAATTGTCATAGGTGCGGCATTAGTGGACATGAGCAGTGAACCGTGATAACCAGGCCCCCACCACTGGGACTCCCTTCCGAGTGTCAGCCCAAGCCCCCAGAAGCTGAAGACACCATATGCCCTCTTCAAGCCGAGGTCTCCACCGTTATCCGAATACCCGAGCTCAGGACTTATAAGAAACGAGACCCATCCATATTCCCCTCTTCCTGAGATACCTACCCTCACATTTGAGCCTTTTGAGTATGCATCGCCATCGTTGTTATAGCTTAGCCGGGAGGCATTGCGGTCAGCATAAATATATTTGACATATACCCTATCGGGCAGCTTTATGTATTTCATTGATTTTATTTCAGGTTCAAACTCTCTTTTTAGGGAATCTATAATTCTTCGTATAAATGGGCTTGCCGTGCCCCTTTCCTCTGCCTCAAGGATGAGTCTTGCCGCCTCTTTTCTGCTTAACGGCTTTGTTGTAAGAAGCCCGCTCCTTATAACCCCTTCCGCCTCAAGCCTCAGGAGCAGCTCATAGGTGTAATCATCAACACCGAGATTCGTAGATGCACTCAGAGTAGAAGTCATTGCCATTACAAGCATAAATGCAGTGAGCCATCTAAAACAGGACAATCAGCACACCTGCGGTTACTGCAATCTGAAAGAGTATCTGTGTTATGTCCTTGGTGTTTCTCATCCATGCAATGCGCTCGAGCCTCTCGGGGACCACTATCGTGTCTGCAGACTCTATGCCTTCGACATCCGAGGCCTTAAGCGCCATGCCGTTTGCCTTGAGGACATAGACATTGCCTTTGTCGGCATTGGCGGTATAGCCTCCGGCAAGTTTTATATAGTGCTTGACCCCGTTGCCTTCTACGTGTATGAAAGCGGTCTGGCTGTACACGGAGCCTACCACCTGCACAGTCCTTGGGTTCATGGGTATATGAAGCGAATCTCCTTCCTCAAGCTCGATATCGTATGGCGATTTTCTGAGGCCCTCAAGCGGAGACATCTCAATGGTCACCTTGCCTTTTGCCTTCACTTCCTTAAGGCCGGCGATAAACCTTTCTTTGTGCTCGGATTCCATCTGGAATATCTTTGCTTCATCCGAGGTTGATGCAGTTGACACCTCGGCTGCCCCTGCGCTCATAAGCTCCCGATCGAGCCTTTCCACCATCTCATCAATCCTCTCCTGCTGAAGCCGTCTTATTTTTTCCCTTTTGAATTCAGCGCCCGTCAGGTATGCCTTATCAGTAAACCCGCCTGACCTCTCAATGAGGGATGAGAGTCTTTCGCCCTTTTTTATGGCATATGTACCCGGAAACCTGACCTCTCCCGTCACAGTCACCGTCTGATAAAGCCTCCATTCGGGGACGGTGTGGACGAGGATATAGTCGTTTACCTCCAAGGGGACGTTATGCCGGAGGTCCCCATTAGCCGCTGCTTTAAGGTCTAAGGTGAGTGTCTCGGTATCTGGCCCGGACTGAGACACCCTGACCCGCGTTATTTCAGCCTTGTCCGAGGCATAGTAAAGCAGGCCGCCTGCCAGAGATATCACGTCCATGACCTTCGTTGTTCCGGGCACAACCCCGTATTCTCCGGGATTTGCCACTGCCCCGGAGACTAAGGCGGTGTTTTTCGTATCCACCACGGAGTAAATCTTTACGATGTCCCCGTCCGCCAAGGCGAAATTTTTTTCGTGCTCCTCGCCTATGCCGACCATATCTCCCTCGAACAGGGTAATGAACCGATGGTCCTGTATCCTCTGAACCTGCACCCTCCCGCTAAAGGCGGCGCTCGTAAGCCCCCCTGCCGTGCGTATGAGGTCAAGCAACTTTGTGTTTCCCTTTAGCTCGTATATCGCCGGCACCTTCACATTGCCTGCAATTCCTGCAAAAGGCCCTACCGACGGAATGAATATAACATCCTCGGGCATCAGCCTCATGTCCTTTGTCTTATCGCCCCTTAAAAGAAAGTCATACATGTCAAAGACCATGACTGTCTTACCGTTTCTCTTAAGCTCAATAGCCCGCATTGTGCCGACCTTGCTCGGGCCTCCTGCCTCAAAAAGGGCATTAATGAGGGTGGAGAGCGCTGAGACCGTGTATGCACCGGGCCTTGCGGCATTACCCACGATATAAACCCGTATGCTCCTTAGAGAGCCCATGCTCACATTCATCTCAAAGGCTCCGAAATACTTTGAAAATTCCTTGTAGAGTGTCTCTTTAAGTTCCTGAAACGTGAGGCCTGTCACCCCCATGATACCTATTTTTGGCAAGGCGATGTTACCATCCCTGTCAACGACGACGCTCCATTGCCCCTCTACCTTTCCCCATACAGTGACTTTTATCTCATCGCCAGGGCCGATTACATAATCAGGCCCTACAGGCACTTTATCCACAGGAGCAAAGGTTGAGGGAGGTTGCCTAAAGAGGTCATAGCCGAACTGTCTGATATTGGTTGAGACGGCATTTGTGGCCTTGCCGGAAACAAACAGCTCAATTTCAGAGGCTCTTTCAATGGGTAATTCCGAAGGAGCTGCCGGCACGACTCTTTCGGCATGGACTGCCGGTTCGGTTTGGGGCTGTGTCGGCTGGCCGGTCTGCACAGATGGCACTAATTGTGCAGGGGACTGTTGAACCGGTTGGCCGGATTGCATGGATGTAACCGGCGTCACCTTAATCTGTTCGGCAGATGCAATATTTGCAAATAAAATCAGGCAACAGGACAGGACATTTCCAAGCCATAAAAATGTAGAAGCATTCCTTCTTAAAAACAGATTTGCTATATTTAACATAACTCCTCCACTGTCGTAATGAACTACTGCCACTGCAAGAGACAAGAGGCAATCAGCCCTAATAAAACATCTATAATTAAGGTGTTATAATAACTTTTTCTGTCGCGAGGTGTCAATTTTTTTTATTTTTTTCAGGGGTCTCAAATTGCCTACAAATACAGGGGCGTGGTATAGTTCAGGTATGTCCAAGGTCTATTACGCATCCGCAAGGGTAAAAAAGTGGAAATACAGCGACAGCATGCCTGGAAAGCTTGAAAGGCTCTTAAAAGAGATGGGCTTTTCGGAGCGCTTCGGGCACGGGGAGTGGGTTGCGGTCAAGACCCATTTCGGCTCAGAGGGCAGCCACAGGGTCGTAAGGCCGGTGTTCCTCAGAAAAGTGGTTGATGCGCTTAAGGCCGTAGGCGCAAAGCCCTTTGTGACCGATACCGTGAGGATAAAAGGGCTTGATTACCTTGAGGTGGCCAATGAAAACGGGATAAACCACCTCTCAGTGGGCGCGCCTGTGGTGCTGGCGGACGGCCTCTACGGAACGGACAACATACTCCTAAAGGCAGGGGAGCTCTTAGGCGAGATAGCAGTGGCCTCTCTAATACACGATGCGCCTGCAATGGTTGTCGTAAGCCATATCAAGGGGCACATACTGGCAGGCTACGCCGGCGCCATAAAGAACGTCGCTATGGGCGGGGTAAGCGCCTCGCACAGGCATTGCGGATGGAAATGCGGAAGGGGCGCGATGCACGCCGTTGGGGCGGGGATGCTTGTGTGGGATTCCGAGAAGTGCGAACTCTGCTATCAGTGCGAGGAGATATGCCCGCTTGAGTGCGTGAAGTTTACCGAAGAAGGAAAGAAATTCGGGTACGAGGACGAGCGGTGCTGGAGGTGCGGGAGGTGCGCGAGGGTATGCCCTGGCGAGGCCGTGAGGCTTGAGGGCGCTTCGGATGAGATGTTCATGAAGTCCCTCGCAGAGGCCGCAAAGGCGGTCTTGGGCACTTTCAAGCCGGGGAAGGTCATATACATAAACATGCTGACCGAGATACAGCCGGAATGCGACTGCATGCCTGCTGCGGATGTGCCTGTGATTCAGGATAAGGGAATAGCGCTTTCCGAGGACATCGTGGCCGTAGAGCAGGCGAGCATGGACATTCTAAGGGGTTCAGTCCCGCTTGATGGCTCGGCTGCAACCGAACGCGGCATCAGCCCCGGAGAAGACGTGCTCTTTGAGCTTTACAAAAAACCTTATATCATTCAGGTCGAGGAGGCCGAGAGGCTGGGGCTTGGCAAAAGGCGATACGAACTCGTAGAGATTAAATAAAAAGAGAAAAAAGTGCTGCTGCCCATGTGTTATGGGCAGCAGCTTAGGGGAGGTAACGAGGCGCTAATGATTATTTAATACCACACTTCAGGATGCATGTCAAGAGGAAATATTAGATAACCTGTAAACAGTAGCTTTAATACAAACTATGGTTTGCGCAATTAACGCCTTGTTAACGGAATGCTTAACGTTTACCTGCTGTTATGTCCGCCCTTGCCTCAATGAGCTTTTCTATGACGGACGGGTCGGCCAAGGTGCTCGTATCCCCTATCTCGTCCTGCCTGCCCGCTACTATCTTTCTCAGTATCCTACGCATAATCTTTCCGCTTCTGGTCTTGGGAAGGCCGTCTGTAAACTGGATGACATCGGGTTTTGCTATGGGCCCTATCTCCTTCCGCACCATCTCTATGAGCGAGCCTTGAAGCTCCCTGCCTGCCGTTATTCCGCCTTTAAGTATGACAAAGGCGTAAATCCCCTGCCCCTTGACCTCATGGGGA
Organism: Thermodesulfovibrionales bacterium; assembly: GCA_030682405.1. Taxonomy (GTDB): domain Bacteria; phylum Nitrospirota; class Thermodesulfovibrionia; order Thermodesulfovibrionales; family JdFR-86; genus JAUXOF01. Next base: position 20,829 of record JAUXOF010000023.1, read on the forward strand.
AAGCCCACAACAGCCGCCTCCGCAACAGCAGGATGGGCGACAAGGGCGCTTTCTATCTCAGCCGTGCCGAGCCTGTGGCCTGAGACGTTTATCACATCGTCTATCCTTCCAAGGAGGTGATAATCCCCGTCAGCGTCCAGCCTTGCGCCGTCGCCTGTGAAGTAATATCCCCTGTGCTGGGAAAAATAAGTCTCGTAGTAGCGTTTCGGGTCCCGGTAAATAGTCCTTGCAAGACCCGGCCATGCGGACTTGATGACAAGCGCTCCGTCCTCGTTTAAGTCCGCCTCTATGCCGTCCATCCTCATGACCGCAGGGCTTATTCCGAAAAACGGCCTTCCTGCCGCACCGGGCTTAAGAGTCACCGCGCCCGGCAGCGATGATATGAGTATCCCTCCTGTCTCTGTCTGCCACCATGTGTCCACTATAGGGCATCTGCCCTGTCCAATGTTCCTATGGTACCAGAGCCATGCCTCCGGGTTTATCGGCTCGCCGACCGAGCCTAAAAGCCTGAGGCTTCCGATGTCCCTTTTTTTCGTCCACTCCTCGCCTTCCCTCGCAAGCGCCCTGATGACCGTAGGTGCGGTATAGATGGTATTGACCCTGTGCTTTTCAACCACCTGCCAGTACCTGTCCGGCGCGGGGTATGTGGGCACCCCCTCGAACATCACGCTCGTCGCCCCTGCAGAAAGCGGGCCGTAAACTATGTATGAGTGGCCTGTAATCCAGCCTATGTCAGCCGTGCACCAGAAGGTGTCCTCCTCCCTGTAGTCAAAGATATATTTGAAAGTGGAGTTGGCGAAAACGAGATACCCTCCGGTCGTGTGCAGGAGGCCCTTGGGCTTGCCTGTGCTTCCGCTTGTGTAGAGTATGAAAAGCGGGTCCTCGGCATCCATATCCTCTGGCGGCACATATGAGGGGATGTCGTCAGCGCCGAGCGCCTCTTCAAGGAAGATGTCCCTTCCGGGTTTCATATCGCATGGGCCGCCTGTTCTTTTGACCACAATGCATTTCTCTATGGAAGGGGTCTCGTTCATGGCATCGTCCGCATTTGTCTTAAGCGGTATGACCTTGCCCGCCCTGAAAGAGCCGTCTGATGTTATGAGAACCTTTGCCCCGCAGTCGTTAATCCTCTCCCTCAGGGCATTCGGGCTGAACCCCCCGAAGACAACGCTGTGCACCGCGCCTATCCGCGCCGCAGCCAGCATCCCTATGGCAAGCTCCGGCACCATGGGCAGGTAAAAGGCAACCCTGTCCCCCCGCGCCACACCGAGCTTTTTAAGCAGGCCCGCAAACCGGCAGACCCTCCTCGTGAGGTCCTGATAAGTGAAAATCCTGCTCTCTCCGGTCTCCGTCTCCCATATGAGCGCCGCCTTGTTCTTGCGGGGCCCCTCAAGATGCCTGTCAAGGCAGTTATAAGAGACATTGAGCCTTCCGCCCTCAAACCACGAAACACCGGCTTTGTTAAAATCGCAGTCCATCACCTTAGCCCACGGCTTAGACCAGAATATCCCCTCTGCCATTTTAGCCCAGAAGCCTTCGGGGTCGGAAACGGACTCGTTATAAAGCCTCTTATACTCCTCCTCGCTTTTGATGAGCGCCCTTTCCCTGAAGTCTTCGGGCGGCGGAAACAGCTTGTTCTCAGACATATCATTACCTCTTCTCATCACATCCTATCCGGGGCTGTGACGCCCAATATCTCAAGCCCGTCCTTAAGCACCGTGCGCACAGCCTCGCAGAGGCTCAAGCGGGCAAGGGTAAGTCCCTCGTCATCCGTAACCACCCTGTGTTTGTTATAGAACTGATGGAAAAACGTTGCGAGCTCCTGAAGGTAAAATGTTATCCTGTGCGGCTCGTGGGCGCGGGCAGCGGCCTCAAAGGCCATAGGGTAGGAGAGGAGCTTCTTTATGAGCCTCGTCTCCTCTGGAGAGCTTAGGATGGAGAAATCCGCGTCCTCAGGATGCGCAAGGTCCATGCCCTTTTCTCTTGCATGGACGAATATGCTGTGTATCCTTGCATTTGCGTACTGGATGTAATAGACCGGGTTTTCCGAGGACGCGGCCTTTGCCGCCTCAAGGTCAAACTCAAGATGGCTGTCCGGCCTCCTCGTAAGGAATATGAATTTGGTTATGTCCGCCCCGACTTCTTCCATAACCTCGCGCAAGGTCACAAACTCCCCGGCCCGCTTGGACATCTGCACCGCCGTCCCGCCCCGCATGAGGGAAACCATCTGAATGAGGAAAACCCTGAGTTTTTTCCTGTCATAGCCGAGCGCCTCGATCACAGCCTCAAGCCTCCTGATATAGCCGTGGTGGTCTGCGCCCCATATGTCTATAAGTTCGTCGAAACCGGAGTCTATCTTCTTTTTATGGTATGCGATGTCCGATGCAAAATACGTATGCTCCCCGTTGCTTTTCCGCACCACCCGGTCTTTTTCGTCCCCGAACGCTGTTGCCTTAAACCAGAGAGCGCCTTCCTCTTCGTAAAGGTGTCCCTTTGCCTTTAGATAATCTAACGCTGCCGCCACCTCGCCATTTTCATAAAGCCCTCTTTCGGAGCGCCACGTATCAAACCGGATGCCGAATGCCTGAAGGTCCTCCTTAATCACCTTAAGCATCATGCCGACGGCAAAGTCGGTGAAGAAATCCCCTGCCTCCTCAAACCCCGCATCCTTATACCTGCTTCCAGCCTCGCCCTTTGCCGCCTCTGCGATTGAGACCACATACTGCCCCCTGTACCCATCCTCAGGAAAGGGATATTCAATGCCGAGGAGTTCCTTATACCGCGCAAATACCGATTCTCCGAGCAGCCTTGCCTGCCTTCCCGCATCGTTTATGTAGTACTCCCTCTCTACGCTCCAGCCTGCGGCGGAGAGCAGGTTTGAAAGCGCGCCTCCCACTGCCGCACCCCTTCCGTGCCCCAAGTGAAGCGGCCCTGTGGGGTTTGCAGAAACGAACTCTATCTGTACCTTCCTGCCTTTTCCTATGTCCGAGCGCAGAAACCCCGCCTTCTCCTTGAGCAGGGTTTTAAGGGAAGATGAAAGGAAGGCCGATGAGAACGTGAAGTTTATAAAACCCGCGCCCGCAACCTCTATCTTCTCGAATATCCCGTCCTTGGGGATTCGCCTTACGATGTCCTCTGCTATGTCGCGGGGTTTTCTCTTAAGGGTTTTCGCAAGGCTCATGGCAACAGGGGTCGCAAGGTCTCCCATAGATTCGTCCTTAGGCGACCCTATCTCTATATGCGCGGGAATTTCCATACCCAAGGCCGCAAGGGCATGTTCCAATGCCTTCTGAACAGCAGTTTTCATGGAATTATAAGTTTAAATGGAGAGGGGGTTAATGTCAAACAGGGCAATGCCTTTGTCAAACTATGCCCCCCTACTGTCCTAATCAGCCCCGACCCCGCCCCTACGATTTCCGGCTATTCGTATTTGACTTTTTCAGGGGATTCCTTTAAATTTTAAGAGATGGAAAATTCCGTTTTAACTCTTATACTTAACGCCGGATATGTTGTAAAAGGGGTGCTTGCGGTCCTCATGTTCTTCTCCGTGGTGTCATGGGCCATAATATTTTTCAAGCGCAGGCATCTGTCTCAGGCGAAAAAGGAGACCGCCCAGTTCATGAGGGCATACATGACGAGCAAGGATTTAAAGGAACTCCTTGCCGCATCCAAGAGGCTCAACATAAGCCCGATTGCGAACGTGTTCAAGGCGGTCTCGGCCGAGCCCCTTCACCGCGACACTCAGGAGGTAAGGCGGATGCTGAGGAGATATGAGGCCCTTGAGACCGCAAAGCTCGATAGGCACCTCAACTTCCTTGCCACAACCGGCTCTACAACCCCGTTCATAGGGCTTTTCGGCACGGTATGGGGCATAATGAACTCATTCAGGGGCATAGGCGCCGCAGGCTCCGCTTCCCTTGCCGTAGTGGCCCCGGGAATAGCCGAGGCCCTTATAGCAACCGCTCTGGGGCTTCTTGCCGCCATCCCCGCGGTCATAGCGTACAACTATTATCTGAGCAGGGTGAGGGGAATGATAATCGAGATGGAGGATTTCTCGGAGGATCTCCTTGAACTCTTCTTAAGAGAGGGCAGATGAGGACGGAAAGGGGCAGAAGGGTGATGTCCGAGATAAACGTCACGCCGTTTGTGGATGTCATGCTCGTGCTGCTTATCATATTCATGGTCACGGCCCCCCTACTTCAGCAGGGCATAGACGTCAACCTGCCTCAGGCAAAGGGCAAGGAACTGCCGCCTGAGGAGAGGATAACGCTTACCATAAAAAAAGACGGCACCATACTTATGAACGAAACCCCCATGTCTTTTGACGAGATGGAGCGCAAGCTCAGCGTGCTCGGCAGGCGTAACCCGAATGTTTTTTTACGGGCAGACAAGGATGTCCCGTACGGGGAAGTGGTTCAGGTCATGAGCGGCATCAAAGAGGCGGGGATAGAGAAACTCGGGATGATAACGGAGCCGAAGATAAGCATAAGATGAGGGCGCCGGGCCTCAAGAAGGCAGCGGGAGTTTCCTTTGCAGTCTCGGTTGCAATCTCCTTTATAGTGCACATCGGGTTGTTGTCTCTAACAGCCGTAGCAGTCAGGCAGAGGGCCTTTGAGATGCCTCCTGCATACACTGTAACACTCATTGCCCCTGAGGAAGACACTGCCCCCCCTGTTGCCCCCCCCGCGCCCCATGAGGCTAAAACTGAGGACACCGTAAAGGCGGCATCCCTGAAAGAGGCTGAAAAAGACCTGAGCAAAAAGGCCGTCGTGAACACCCCGCACTATGAAGCTGACTACAGGGAAAGCAGGATAAAGGCGCTAATGAAAAAGCAGTCGGAGAGACAGCATAAAGAGGACATGCTATCAGTCATCAGGGCCAAAAAAGAGGTAGGGGAGAGGGTCAGGGCAAAGCAGGAGATTTCAATAGGCGCGGATGCGGCAGGGGCAGGCGGAGGGCCGCGGTCAACAGACCCCGTCTCTCTGTATGTCGGCAGGCTCGATTCCGAGATAGAGCGACTGTGGTATTTCCCTGATACAGGCGGCGCGAAAAAAGACGGCCTTAGGGCGGTCGTGCACATCACTCTAATGAGAAACGGAGACGTCAGGGTGGATAAGATAGAGTCCTCGGGCAACAGCCTTTTTGACGACTCGGCAATCAGGGTGTTTAAGAGGCTGAGTTTTTTTGAGAGGCCGCCCGAAGAGATGGAAATTGTGGTCAACTTTACGGACGAGGGGCTTAAATGACGGCAAGGCTTAAACTTCCATTGGCCGCTTTCATCCTCTGCCTGCTTTTGGGCAGCGCATATGCCGTAATCCGCATAGACATAACATCTCCGGGCCGCAGTCTCCCCATAGCCGTATCCGAGCTTGCCGGGCCTCACGGCGCTGAGATAGCCCGCATAATAAGCGAGGACCTTGACTACACAGGACTTTTTGCGCCCGTAGACAGGGAGGGCTTCATAGAGAGGCCGGAGAAGGCGTTTAACCGCTTAAACTGGGCGCTGACCGGCGCTGAGACGGTGCTTAAGGGCCGCACAGAGGCTGAAGGCGCAGGCATAAAGGTTACCGCATACCTCTATGATGTCGCAGACGGCGCTGCAATGCTCCATAAGGAGTACGGGGCGGACAGTAGCCTTCTGAGGCCCCTTGCCCACGCCATTGCAGGGGACATCTACCAGAGGCTCACGGGCAGGGCCGGCGTCTTCAGGACTAAAATAGCATTTGTGGCATCGGGAAAGAACGAAAAGGAACTCTGCCTTTCGGACTGGGACGGGCAGAGGATAATAAAACCGGGAATCAGGGCCGTCCAGATACTTTCCCCGCACTGGTCAAAAGACGGCGGCAGGCTCATATATTCGGCCTTAAGGGGAGGCAGGTGGGGGATATACATGCTGGATTTCAATGAGATGACGGAGAAGCTGATTTATGCCTCCAAGGGAACCCTGATAGCCGGGGACTTCTTTCCCGGAGGCGACGAGTTTATATTTTCCTCCTCTGAGGAAGGCACCCCTGCACTCTACACCCATGTCATACCGGGCGGCAGGACAAGGAGGCTGACCTCAACGCGCGGCATAGAGGTTTCGCCGGCTTTATCGCCCGACGGGCAGGGCATAGCTTTTGTGTCGGACAGGGGAGGAAGCCCTCAGGTTTACATAATGGACAGAAACGGATATAATATAAACCGTATTACCTTTGAGGGTTCATACAACACATCGCCGTCGTGGTCTCCGGACGGCGGGAGGATTGCATTTGTGGGCAGGCACGAAGGAAAAAATCAGATATATACGGTTAACCCGGACGGCTCGGCCCTCATAAGGCTTACAGGAAACGGCAATAACGAGGACCCTTCATTTTCACCCGATGGGAGGTTCGTTGCCTTCACATCCGACAGGACCGGGGGCAGGGAAATTTTTACGATGAGGGCCGACGGGCAGGGACAAAGGTCCATAACGCCGAAGGGTTTGAATGCATCAAAGCCGAGATGGTCGCCTGGTTAGCCGGATGCGGCCCGGTTTGGTGTTAATGACAAAGCACGGGAGGTGCGGAATGAAAAAGGTTGCGTTATTTGCAATCCTGCTTTTTATAGCGGCGGGATGCGCGCAAAAGGCGGTAGTCTCAAAGACCACACCTGAGACACAAGCCGTAGGACAAAAAGAGGCTGTAAAAAAAGCCGAGGAAGCAGGGAAGGCCGAGGAAACAAAAAAGGCTGAGGAAGCCCTGATGCTTCCGGTTATTAAGAAGGAGAGCATCAGCGAGAAGGAGATAACTGTAGGGAAAAAGTCCGAGGCCGGAATTAGCGTTGTAGAGCATCAGCAGGAAGCCTCGGCTGCCAAGAGATATGCAGCAGTTGTCAAGGCGGTCTGTTCAGGGGACACCGGCGGCGATGCGGCCCTTGGCATAATACACTTTGACTTCGACAGCTACGGAATAAGAGACGACGCCCGGCCTCTGCTCAAGGGATTCGGCGAGTGGCTTACGGCAAACAAAGTAAAAATCTTTGTGGAAGGCTATTGCGACGAAAGGGGCACTACTGAGTATAACCTCGCCCTCGGAGACAGAAGGGCCGCAAGCGCAAAGGACTACCTCTTAAACATGGGCATCCCCTCGGACAGGATAGAGGCCATAAGCTGCGGCGAAGACCAGCCTGTGTGCACGGAGAAGACAGAGGAGTGCTGGGCGCAAAACAGAAGGGCGCGCTTTGTCATATTAGCGGATGAAAAACTCACTAAGAGCACAGACTAAAAGGTCATCGGCCCCAAGCCATAAGGGGTTACTTAGAACGGGATGCGTGAAGTTTGCACGGTCAACAGGAAAGGCATGGCCGCATACATGGGCGGCAATGCCTTTTATATTAAGCCTTTTTCTCCTGTCACTGCCTGCCTGCATGGGCACCATTGATGTCATGAGGGCCGACGTCAACGACCTCAAGTCCGACTCCTACAGCGCAAAAAAAGATGTCTCGGATATCAGGGAAGCGATATCAGGCCTGAAACACGATATGGGGAACCTCAATGTTTTGGCAGAGGAGGCCGCGGCTGCAAAGAACCTAAGGGAAGGCCAGGCTGAGCTTTACTCCCAGATGATGGTGTTTCAGAAGGAAGTGCAGGCAATGAGGGGGAGGCTTGACGAGCAGACGCATAAAGCCTCAGAGTCGCTTAGTAAGGCGTCCAAAGAGGGTGAACTGCTTGCGGCAAGGCTTGACGCCCTTGAACTGAACCTGAAAGAGCTTTCGGCAAAACTCTCAGCCGCGGAAGAGTACATCCAAAAAGTCGAGGCGTCTACAAAGAAGGACAAAGGGCAGGCGGCCTTAAAACAACCCGTTGTCCCGGACGCGGAGAAGGCATACGAGGAGGCATACGCCGCATTCACCGACAAAAGATACGGCGAGGCCGGAGAGAAGTTCGCAGCGTTCATTAAAACCTTTTCAGGGCACAGGCTTGCAGGCAATGCGCAGTTCTGGATAGGAGAAACATACTACAGCCAGAGGGATTACGAGAGCGCAATACTGGCCTATGAAGAGGTTTTCAGGAAATATAAGGACAGCCCCAAGGTGTCCGCCGCAATGCTTAAGCAGGGGAGGGCATTCATAGAAATCGGCGAGAAGCGCGCAGGCGGCGCGATACTTAAGGAACTTGTCGCAAAATACCCGGAATCCGAGCAGGCTGTGGCCGCAAGGATAAAACTCCGGGAGTTGGAATTCCCTGAGCCTAAGGCTGAAAAACCCGCCGAATCCCTAAAAAAGTGAAGAGGCTTACCCACATCGGCAGAAGCGGCAGGGCAAAGATGGCGGATGTAAGCGGAAAGCCCGATACCCTGCGGGAGGCATGGGCAAGTGGCTCGGTTTCCATGAAAAAAGCCACACTTGACCTCATAAGCACAGGCAGCGTCCCAAAAGGGGATGTGTTTTCAGCCGCAAGGATTGCCGGGATTATGGCCGCAAAAAGGACGCCCGAACTGATACCCCTTTGCCACCCGATTAATATCACCTCGGTAGAGGTAGACCTGAAGATAGACCGGAAGGGAAAGGGGGTCGTAATAAACTCAAGGGTAAAGAGCACAGGGCCCACCGGCGTTGAGATGGAGGCCCTCGTTGCCGTAGCCGCATCCGCCCTGACGGTCTATGACATGTGCAAGGCTGTTGATAAGGACATGGTTATAGGCGATATAGTCCTAAGGGAAAAAACAGGGGGGAGGAGCGGCCCCTATAGAAGGCCCTCCACCACCCTGAAAAGCGCCTAAAACTTCTTACTGAAGCTTAACATCACTACCGTCGTATCGGACTCCTCGTTGTCTCCAGCCTTTGCGGCCTGCTGAAGCATGGAGCTAAGAGTAAGGTTCCATGGCAGAAACACTATGTCTGCGCCATAGGATGTGGTCGTAAAGGACGGGATGTCGGAGGACGTGGAGGTAAAGCTCGTATCCACGGTTGTCGTGCCGGACTGGCTTGAAATCATGGCAAAGGGGTCGAGGTGGAAGGGGCCGAGCTTTATGCCTACCTGTGCGCCCCCCTGCACCCCGAACATCGTTGTCGTTATGTTCATGGTGTCCGTGTAGGTCTTTCCAAATAAACTATAGCTATAGTCTACCGAGCCGAGGCCAAGGTTAAGGAGCGGGCCTCCGAAAAAAATGAGGCTTGCCATTTTGGCCTTCACCGGCTGTAATTCAAGGTTTAAGCCAAATTGCATGTTCATGAAACTCAAGTCGGATTTGAAGGTTCCGATGGCGGTCTCCCCACTAAGGGCGGACAATCCCAATTGTAGGTTGCCAGCAACATGGTCCGTAAAAGCATGCCTCGGCACAATGTTGACGCCCCCGCCCGTCAGCTCGAAACCCTCGCCCTCTACAGAGACTCCGACAATGCCGAACTTTATATCCTTCTGTCCCCTCTCGAAACTTGGAGAGGCCAGAGGAGGCGGGGTTACGGAGAAGTTCGACTGCTGGGCGTAGGCGGTAGAGGCTGAAATCGCCAGTGCCACAGAGAAAAAAACCGTAAGGAATCTTTTCTTTTCCATGCTCCTCCCTTTGAATTTTTATTGGTAATACTATTGCTTGTTTTATCTCTGGTTGTCAAGGGGAGCCGGGCGTCTATGCTATTGAAGCACGCAAATCTAATATCCTACGCTTTCTCAAGCCCCTTTCTGGCCTTCTTGTTGTCCGGGTCGAGGGCAAGGGCCTTGTGGAACTGGTTCTTTGCCTCTGCCGTCTTTTTTGCCTTGAGATAAAGGATCCCCAAGTTGGAGTAATACTCGCTGCTTGCGGGCTCAAGCAGCACTGCCTCAAGCATGGCCTTTTCAGCATCATCGAGCCTTCCGGGGAGCTTTGAGAGCGCAAGCGCCAGAAAGTTCCAGTACTCCGCATTCCCGGGGTCAATCATTGCGGCCTCCTCTAACAGTTCCGCTGCCTCTTCCGGCTTGCCGGCTTTTATCAGGCCGACGGCGTTTTTGTAATTCTCCTCGGCCTTTCCGGTATCGGCTGCAACCGCTGCATCAAGGCTTCCGATGGAGGCAAGGTAGGTGCGCCTGCCCTCCTCATCCTTTATCGCGTTATAGGCGTCCGTAAGGGCATCGAATATATGGGCCAGCTTATCCTTCATAGTGGAGTCCGTGGAGTCGTAAAACCTGTCAGGGTGGAACTCCTTTGCAAGGGCGTAGTAGTTCTTCCTTATCGTCTCCGAGTCCGCGGACTCGCCGGCCGAAAGAAGCTCAAAATGGCTCATAGTGTCGAGCCGCTCAAAGATGTCGTTGACCTTTAGTATGAATGCCTCTTCCTCCTCCGACACCGGAGCCAGCACCTCGTCCACCGAGACGGCAAGCTTTTCCCTTGCCTCGCCCACTGTAACAATCCCTATGGACCAGAGGAGGTAAAGGGTCTTTAATGCCTCAAAGGAGTTGAGCCACGAGTCCTCTATTATCTTCTTGATGCTTCTTTTGCCGTCAACGAGGGAGAATATCTTTTTGTCCTGAGCCGCAAGCTCCACGCCCTGAAAGAGGCTCATCGGGTCGTCGCTGAGCTTCAGGACAGCCTCGGTATCCGGCATCTCCTTCCGTATCCTCGTCCAGTTCTCTATCCTCTTTACGCCTTCATATATGAGATTGCCCATGCTCATCTTAAGCGTTATGACCTCATCGCCGGGCGGCGGGCCCTCTTGAAACCCGTAATCTCCGTCCTCAAGCTGAAAGAGGCTGTAGACAATCTCCTTGACCTGATATTTCACCCCCCAGAAGAGGTCCTTTGGGGTAAGGAACCCCAGTTCCACGAGAATGGCGCCCTGCCTTTTCCCTGTTTTTTTCAGCATCTCGACGGATTTGTCGTACTGCTCCACGGTTATCTTGCCGGCCTTAAGGAGCATCTCCCCGAGCCTGTCGTCCTCGTAGGTGGAAGACGCAAATATCGCCTCGCCCTTTAGAAGATAAATCTTCTTCGTAATGCCTGATGCCATAACTGCAAGCGTTCCCGTTGCCCGCTGCCTGTTCAGGCCGACGAGGACCTTGGGCAGGCTGTAGTGGTTAAGCCGGCCGGTTGCGGGAATTTCGCTCATTTGTATCTCCTTACCTCAAACCTTTCTATCCTGATGCCTTTTTCATCCGGGCCGATACCGGCCTTCATCCGGGCAATGCGGAGCTGCTCCTCTACGGTGTCCACGCCTTCGAGGTCAGGGAGCAAAAGCCCCTTCCTGCCGCCCAATGAGACTATGACGCCGTATCTCTTTGCGTCAAGCTCCGAGATGTCCTTCACACTTTCAGGCGGGCAGAGGACATCAACGGAGTACTGAAGCCTTGCAATTTCGCTCTCCTCCACAGGGGGAAACCTCGGGTCGCCGGTAGAGGAGGCTATTGCGTTTTTTATCACCTCTTCGGCAACACAGCCGGTAACCGGCATTATCGTCCCGATGCAGCCCCTCAACTGCCCCTGTATCTTAAGTGAGACGAATGCGCCTGCCCTCATTTTCATCTCATCCGCCAGCCCTTCGGGCGACTCTATCACCCTGCCTTCCTTGACGTATGCCTCGACGGCCTTCTTTGCCAGCTTTACAAGCGGATGCATCAGTTCTGCCTCAAAAGGGCGTAATCCGCAAGGTCGAACATCCCGTCCCTCTCCACTGAATCAGGGAATATCAATAGCTCGAACTTTGCCTCTTCCACAAGCACGGTTGCCCTCTTTACGGACTCCTCAAGCACATTATACCGCTTAAAGAGGGCCAGTATCCTCCTCAGGCCGCCGTCCGAAATGCCCTTCTCTATTATTCCCCGGACCTCTTCTTTTTCATCGGAAGAAGCAGCGCCCAAAAGACATATGAGGGGCAGCGTGACCTTGCCCTCTTCGAGGTCCTTGCCGAGCCTCTTGCCGAATTCGCCTTCATCCGCCATATAATCCATTATGTCGTCTGCCATCTGAAACGCCGTGCCTGACTTCATGCCGAAGCGGGCAAGGGCTTCCTCCTCTTCAATCGGCCTTCCTGCAAGGATGGCGCCTATCCTGCATGCCGCGGATATGAGCATGCCTGTTTTGGAGGATATTATCTTCAGGTAGTCCTCCTCGGCGATGCCTATGTCTCCTGACTGTGAAAGCTGAAGAAGCTCCCCCTCGCTCATGCTCGTTGTGGCCTCCGAAAGGGCCTCCATTATGCGCTGGTTTTTAAAAGAGACGGATTTTTTTAGGGCGTTTGAATAGAGGAAGTCACCTACGAGTATGACGACCTGATTGCCCCATATGGAATGGGCGGCCGGCTTTCCCCTTCTCAGTTGTGCGCCGTCTACCACATCGTCGTGCAGGAGCGAGGCCATGTGAATGAGCTCGATGACGCCCGCAAGCATGGTATGGTCGTCCCCCCTGTAACCTGCAAGCCTTGCGCTTGCCAGAAGGAAAAGGGGCCTGAGCCTTTTGCCCCCGCTGTCAAGGAGGTGACTGCCCACAAGGGGTATTACGAAGACGTCGCTTCTAAAAAGCCCCTTGAGCTTTTCCTCGACAGTGCCCAGTTCGGCAGCGTACGCCTCAAAAACCTGCTTAATGTCAACTGTCCTCTGATGGTTAAGCATATCCTTCGAGCATGGGTCAGAGCCTCAGTTCATCGAGGTTAACGTCTTTATCCATAAGCCTTTTAAGGTCGCGTGGTCTGAACGCCCCGAGTTCCGTGATTATTGCGGTAACGTATTTTGCAGGGGTCACGTCAAAGGCAATATTTCTTACGCCGACCCCTTCCGGGGCTACGCAGATGCTGCCCCAGACTTTGTCATTGCAGCCAGGCGTGCTCAGGCCGCCCGTAATCGTGGTCACCTCTTCGGCAGTCCTCTCCTCTATGGGTATCATGCCCCCGTCAGGGATGGTAAAATCAATACTGCTTAAAGGCGCGGCCACGTAAAAAGGTATGCCGTTTTCCTTTGCGAGCACGGCAACCGAGTATGTGCCTATCTTGTTTGCCACGTCGCCGTTTCTTACCGTCCTGTCCGTGCCGACTATCACGAGGTCTATCTCTCCCCTCTGCATGAGCGCGCCGGCGGAGCTGTCGGTAATCAGCGTGACCGGGATTCCCTCCTGCATGAGCTCCCATGATGTGAGCCTTGCGCCTTGCAGGAAAGGCCTCGTCTCATCCGAAAAGACGTGTATCCTCTTGCCCTCTTCCTTTGCAGCTAACATCGGCGCGGTTGCCGTGCCGATGCCTCCGGTTGCGAGCGCGCCGGCATTGCAGTGGGTGAGTATGTTCATGCCGTCCTTTATGAACCTCGCCCCCCACTTTCCGATTGCCCTGTTCACTTCTATATCCTCGTTGAGGATTTTTTGGGCCTCATCCGCGAGAAGCCCCGGAAGCGAGTCCACCGGCTCCCCGCGCCTTTCATTGAGGAATCTCTCAATCCTCTCTACTGCCCATTTTATGTTCACGGCAGTGGGCCTTGTCTTAAGCAGGGCGTCAAATACGGGCCTCAGGCCTCTCATGAACTCATCGAAACTCCCTGCCTTAATTCCGCCTGCGCCGAGGGCGATGCCCATTGCCGCGGCAATGCCTATGGCGGGCGCCCCCCTTATGTTCATGTCCCTTATGCAGGCGGCCACCATCCCATAGTCGGTGCACTCTATGTAGGAGACCTCAAGGGGAAGCCTCCTCTGGTCGAGGATGAACACCCTGCCGTTGCGCCACTCTATCGTCTTAAACATATCCCTCCGTCTTAAACATACCACTCCTGCCCCGCTTAATCTAAAACGCCTCTATTATACTATTTTGGCGATGCAAATGGTCTAACCTAACTTCATCACGGTGGAGACAACTATAACGGCGCTCAGCGCTATGATGACGACGACCGTGCCCCAAGTGATGTAATTATAGCTTTTGGGGTTGACGTAATCTCCCATAAGCCTTCTGTTGTTGACGAGGGAAAGCGCGTATATGAGGACAAACGGCAGGAGCACGCCGTTTAGCACCGAGGAGGCGACCATCAGGCCGATAAGCGGGGCGCCGGGCAGCAGCACTATGAGGGCGCTAATGCCTATCATCAGCGTGTAAATCCACATGAACTGCGGGGCCTCCTTAAACGTCTTGCTCACGCCCCTTTCCCATCCCATTGCCTCGCATATGAAATATGCAGTGGCAATGGGCACGACTATGGCCCCAAGAAGGGATGCGTTTGCAAGGCTCAGGCCGAATATCAAAAAGGCGTAGTCCCCGGCAAACGGCCTGAGGGCAAGTGCGGCCTCAGAGGCGTCGGTTATCCTTATGCCCGCGGGAAACAGGGTCGCCGCGCAGGTCACTATTATAAAAAATGCGATGATGTCCGTTATGAGACAGCCTGTTATCACGTCAAGCCTCGTTGCGCCGTAATTTTCCTTGCCTATGCCCTTCTCCGCAATGGAGGACTGCAGATAAAATTGCATCCACGGCGTAATCGTCGTGCCTATGATGGCTATGCTTAAGAGCATGAACTCCGGGTCCCATTTTACAGAGGGCACGACAGTGCTCTTTAAGACCGCGGACCATTCCGGCTTTGCCATGAACCCGGACACCACATAGCCCACATAGAGCAGGCAGGCAAAAAGCAGCACCCTCTCCACAATCCTGTAGCTGCCCTTTGTCACGAGCAGCCATATGAAGACCGCGCCAATGGGCACTATTATGTATTTGCTTACGCCGAGGAGTTCCCAGCTTGCGGCCCATCCTGCAAGGTTGGCGACAGTGGTGCCGAAGTTTGCGATAAAAAGGCCGACCATCATGTAAAAGGCGGCCTTCACCCCGTAGTTCTCCCTTATGAGGTCTGAAAGCCCCTTGCCTGTGACAACGCCCATCCTTGCCACCATCTCCTGCACCACGACAAGGGAAATCGTCGTGGGTATCAGGAGCCAGAGCATGGAATACCCGAACCTTGCGCCTGCAACCGAGTATGTGGTTATGCCCGAAGCGTCGTTGTCTATGTTGGCGGTTATTATTCCCGGCCCCATCATGGAGATAAAAAAAAGGACCCTCTTTGGGAGACTCATACCTTTCTCCTTTTCCTCCTTGCCGCAGGCGGCAGTATCCTGTCCACTATATCGTCTATGGCGACGACCCCCATGAGAAAGCCCTCGCCGTCAACCACCGGAAGGGCGACAAGGTTGTACTTGGAGATAATCATTGCAACCTCCATCTCGTCGGCCTCAGGCCCCACTGTCTTGAGCTTCGTCTCCGCGGCCTCTGAAAGAGCCATATCCGGGCGGCTGAGAAGAAGCTCCCTCAGGGAGATGGCGCCTGAGAGCCTCCCCCCGCTGTCCAAGGCATATATGTAGTAGACAGACTCTATGTCAGGCGCATCGGATTTAAACCGCTCTATGACCTCTGCGAGGGATATATCCTCAGGGTATGCGATGAACTCGTTGCTCATGAGGCCGCCCGCGGTGTCCTCCTCGTGGCCCAAAAGCTCCTGAATGTCCTTTGCCTCTTCCTCCTCTATGTTTTCAAGGATGGCCTGAACCTTCTCCAGAGGCAGGTCGCTTAGGACGTCGGCGGCATCGTCAGGGGTCATCTGCTCTATAATCTCCGCCGCCTTCTCGGCATCCATCTCATTGAGCATTGCGCTCTGGGCGTCCGGCTCAAGCTCGGAGAGGGCATCTGCCGCGGTCTCGGAATCGAGGTTTTCCATGAATGCCGTGCCTTCGTCATGCGAGACCTGGCTTATAAGCTCCGCAAGGTCGGCAGGATGAAGGTCCGCCACCATCTGCCTCGGCACTGTAAGGGCTATTGTAGAGAGCTTGGGGTTAAGGGGCTGGAGGTAATTCCAGCTTATGAGGTTAAAGGGCAGGTGCGCCCTGAAGAGCCTCATAATGTCCTCTCCCCCCTTTTCCACTCCGAGCCTCCTCAGTATCCCCCTTACACCTACGTCCACGGCAATGAGCACGGCATCGGAGTTGTACCCCTCAAGCTTTATGTCGTTGGCCCTCACCACCTTTACGCCGTTTGCATCCACTATCTGCTTGTCCAGAATGTCCCTTACGGCAAGCAGGTCCTCCTCCGAAAGCGAGTATGCCGGCATTGTGTCGGAGTAGAGCTTGGAGGATATTATCCTTTTATTGAACAAGTCGAGGTCAGCCCACGGTATCTTGAATGTCTTTGCCTTTTTTCCGATTATGAGCGAATCTACCTTGGGAAGCGGCTCGCCCCTTACAACGGAGATGTCAATCACCCTTCCAAGCTCCTCGCCCTTGGGGTCAAGAACAGGCTTCCTCAGTATCTCGCTTAAGAAAAGCTCTCCGAACAAAGGCATAATCCACCGCCGGAAAAAGATTTTTTGCTTTCATAAAGTATATATCAGCCGCAGGCCGTGAGGCAACACGCTTGTTGCCTGCCGTTTCAGCCATATGTCATACTACTCCATGAAAAGGCTTTTCTTTTCTCTCATGGTCTTTTTCCTTTCAACATGCACCTCTGAAAACCGCCTGCCGGGCTATGTCTACTACAGGCTTAACACTAACCCGACCACCCTTGACCCCGCCCTGATAGTGGATGTGACCGGAGGCTCCATAGCGGCAAAACTATTCAACGGGCTTGTGAGGCTCAAAGAAGACCTGAGCGTTATGCCTGACATAGCGGAAAGGTGGTCTGTCTCAAAGGACGGCATGGTATATACCTTTTACCTGAGGGAAGATGTTAGGTTTTCAAACGGGAGGCCTTTAACCGCGCATGATTTCAAATACTCATTTGAGAGGGCGCTTGACCCCAAAACAAAGTCCCCGAACACTTGGGTGTTCGAGAAGCTTTCAGGCGCAAAAGAGTTCATGAAGGGGCAGTCTATCGGCGTAGGCGGCATAAGGGTGCTTGATGATTACACGCTTGAGCTTAATCTTGAGCGCCCGTTCTCTTCGTTTCTTAACCTCCTTACGATGACCGCCGCTTATGTAGTGCCAAAGGAGAAGGTTCAGGAACTCGGCCCAGATTTTTCGGGCAGGCCGTCTGGAACCGGGCCTTTCACCCTGAGTGAATGGCTTCCCAACAGGCATCTTATACTTGAGGCGCGGAAGGATTATTTCGACGGGACGGCAAAGGTCAGGGGCATCTTCTACAGGATAATACCCGAGGAGCTTACCGCCTTGGCCGAGTTTGAGCTTGGCAACCTCGACGTTATAACCGTACCGGCATCCGAGTACTCAAGGTACAGGAAGTCGCCGGAATGGAGCCGGCTCGTCTCGTCTATGAACGGACTTAACACCTACTACCTTGGGCTTAATTGTTCAAGGCCGCCTTTTGACGACCCGGATTTAAGGCGCGCCATAAATTATGCGATTGACAGGGAGAAGGTTTTAATGACCCTGTACGAAGGCAGGGGGAGGCTTGCGAGAGGCCCTGTGCCTGATGTCATGAGGAAATGGCCTGCGCCCGGCGCATATCCCTATGACCCCGGAAAGGCGAGGGAGATTATAAAGAAGGCAAAACCTCCTGCAGTCAATTTTTATATAACCGCTGAGCAGGAGGTCGTTGACATTGCAGAGGTGATACAGGCGTATCTCAGGGAGGCGGGCCTTGACGTCAGGATACGGCAGCTTGAGTGGAGCGCCTTTAAGGAGGCGATAAACAAAGGCGAGACCGACATGTTCTGGCTTAGCTGGTGGGCCGATTATCCGGACCCCGAGAATTTCCTTTTCCCCCTTTTCCATTCCTCCAACTACGGGCCTTCAGGCAATCGGGTGAGGTACAGGAATAAAGAGGTTGATGCCCTTATAGAGAAGGGACAGCGCGCAGGCTCGGTAAAAATGAGGGATATGTATTACGGGAAGGCCGAGGGGATTATAGTGGACGATGCACCATGGGTGTTCTTCTGGCACAGGACGGACTACACGGTAAGGCAGGCTTGGGTGAAGGACTATAAGATATATCCTATATACAGCATGGATAGGGGGTTGGACTGACCCCTACTGTCCTCATTTGACCGAACCAGTTGGCCATACCCCCCCCTCCCCCGGTTTTATAAACCAAAAAGAGAGCGGATGGCAGGAAGTGACAGGCCGAATCCTTCCTTGCCTGATGCGTTTAAATGTTTTATAGTTAGATAATGACCATTGAGACCGCCCTTCTTATAATTGAGTCCATTCTGTTGGCCCTTACCGTCTCTCTGCTTCTTTACAGCATAAGGGAAGGCAGGGATAGGAAATCCCTTCTTCTTGAGATAGGAAGGGCCACGAGGATACTTACGCGCGAGGAATATTTCCTTACTGTCAGGGATTCGATGCTGGATGCGAAGGCCGAGGTCTTAGGGTGCATCACAGGCAGGTTTCCCGGCGGTGATGACAGCAGAAGGACGAAGGACATTGTGGAAAGCATCGAAAGGCTTGCTTCATCAGGCGTGAAGGTCAAATACCTGATGCCCAAATTTCCCGACAGGCTTCATGTGGGGCACTTATATACAAGGGCGGGGGCTGAGGTAAGGTACACGGGCTGCCTCATAGTGCACGACATCCGCTATACTGTCGTTGACGAAAAGCTTGTTGTCATCGGAATCCCCGAAAGCACCGGCGAGAAAGAGGCCACGAAAAAGGGCTATAGAATCCCGTCCGAGGCGCTGGCCGCCATACTCAGGGAGCATTTCTACGGCTGCCTCGAAAAGACTGTTGGCTATGAGGACTACGTAAAGGAGCTGATAAAGGAGACAGGGGCCTCCACAAAGCTTCTTGCGAGGGAATTTCGGATAGATGAGAAGGAACTGGAAAGAGTCGCCGGACAGCAGTCTAAAACATAAATGAAAGACCTCATGTCCATCCTCGACAGCCTCTACAGGGATTATGATTTCAAGGGAAGGATAAAGCACGACCCTATCAAATTCCCCCATTCATATAAGGACAAAGGGGACATCGAGGTCTCAGGCCTCATAGCCTCCTCGCTCGCCTATGGAAGGGTTGACCTCTTCATGCCTGTCATAGAAAAGATACTTTCTCAGATGGGCCAAAGCCCCTGCGGCTTTTTAAGGGACTTTAATATAAAAAAGCACGGCTGTCTTTTCCATGGCGTAAAATATAGGTTTCAGACAGAGAGGGATATAATCGCCCTTCTTTACGTCATTAGCGAGATACTTAAGCGTGAGGGAAGCATATATCATCTCTTCATGCGGTTCTATAAGGATGATGACTCAAATACGGGAAGCGCACTCTCCGGCATGGTAGGCTATATCCTTAAGATTGACACTAAAGGGGTTTACTACGGAAGGGATATAAGTCCCGGTGGATTAATCCAGCTTTTTCCGTCCCCTGCGCGCGGCGGGGCGTGCAAGAGGGAGAACCTTTTTCTAAGGTGGATGGTAAGGGACAAAGACATGGATTTCGGCATATGGAAGGGCATACCCAAAAGCAGGCTCGTCATTCCGCTTGACACCCACATAAAAAGGGTATCTCTCTGCCTTGGGCTTACGAAGAGAAAGACTGCGGACTGGAAGACCGCGGTTGAGATTACGGAAAACCTAAAAAAGCTTGACCCCCTTGACCCACTGAAATACGACTTCAGCCTCTGCCACAGGGGAATCTCAGGCGTTTGCGGCTCAGCCGCCTGCCTTAGCTGTTCGCTCAAAAGGAAAGCGGCATGATGCAGATAATGGCATTTGCAGCCTTCCCCCTGTATCTTTTTGGCGCCGCATGGAGGCCACTCCTTTATGCGGGCTTTGCAGTTCAGGTTGCCTATCTGACCGCAAGAGGGATAGGACTCGGAAGGCTTCCGCTTGTGGGCGTCCACGACACTTTAAACTTCCTCTCTGCCTCCCTTATAGCGTTCTCCTTTCCGCTTATGGCGGAGATGAAAGATAAAAAGCAGTTTTACTTCATGCTCTCTTTGCTTGCCGCGGCGTTTACCGCTTTTGCCTTCGTTTCCAAGCCGCATGCGATGCCTCTTCCTCCGGTGCTTAAGACATACTGGTTTGAGTTCCACGTGATACTTTCGTTCTTCTCCTACGCCCTTTTCGGCATAGCGGCTGTTTTGGGGATTATATATCTTAAGGCGGGCCGGCCTGAGGAGGCCGTGCCGCTTGAGAGGATTCAGTACAAGACCGTGCTCATAGGGTACTGCCTCTTTTCCCTCTCCATGATATTCGGAGGCGTATGGGCATATCTTGCATGGGGCACCTATTGGCTCTGGACCCCGAAGGAACTTTGGACTACCATACTCTGGATATTCTACAGCTTCTATCTTCATGCAAGGCTCAGGCAGGCATGGGCAGGCAGGCCCTCGGTCATGCTCGGCATCGCGGGGTTTGCCGTAGTGCTGTTTACATATCTTGGCGTGGGGCTTCTTATGAAAAGCTCCCATACTTTTTAAATGATATTTTTTAAAGGCATATTGAACTTTCTCCTTTCTTTGAGGACGGCCATATGGCTTTTGCTGAGCCTCCTCTTCCTCCTGTTTTATGGCGCTTTGGCAATGCCCGGAGGGGAGGCATTTCAGTCCATAAACCACCTGCCGCTTTTTTCATGGATTAAGGAAAACTCATTCTTGGACACATGGTGGCTTGTAGGCTCTATCTTCGTTCTAAGCCTCCTTACGGCAAACACCCTATTCTGCAGCGTAGAGTCAATAATTAAAAAAATGGACAAGAGGCAGCGGCTTCTTATAATCTCCCCGCAGGTAATCCACATAGGTTTTCTCCTGATGCTCCTTGCGCATCTCGTAAGCTCCACGGGAAGCATGAAGGCCACATCCGCCGCATACGAAGGGACAAGGTTTGACCTTGCGCCCGGAGAAGAGTTTATAGTGAAGTCCATAAGCATAAGCCTCGGCCCTGAGGGATACGTCACGGATTGGCGGGCGGACATAGAGCACCTCTCAGGCGGGACTAAGAAGGAGGGATATCTTGCTCCCAACAGGCCGTTTTTTGCCGGAGGGTTCGGCATATATCTTAAGGACGCGCAGGCATATCCGGTAAAGGCAATATTGCTTGAGATACGCAGGGAGCCGGGCGCTCCGTGGGCGTTTGCAGGAGGGCTGCTCTTTATGGCAGGCACAATAGCCCTCATAGCAGCAAAGATACGGAAAGAGGATTGATGGCGGTATTTGTGGTGCACGAGCATCATGCAAGCCATCTGCATTTTGACCTCAGGCTCGAAATGGGAGGCGTGCTTAAGTCATGGGCCGTGCCTAAGGGGCCTTCCATGAACCCGGCTGAAAAGCGGCTTGCAATTGCTGTTGAAGACCACGCCCTTGAGTATGGCTCTTTTGAAGGCGTTATACCAGAGGGCCGGTACGGGGCAGGCGCAGTGGCAATCTGGGACAGGGGAGGGTTTGAGCTTAAAGGCGGAGGCACGGATGAGGGAATGCTTGAGTTTATCCTTTCAGGCAAAAAACTCAAGGGCGCATTCGTACTTGCGAGGATGTCCGGCAAGCACAAGGAATGGCTTCTCATAAAGAAAAAGGACGGGTACGAAGAGCCGGGCTTTAAGCTTAAGACCATCCTTACTCCGGCGGAGGCAAAAAAGCTTTCCGCCATGAAATAACCTCCTTCGGCCTCGTTCCCTCGCCTGAGATTTTCTCTTTCGTCATTCTCCGGCCCTATGGGTCGTGACCCACGGGTCATAGACTTGTCGGGCCACTGGCTTGCAGAGAATCCTTCTTTTTTCTGCTGCACTTTTCAGCCTCCCTGCTTTATAAAACAGGAGGGAGGGGGGGGGTGGCTGTCGTAACCCATTGATTTTATTCAATTCAAAGTTTAATAAGTTTACGTTTGGTTTACAAACCCGCACCTTTTTAAACCTCCTTTGAACTTTTTAACCCCTCTTTATCCCTAAAATCCCCCTCCATCCCCTCTATGAGCCGCCAGCTCCGAGCCATAGGCCTTTGCCAAAGGGGGAATAATCTCCCTCCTGCGGTCCACCTGTTCAACTTAAACATGGGTTACATTTTTCCCCTCTTTAACAAAGAGGGGTGAGGGGAGATTTTCTCTTTCGTCATTCCCGTGAAAACGGGAATCCATCTTTTTCCTCTCTTACCCCTCCAACCTCCTCTATGAGCCGTTGGCTCCGAGCCATAGGCCCTTAATAAGGGGAGGATAAATCCCCTCCTTGCTAAGGAGGGGCATAGGGGAGGTCTTTCCTCCGTGTCCTCCTGCGCTTAATATATTATGGCCTTAAGGAACTCGTCTACCCGAACTGGTTCAGCCAAACGAGGACAGGGGGGGAAAGGGGGGTTACGTAAAATTCTTGCCTTTTTTTTGTAGGGGAATTATTAGTATTAAGCGGGTAAGGGAGGACATGCCCTACCTGAAATACAATCCCGATATACATCACCGCCCAAACCACGTGCACGGCATCATCGTCCTCGTAGGGGCAGGCCCCTGTGCCTGCCCTGATAAAAATCTCCGTCCTGACACCTCCATTAAGTTATTTTACTTAACTTTTGGTGTCCACTTTTTCCAGCTTACCCCATTATTTGATAGGCTGTAAGGTCTATTACCTAACAGTCATATATTTTTAAAAAAATCCTTGACAATATAAGCATTATCTTATAAAATCATGTATAAACATGTTAAAACAAATAGTAAACTTATTAGTAATATGGAGGGAGCTATGAAAGAAAGAGTAGCAGGTTTAGTAATCAGGACGGCTTTTAATAATCAAGGGTGGGCAGGCCGGTGTAAACATCCTCTTAATGACCAACGATGTTTTAAATGCAGAGATGGAAGGCTATTCGTAAACTGGGGAAAACCAATAGAAGAGGATGAACATGGTATTTGTAAGGGTAACCCTGAAAATTATCCTCTATCCGGGGATGGAAAATATTGGTGTTGGGAACAAGTTTTATGCAAAAAATACTTTTGGGGAAATGTTAAGGGGAAATGGCGTCAAGTAAGTATAGGAATACCTGTTTACTTTGTATATGGTGACTTAGATAATACTCTTACACTTTGGGGACATAGTATCATTGAGAACGTTGACAATGAGCCTGATGAATATCCTCCTATTTTTTTTAAACCCTTTGTGCCTATGCCACAAAGCAAGTGGATCAAAGGCTTAACTGGAAGAGAAATTACAGGTAAGTCATGGAGGCAGCTACACTTTCGTTACCTCGATGAAATTCATGAGAATTACCTTGCCTCCCTTGTAGAAGGAAAGGGAAACTATGAGCATAGAAAAAATCCGATTCATTCCTTAGAAAGCTATGAGAATTTGAGTATTGAATTGAAACGAGACATTAAAGAAAAACTGGATAAAATAGCTCGCGTGGAGGGTCGAGAAGTAAAAGAATTAATTCGTGAGGCAGTTGCAAAATTAATTCGAGAAAGAGGGGCATAAAAAAAGGGGGTGAAGCAACAAAGGAAGGACAGACAAGGCGGGACTCTCGTTATTTCCAAACTCGTAGGGGCGGGCCCCTGTGCCTGCCCTGATAAAAAACAACCGGTGGGGTTATCCTAACGCTTGCCGCAGAAAATACGGCTTTAAGGCAGCCCGTTAAATATAGCTAATAGATATATAAGTTTTTTTTATTTGACCCTTTGAGTGCCTCTGTATTACCTTCAATAGCCGAGGCTATGAGGGTTTTTTTCCCTCATGGCAGGCAGGGGAGGCTCGAAAAACTGATAACGGCTTTTCGATTCGATTTTCAAAACCAAATCAAAGGAGGAGAAGATGGGACAACTTGATTTTCAGGGCAAACAGATTGAGGTAGATGACGACGGATATATCATAAACCTCGGTGATTGGACGCCCGAGCTTGCACAGTTTCTGGCAGACCAGGACAGCCTCAAACTTTTAGAGGCGCACTGGGAGGTTATCAACTTCCTCAGGGAGTATTACCAGAAGTACCAGATAGCCCCCATGATAAAGATACTGGTCAAGGAAATAGGGAAGGTTATGGGGCCTGAGAAGGGCAACACAAAATACCTCTACGAGCTTTATCCGGGCGGACCTGCAAAGCAGGCATGCAGATATGCCGGACTGCCGAAGCCCACGGGCTGCGTATAAAGGCATTGGATGACCGGCAGCGGGTAACGGGACTTATAGCCCGTTGCCTGCCGCCTTTTTGCGGCGGATGTCGGGTTTCTCTTAGTATGCTTCAATAAGAATTTTCAAAAATGCCTCAAGGGGGAGGTATATGATGCGTCCCTGCGGTATCTCCACAAATGAAGAGGCCAGTTGCCGGTCAAGCCGGTTAAGAAGGAGTGGAGGCTGAAACGCCGTTATGGGCAGCCTGAACTTGGACATGGGGCTTAGAGATATCCTGTCAGAGAAGAAACCCGCTATCCTGAAAAGGTGGTTCGACGCCATTGTTGACACATACCCCGCGAACACCGCAGAGTTTCTGAAGAGCCAGCAGGACAGATTCGCCAACCCTGTGGGGCACGCCATCTCTCAGGGGATAGAGGAAATCTTCGATGAGCTCATGGCCGGCGTCGACCCCGAAAGGGTTTCCCCCTTCCTTGACAACATACTCAGGGTCAGGGCGGTTCAGGATTTCAAACCCGCAGAGGCGGTCTCCTTCATCTTTCTTCTGAAGAAGGCAATCAGGGAGGAGATGAAAAACCTTAACGGGCAGACCTTAGGAGAGTTGCCGGAGCTTGAGTCCGGCATAGACGAGCTTGCCCTCTGCGCCTTCAATGTATACATGAAATGCCGCGAAGACCTCTACACCGTAAAGGCCAACGAACTGAGAAACATGACATCCAGGCTGCTTGAAAGGGCCAATATTATACGCCCGACCGGGGGGCTGGAACCGGAAACCAAGGAAGCAGTTATCAAAGTAAAAAGAAAAGAGGTAACAGAATGAGAGCTTTAGTTCCATTGATAGCAGTAATAGCGCTCGTTTTGCTTGTCTTTGCAGGGGTGCAGACGGCAAACATGCAGTTCCTCTTCGGGGTAGTCATACCCTATGCGGCCATTGCCATTTTCATCGCAGGGTTTGTCCTGCGCGTCCTCAAGTGGGGAAGCGCGCCTGTGCCGTTCAGGATACCCACGACCTGCGGCCAGCAGAAATCACTCCCGTGGATTAAGCAGAACAAGGTGGAGAACCCGTCCGGCACGCTCGGCGTCATTGTGAGGATGGCCCTTGAGGTGCTCGTTTTCCGCTCGCTTTTCAGGAATTTAAAGTCCGAGTCAAGGGACGGAGGGCAGAAGGTCACTTACGGCTCGGAGAAGCTCCTGTGGCTTGCGGGGCTGGCGTTCCACTGGTCTTTCCTCATCATCTTCGTCAGGCACTTCAGGTTTTTCATGCAGGATGTCCCTTCCGTCCTCAAAATGGTGGAGGGCATGGACAGCTTCCTTCAGATGGGAGTGCCGCTTTTTTACATGACGGATGCTGTTTTGCTCGGGGCCGTGACCTATCTCCTGTTCAGAAGGTTCTATCTGCCCCAGATAAAGTACATCTCCTTGGCGGCTGATTATTTCCCACTGTTTTTGATACTGGGCATAGGCATATCAGGCGTCCTGATGAGGTATATCTACAAGGTGCACATAGTGGGGGTCAAGCAGCTTGCAATGGGGCTTGTGACCTTAAACCCCGCTATCCCGGAGGGGGGGATAGGCGTCGTCTTCTACATACACCTCTTCCTCATCTGCGCCCTTCTGGCCTACTTCCCGTTTTCAAAGCTTATGCATATGGGCGGGGTATTTCTCTCGCCCACGAGAAACCTTAGCAACAACAGCCGTGAGAAAAGGCATATAAACCCATGGAACTACCCTGTCCATGTTCATACCTACGAGGAGTATGAGAACGACTTCAGGGATAAAATGAAGGCGGCTGGCATTCCAGTCGAGAAGGAGTAGACATGGCGGCAAAACTTCCGAAACCGGACGAACTTGCAGCAGGGATAGATTTCAGGCCCCCCAAGACGGGGTGGATGGACACCCCGGTCGAGTTGAAGGAGGGGATGTTCTGCTGGGGCGCAAAAGAGAAAAACCTCAAGGCGGTCAGTTTCCCCAATGCACGGGACTGGTCTCCGAAAGAGAAGGACTGGAAGCTGCCGGAGAACTGGCAGCGGATAGTGCTTGAGGGGATGGCCGATAGGCTACAGAAGTACCGTTCCTTCAAGCTCTTCATGGACATCTGCGTCAGGTGCGGCGCATGCGCCGACAAGTGCCACTTCTTCATAGGCTCAGGAGACCCAAAGAATATGCCCGTACTGAGGGCCGAGCTTATGAGGTCCATCTACAGAAGGGAGTTTACCAAGGCCGGCAGGATTATGGGCAGCATCGCCGGGGCGCGGGAACTGACGCTGGATGTGCTCAAGGAATGGTGGTATTACTTCTACCAGTGCACGGAGTGCCGCCGCTGCTCGGTCTTCTGCCCCTACGGCATAGACACTGCCGAGATTACGATGATGGGCAGGGAGCTTACCAACCTCCTCGGCCTCAACATAGACTGGATAGCCGGGCCGGTTGCCAACTGCTACATGAAGGGAAACCACCTCGGGCTTGAGCCCCATACGATAACAAGCAGCGTCGAGTTTTTCCTTGACGACATAGAGACCTTAACAGGCATCAGGATTAAGCCTACGTTCAACAGAAAGGGCGCGGAGATACTCTTCGTCACGCCTTCGGGCGACCTCTTTGCAGACCCGGGCACTTACACTGCCATGGGCTACCTCATGCTCTTCCACGAACTCGGGCTTGACTACACATGGAGCACATACGCCTCTGAGGGCGGAAACTTCGGCTTCTTCACCTCAAACGAGATGGCAAAGAGGCTCAACTCCAAGATATACGCCGAGGCAAAGAGACTCGGGGTGAAGTGGATAATCGGGGGCGAGTGCGGCCATATGTGGAGGGTGCTCACCCAGTACATGGACACATGGAACGGGCCTGCCGATTTCCTTGAGGTCCCGAAGTCGCCGATAACCGGCACGGTCTTTGACAACTCAAAGTCCACCAAGATGGTTCACATCGCGGAGTTTACAGCAGACATCATAAAGCACGGGAAGCTCAAGCTCGACCCGGCAAGAAACGACCACCTCGTGGTCACATACCATGACTCCTGCAACACCTCAAGGGGCATGGGGCTTTTGGAGGAGCCGCGGCACATCATAAAGAGCGTCTGCAACAACTTCCACGAGATGCCCGACAACACGATCAGGGAGTACACCTTCTGTTGCGGAAGCGGCACCGGCCTGAACGCATCCGAGAACACGGAACTCAGGATGAAGGGCGGCTACCCGAGGGCAAACGCCGTGAAGTACGTCAGGGACAAACACGGGGTCAACATGCTCGCCAATATCTGCGCCATTGACAGGGCCACGCTCACGGCATCCATGGATTACTGGGTTCCGGGGGTCAAGGTGACCGGCGTTCACGAACTGGTGGGCAATGCGCTTGTAATGAAGGGGGAGAAGGAGAGGACTACCGACATGAGGGCCGAACCCCTTCCAGGAAAGGAGGGCAACGAGTGAAGATCTACGACGGAGGCAAAATTTTATTGGGGCTGATTGTCTTTGTCGGTCTGGCGGCATTCCCTTTCCTCTATAACGCAGGCAAGGCCGCTGCCAAGCCCGACCCGAAAACCGACACCCCTGTCATCCAGGAGATGGCAGAAAAGAAGTGCGTGGAGCCGAAGGAGTTCATGAGGGCCGGACACATGCAGATGCTCAACAACTGGAGGGACTCCGTGGTCCGCGACGGCATGAGGGTTTATGTAAGCAACACAGGCTCAAGGCACGACATGAGCCTTCAGAACACATGCATGAACTGCCATTCGAACAAGAAAAAGTTCTGTGACGAGTGCCACAATTATATGGCCGTGAAGCCTTACTGCTGGGACTGCCATATCGCACCGAAGGAGAAGGAGTCATGAGTATAAACAGAAGAGAGTTCATAAGGATAGCCGGAATCTCGACCATACTGGGGCTCGGCGGCTCGGTGATTGCCGATAAGCTCGGCGCAGCCTCTGAGGTTCTGCCTAACGAAAAGGCCCTGAAGGGAAAACACTGGGGCATGGCGATAGACGTCGGCAAGCTTAAGACGGATGCGGACTACCGGAAATGCATAGACGCGTGCCACGACATACACAATGTCCCGGACATAGGCAATCCCAAGGAAGAGGTAAAATGGATATGGACGGAGTCCTACGAACACACGTTCCCGGGACTTGAGAGCAAGTTCATGTCCGAGTCCGTCGAGCACAAGCCCTTCATGGTGCTCTGCAACCACTGCGAAAACCCCGCATGCGCACGGGTCTGTCCCACAAAGGCCACCTACAAGAGGAACGACGGCCTCGTTATGCAGGACATGCACCGCTGCATAGGCTGCAGGTTCTGCATGGCGGCATGCCCCTTCGGCGCAAGGAGCTTCAACTGGCGGGACCCGAGGCCTTTTATCAAGAAAGAAAAGGAAAACAAGGAGTACCCTACGAGGATGAAAGGCGTTGTGGAGAAATGCACCTTCTGCTTTGAGAGGCTCGCCAAGGGCTTAAAGCCCGCGTGCGTGGAGGCCTCAGGAGGGGCGATTGTCTTTGGAGACCTCGAAGACCCGGATTCCGAGATACGGGAAGTGCTGAGAACCCGCTACACCCTTCGGCGCAAGGCGGAACTCGGAACCGGCCCGAGTATTTACTATGTGATAGGAGGTGGCGAACATGCTTGAGAAAGCTCTGGTTGGAAGCCGCAAATACTGGACATGGGTTTTCTTCCTGCTTGCCGTGGTGGGGGTCGGGTTTCTCGCTTACCTCAATCAGTTCACAACAGGACTGGGAATTACGGGACTAAGCAGGGATGTCACATGGGGCCTTTACATCGCCCAGTTCACCTTCTTGGTCGGAGTCGCGGCCTCGGCCGTCATGGTGGTAATCCCTTATTACCTGCATGACTACAAGAAATTCGGCAAGGTTGTCATCCTCGGCGAGTTTCTGGCAGTCTCGGCCGTTATAATGTGCCTGCTTTTCATCTTCGTGGACCTGGGGCAGCCAATGAGGATAATGAACGTGGTGCTGCACCCAGCCCCTGGTTCAGTGATGTTCTGGGATGCGGTCGTCTTAAACGGCTACCTCTTCCTTAACCTCATAATCGGCTGGTATACTCTCGGGGCCGAGAAAAAAGGGGTCAAGCCTGAAGGATGGGTCAAGCCCTTAATATACCTTTCCATCCCATGGGCGGTCAGCATTCACACGGTCACGGCCTTTCTGTATGCAGGTCTTCCGGGAAGGCACCTGTGGCTTACCGCAATCATGGCTGCGAGGTTTCTGGCCTCGGCGTTTGCCTCAGGCCCTGCGTTGCTTATCCTGCTTTGCCTGATAGTGAGGAAGGTTTCAAAGTTCGACCCCGGCAAGGAGGCCATACAGTCGCTGGCAAAGATAGTCACATATGCCATGTGCGCCAATGTGTTTTTCTTCCTGCTTGAGGTCTTTACGGCCTTCTACAGCGGCATTCCCTCGCACCAGCATCCCATCACTTACCTCTTCTTCGGCATCGAAGGGCACACGAATCTCGTGCCGTGGATGTGGACGGCTACCGTGCTGGCGATATTGTCCATAATCCTGCTGGTCAACCCAAGGACGCGCAAAAACGAGACAACCCTTGCGTTTGCCGCAGCTATACTTTTCATAGCGGCATGGATAGACAAGGGCATGGGGCTGGTCGTGGGCGGTTTCATACCCAACCCCTTTGAAAAGGTTGTGGAGTATTCGCCTACAGCGCCCGAGGTAGCCATAACCCTCGGCGTATGGGCGCTGGGGTTTCTGATACTCACCGGCCTTTATAAGATAGCGATTTCCATAAAGGAAGAGACCGCAACATAGAATAAAAGACTAAAGGAGGAAAGACGTAATGTACATGATATCGGTGGACGCAGAGAAATGCGAGGGATGCGAGGAGTGTGTCACCAACTGCCCCGTATCAGTCTTTGAGATGCAGAACGGCAAGGCCGTGGTCGTGCAGGCGGACTTGTGCGAGGGCTGCGAGACATGCACCAGCCTATGCCCATCCGGCGCTGTAACTCTGACCGAAATGTAACTCAGGGTTAATATGCCCAATAAAAAAAGGGGAAGCCTGAAGGCTTCCCCTTTTTGTTCCTTTGGCTTATTACGGCTTCTGGATGTATATCTCCCACTTGTCTTCTAATTTTACGGCCTCGAACTTCAAGCCCTGCTTTTCCGCCCACCTCGGCAGGGTGTCTTCTGCGGATGCCGGTGCGTCGCAGAGGACCTTCAGTATCTGGCCGCTTGAGAGTTTCTCAACCGCCTTTTTTGTGAGCACGAGGGGATACGGGCATACCCTTCCAAGGACATCAAGTGTCTGTACGGGTGTTTGGCTGCTTAATTCTCCCACTTTTCAAACCTCCTTGTTGTTTTAAAAGAAAAGCACATGCCGTGATTCGTCTATGGCCTTCTGTATCTCTGAAAAAGGCACTATCTGCAAGGTCTTGTCCGCTCCCATTTCCGCGGCATCCGGAAGCGAGTCCACGGAAATGCCGTACTTATCGAGGTCCTCCTTGCATATGAGCACGTCGAGGTCCACAAGGAGGGTGTTCTTAAGATGGGACTCCGAGCTTGTTATGCCGTATGAATCCATGGCCTTCTGGTCTTTCTGAAGCCCGAGGACGCCTTCCCCTATGAAGCAGAGCTTCGGGGTAACCGTGTCGCCGTCATCGAGGAGCACCTCAACCGTCTGGTAGGAGATGGCATGTGTTATGCCGAGCCTTGACGTCTCGCCTTTGTACTGGGGTTTCTGGACTATGAAAGCAAGTTTAACGTCTCCCATCTTATTCGCCTCCTATCTGAAGGACTCTGTCCGAGCTGTGTACCTTGGCAAGGTACCAGTGCATGGCGTTCCACTTCACGCCCTCTATGGCGTCGGGCTTGTTGACGCCCCTTGCCACTGTGCAGGCCTCGCATGTGCATATCTCAACGCCTTTTGCGAGGAGTTCGGTGATGTATTTCTCTGCTGTGGAGTAGTCCTTCAGGTGTTTCTGCTTGGCCTTAACAGAGCCTGTTGCGTTCCCTGAAAACCATAGATTCACCTTGTGGCCTTTGTCCACAGAGGCCTTTGCCAACTTCAGGGCGAAGTCATAGACACCCGAGCCGATAAGCCCGGGGAAGCATCCAATCGTCAAAATTCCCATTCCGTCACCTCCTAAAGCCACGCTAATTTTTCGTAATCGTTGAATATGAGGTCAACCAGTTCGCCGTAGTTGACCGTCTTGACCCTGCCGTCAATATCCCCGGTCTTAAGCCCGCGCGTCTCTATGTCCTCGGTGAGGGCATACAGTTTTGCCGTCTTATCCAGAAGCGGGGAAGGCTTGCCGCCCTCTTTGAGAAATGCGTGATAAACGCCGTTTGAAACGAGGATAATGCCGAGGTTGTCGGCACTAAGCCTGCTCAGGGTATCACTGACAAGCGCGTAATCACTGACAAAAACGCCCAGTTTCATCGTCCACCCCCTTAAGGTAAAAGATATTTGGAAGCTTGTTTTTATAACACTTAAGCGGGGTTTTTGTCAATACAAAAGCGGACGCCGCGCCGCATAAGGCTTCGCCCTTCCCTTCCCCGTCATTCCGCACTTGATGCGGAATCCAGTCTTTTTCCTGCTGCACTTTGCAGCCTCCTTGCTTTAT
>JAUXOF010000049.1 GCA_030682405.1 Thermodesulfovibrionales bacterium
GAGGGGCTGTAGCTCAGTTGGGAGAGCGCTTGAATGGCATTCAAGAGGTCGTCGGTTCGATCCCGATCAGCTCCACCATTGAAAATTAAAGGGGTTAGGCAGCAAGCCTAACCCCTTATCTTTCTTAATAAGGAGGCATATTATGGTGAGGCTCTGGAGATGCGAGATATGCGGAGACCCCTATATAGGGGAGACCCCGCCTTATAACTGCCCTTTCTGCGGGGCGCACAGGCAGCACATAAAAGAGGCCAAAGACGCAAATGTCAACTTTGACGTCTCCTTAAGCGCTCATGACAGGGCTGATGCAGAGCACGCCCTGAAGGTGGAGGTGAGCAATTCAGCCTTCTATTTCTGCGCTGCGGAGAAGACAGACGACGCCGAGGGCAGGCTGCTTTTCAAGGCGCTCGGAAAGATAGAGGCCGAGCATGCCGCCATATGGAGGAAAATCCTCAAGCTCGATGCCGTCCCCAAAGGCTCCGAGCAATGTCATATAAGCAACAGGGAAAACCTCGGGGAATCCCACGCAAGGGAGGCGAGGGCGATAGATTTTTATAGAAGGGCGGCAGGGGAATCCGAAAACCTTAGGATACGGCAGATATTCGAAGCGCTTGTAGAAATCGAAACAGACCATCTGCACCTTTCGGAGCAGAGGCTGAAATAGGGAG
Organism: Thermodesulfovibrionales bacterium; assembly: GCA_030682405.1. Classification (GTDB taxonomy): domain Bacteria; phylum Nitrospirota; class Thermodesulfovibrionia; order Thermodesulfovibrionales; family JdFR-86; genus JAUXOF01. The sequence continues at coordinate 666 of JAUXOF010000049.1, forward strand.
GCTTACATCTTAAGCCCTATAAAGGAAACAGGGTTTGTGTTTATGTCAAGCACCTTTATGCCGAAGTGAAGATGCGGGCCGTCCGCCCTGCCGGTTGAGCCTACGAAGCCTATGACGTCTCCTTTCTTAACGATATCCCCGACTCCGGAATTGAATTTCTTAAGGTGCATGCAGACAGAGAATATCCCCTGCCCGTGGTCTATCACCACGGTGTTTCCGCCGAAGAAAAGCTCCTCTGAAAGAACAACCACTCCCGTGTTTGAGGCCCGCACCTCCTCCCCTGCCTTGCCTCTTATGTCTATGCCGGTGTGTACGCTTTTCTTTTTCCCGTTCATTATCCGCATCGTGCCGAAGGCGCTTGATATCTCGTTTCCAAGCGGCAGGATGAAGCTCCCGTCCCAGAGCCTCCCGGAAACGGTCTGCCATATAAGGGACAGTTTCTCGTTTTCCCTTTCTACCCTCTTTAAGTCTTTCAGGCTCACAAACACCTTGGATGGAGGAAGGGTCAGCCTTATCGTGGGGAACGACGCCTCTTTGACCCTGAGCCTCAGGGCCTCCTCTGTTTCGCCCTGCCTGAGGGTGACGGTATACTCGCCCGGCTTTGTATCGAGGTCCGCCGCGCCTACTGCGATAAAGCATCCCTCGCCGCAGTCCGAAAAATAAAACCTCCTTCCCCCGAAAAAGACCTCAGGGGCCTCATCCTGCTGATGCACCGTTATTAAGAAGGAATCTCCGGGGCTTATCTCCTGCGGGAAGACCTCCGCCTGAAAAGCAAAAGAGGCGCCCGGGCAGACGAGCAGGCAGGTTATGAGGCAGAGGGCTGGGATGCGGGTCATTTTTTAATATAAACATTCGGACGGTTTAGTTCAAGCCTTTACTTATTTGGAGGTGTCGATACCCGCTAATCCACGGTGAACTCCAACCAAAAGATGCGGAGCTCGACATGGAAGTGGGGTGTCGTGAGAAAATCCTATATCCATCTCTTCTTGCGTGGAAGCGGATGTGTGTATTGCTAACTTTAGTCTGTAGAACTATAGATAGCGGAAAAGTATACTACTTTATCCCATGGGAAAAGGCATAAATATCCGTTTTGGAAAGAAAGTTAGAGAGGAACGCCTGAAAAGGAACCTTTCTCAAGAGGGGCTTGCCGCTCGTGCCGGTGTCCACAGAACTTATATCGGGATGATCGAGAGAGCGGAAAAAAACATCACACTTGAGAATATCGAGAAGCTTGCAAAAGCACTGGAAATTTCAATGCGGGACCTTCTGACTTTATGAACTACAAAGATATCTTAGAAAAAGCATCCTCAGAAATTATAAGCCTTAAAGGTCAACCTCTCGACGTATTAGATATCAAGAAACCTCACAGCACAGCTTACGCAAAGCATCTTGCTAAAGTCGTGTCAAAAATATCACCGCTCATCGGAAACATGATTGAGTTTTCAATCATAGAGATACTTAATCAACATGACTGGAATGGGCTTGGATCATGGATCAGGCAAGACCCCGGATTTCCAGACGCTCTTTTTCAGGGGATACTTGAACCGAAGCCTGGAATAGAAATAAAAACATGGTTTCCTTTAGCGACAGAAATAACTGCTCGATTCAAAGATAGCATCATGCACTTTGAAAACGACCAGACAAATGTAGCTCTGGTCGCTTGGTTACCTGAATTCTTGATTTACGGAAAGCCTAAGATAATTGACGTATGGGTAGGGTCGGCAAAGAGTTTAGCTCTTGCACGGGATAAGCATTATCATAGACCGCCTGATTATCTTGTCTTCGAACCAGAGGATACTTCAAGCCGGACCGCTAATCTACAGCAAACCAATACAAACGGATATAAATTTCAGGGAACGCCTGATCAGTTCAAGGAAGCGAAAAGGGAAGTGGACAGGTGGGGAAAAGAGGGGACTGTTTTCAGTCCAACTATCGAATACCAGCAAAAGATAAAAACGCTTCTTGGTAGGTTTCCTTATCGGCTGGATACGAATTTTGCGAAGATAGACAGGATAGAGCATACAGGACTTGAAGAATTCAAATCTCGCGTTCTTAATCTTGCCATCAATGGAAAGCAAATAAGGGTATGGGCTCGATCACTTGTTGCCGAGGATGAAATCTCCGATCAGGTGATTAAAGAGGTAATGGAACTTCAATAGAAATATCTTCCAGTCTGTTGACCGCGTGTTCAAATATTTCTTTGTTAATTTCGGCAGCTACTCCGTGACGGCCTAATGATTCTGCGGCAACCATTCCCGTGCATAATCCGCCAAACGGCTCCCAGACTAAATCACTTTTGTCTGATGATAATTCGATTATCATCTTAGTCAGTCTCAAAGGTTTCTGGTTAAGGTGAATAGACTTCAATCCGTTTTTTAAACGCTCTTTGCCATTGACAGGAGGCTCCGTCCAAACATTAGTTACGCCATGGATAAAATTAAACTTTGCCCTCATTTTTTCCCACTCTTGTTTTGAAAGAGGTTTCTTTCCGTCGATAGAAAAATAAGGCCGCCCGGCTATTTTTCCATGTGTGTTAGCATGCTTTTGTATTTTTTCAAATGCCTCAGCAGGAGGGAAATACCACAAGTGGCACTTAGTAAAATATTTACGTGTTGCCGCGTCTATCACTCCGCAAACTTCATTTGTCTTTGAAAAAGGAATGCCAGTTCTTGCCCATTCATATCTTAGCCATTCTTTCATTGATAGGGATTTCCCATCGACATCGAATGAAGGCTCTTTAACATACTGGACACAAACTTCTGTTACCACCGGGAGCTTTCTCATGCTTTTACCATTTACGTTTCCGGCCACATGACCCATTCCCTTATCCCATATATGGCAACAGCGGTATTTCCATCCGTGCTTAATAAAAATTGGATGAACAGTGGCCCATCCCACTTCGGTATTCCAAAACCAAAGAGTTGTCTCAGGCGTTGATTTCTCAGACCATTTCTTTATGTGCGGTTCATACCACTCTGCCAATCCGTCATGGCTGGGAGGATCGCCCGGGAAACCTGAAATCCCATAAGGACCATCAGAAATAATCACGGTCGGATCATCCCAATTGTTATAGAAATTTAAGGCATCGCCGTGATAAATTCTTATAGAACCACTGTCGAAGATGTTTTTGGACAATTTTAAAAACCTCGTTTGCCGCTAACTTCAGTATACATTAGCTGACATCGACAGAAAATTTCAACACCCAATTAGTTTCTGTCGCCAACCTGCCCTTGAAAATGTCCCCCCCTTTACTTATTCCGGTGTTTTTGTTAAGTTGTTATGTGATGAAAGACAGGGCGTTTATATTGATATTAATGTGTCTGCCTGTCCTTTTCTCCTGCGGCCTGAGCAAGGAGAGGGCGGGGAGGGCGGAGGCCCATTACAAGATGGGTGCGTCTTACCTGAGCGAAAACAAGCTCCAGCCAGCATATGTGGAGTTTCAGAAGGGCATAGAGATTGCCCCGGGCAACAAGGAATACCACAACGCCCTCGGCATAGTCCACATGAGGTTTACGGACTACCGGAAGGCAGAGGAGTCCTTCAGCAAGGCCATCCGCATAGACAAGGATTATTCCGAGGGGTACAACAACCTTTGCTTCCTCTACTATACGGAAAGGGAGTGGCAGAAGGCGGTTGAAAACTGCAAGAAGGCCCTGAACAATCCGCTCTACCAGACGCCGGAGAAGGCCTTCTACAACCTCGGCAAGGCATACTACAGGCTCCGCATGTACGATGATGCCGTCAGGGTATACTGGGAGGCACTGAGGAGGTCCCCTGGCCTGTATATCGCATACTACGAGATTGCCCTTGCGCACAATGCAAAAGGGGAGTACGGCAATGCGTCCGCCGCCCTTTCAAAGGGCATAGAGTTTGACCCAAGGTTCAACGGCAGCAGGGCCGTTGCGGAGTCGGAATTCAGGAGCGGCAAGGTAAAGATGGACGACCCGATAGACCTCAAAGACATGCTTGACATGTTCAATTATTAATGCACGGCAGTGACTACGGAAGAAATCCAGAGACTCGTATCCGAAGCTGAAGAGGCGGGCAAAAGGGCTGTTGCCCCTTACTCGGGCTTTAAGGTAGGGGCCGCGCTCATGACCCGCGGGGGAATGATATTCACCGCTTCTAATGTAGAAAACCCCTCCCTTATGCTCACGGCGTGCGCCGAGAGAATTGCGCTTCTTAATGCCGTCTCCTCGGGCCAGACCGATATTGCCGCAATGGCCGTTGTTTCCGAAAAAGGCGGCCCGTGTTTCCCCTGCGGCTCGTGCAGGCAGGCGCTCTATGAGTTTGCGCCTGATGCGGCAATCTATCTTAAGGCAAAGGATGGAATAAAAAAATTCACCTTAGAGGAACTCCTCCCGTATCCTTTTCAAAAGGGGTAAGCCTCTCTGCGTCATCGCTGCGTTGGTTTGAGGCAATGCCTCCTCTCCCTGCAGTTCCTTTGCGCCTGACGGCGCCCCTATCATTTAAATCCGGAATATCCTAAAATACCCTCATGAAAAATAAACTTAAAGAGATGAAAGAAGACGTCATTTTATTATTCAAAGAAGCAGCGCCTTCTCCAAAAAAAGGCCGCGCCCCGTCTGCCGTGGGCAGTGTCCCTTCAGACGAAGGCCGTGCCCCCAAACCCCTCGGGTTTAAAGAAATTGCATATCTCCTTAAGCTCGGAAGGACCGAGGTCAACGACCTCAAAAGGGTTCTTAATGAGATGCTCCGCGACGGCGAGCTTGTGATGACGAGGAAGGGCCTTTACGGTCATTCCTCGGAGATGAACCTCATTACAGGCCGCTTCGATGCCCACAGGGACGGGTACGGCTTTGTCATACCGGAGAAAACCGGCATGGGGGACCTTTTCATACCGCCGAGGAAGACCCTCGGCGCTCTTGACGGAGACAGGGTCATAGCCCGGCTTGAGGAGCCCGCACGGCGCGAGGGCAGGATAATAAGGGTGCTTGAGAGGGCGCATACGATAATCGCGGGCATAATCGAGGTCGGAAGAACCGCGTGTTTTGTCAGGCCCAAGAAGAAGTCCGTGAATTTCGATATCTACGTTGCGCCTAAGGACAAGGCAGGGGCAAAGGACGGAGATGCCGTCATGGTGGAGATTACGGAATTCCCTGCCGAAAGGACAAAATCCTCAGGCAGGGTAGTGAAGGTCATCAAGAAGCCCGATGACCCGGCCTCGGAGGTGGAGGCGATAGTGGAGGAGTTCAACCTTCCAAGGGGGTTCCCCCCAAATGTGATTTCAGATGCAAAGTCCGGATATGGAAAGGACGCCGGCGGAAAAAGGAAGGATTTAAGGGGGCTTCGCACAGTTACCGTAGACGGAGAAAGGGCAAAGGACTTTGACGATGCGGTATCCATAAAGCTCACAGAGCACGGCTATACGCTTTATGTCCACATTGCGGATGTGGGTTTTTACGTGGGATGGGATACGCCCCTTGACGAGGAGGCGCGAAGCCGCGCAACGAGCGTTTATTTCCCTGACAGGGTGATACCCATGCTTCCGCCTGAGCTTTCCGAGGACCTCTGCAGCCTCAGGCCGGATGTCGAAAGGCCCGCATTCACCGCGGAGATGCACTTTGACAGGGGTGGAGGCATGGTAGACTCGAAGTTCTACCCGAGCCTCATCAGAAGCAACGAGCGGATGACATACACCTTGGTAAGGAAGATAATCGTTGACGGGGATGAAAAAGAGAGGCAGAGATACGGTTATCTCCTTGGGGATTTGGAACTCATGGCCGAGCTTACCGGCCTCTTGAGGAGCAAGAGGCGGCAAAGGGGAAGCCTTGACTTTGACCTTCCAGAGCCCGAGGTGCTGCTTGACCTTACCGGCAGGCCGGAGGCCATACTGCGGGCCGAGAGGAACTTTGCCCACATGATGATAGAGGAGTTCATGATTGCGGCCAACGAGGCCGTGGCAGAGTTCCTGTCAGGGCTTGGGGTTCCGTGCCTTTACAGGGTGCACGAGCCGCCCGACTCCATGAAGCTTGACGAGATATGGAAGATAATAAGGCCTCTTCTGAGGGCCGATGCAAAGATGGCCCAGGTTAAAGGCAAAAAGGGTTCCGCGCTTAGGCCCGATATGTTCTCAAAACTCCTTGCCGCTGTAAAGGGAGCGGCTGAGGAGGAAGTGGTAAACTATATGATATTAAGGAGCTTAAAGCAGGCCAAATACTCGCCGGACAATGTCGGGCACTTCGGTCTTGCGTCCAAGTGCTACACGCATTTTACATCCCCCATAAGGCGCTATCCCGACCTCGTTGTCCACAGGATACTGAGGGAGGTGCTTACGAAAAACAGGCTTTCCGACAGGCGCATTGAGGAGCTTCAGGCGCTCCTGCCCGACATAGCATCCCATTCGTCGCACATGGAAAGGCTTTCCGATGAGGCGGAAAGAGAGGTTGTGGACGCCATGAGGGTGTGGTTCATGAAGGACAAAACAGGGGATGAATTCAAGGGGAGGGTCGTTGGCGTCACGCCTTACGGCATAAAGGTAAGGCTGGAGGACTTTTATATAGTCGGCTTCCTCCATGTCTCATACATGACGGACGACTTCTACGTGTTCGACGAGCAGAGCCTCACCCTTACCGGAAGGCACACTAAAAGGAGGTTCGGAATCGGGCAGGAGCTGACCGTGAGGGTTGACAAGGTGGACATGGAAGAGAGGGAGATAGTGTTTGGGGTGGCGTGATTGACAACGTTAGAGAGGTGTGGGTGAAATCCGCGGAGAGGACTGAGAACTGGATATACGGCTTAAACCCCGTGCTTGAGGCCGTAAGGGCCGGAAGGCGCATAATGGAGATTTATATAAGTTCCGGGAGGCACAAAGAAGTCCATCTGATAAGAAAGGAGGCGGAGGCCGGAAACATCGCCGTAAAGGAAGTCCCGCTTTCTTTTTTCGAAGAGAGGTTCCCGAAGGGCCATCAGGGCATAGCCGCGCGGGTTGCGGAGAGGGGATACACGCCGCTTGAGGAACTCCTCGAAATCCCGGCAAAAAAGAACGAGCACGCATTTTTCCTTATACTTGACGGAATAGAGGACCCTCGGAATTTCGGAGCGATACTGAGGTCTGCCGAGGCGGCCGGAGTGCACGGGGTTGTAATCCAGAGCCACAGGGCCGCGGGGTTTGGCCCTGTCGTCTCTAAGGCATCGGCAGGGGCTGTGGAGTATGTGCCTGTCTCTATGGTGCCCAACATAAAGCACGCAATATCGGCTATGAAGGAAGACGGTATCGCGATTATCGGGGCCGAGGGCGGAAAGGGGCTTTCTCCATACGACACTGACCTTGCAATACCGCTTGCGCTTGTTCTCGGCTCAGAGGGCGTGGGCTTGAGGAAGACCGTCAGGGACAAGTGCGACCACCTTCTGAGCCTGCCGATGAGGGGGAAGGTCAATTCGCTTAATGTCTCGGTTGCAACAGGGATACTTTTATATGAGATTTTAAGGCAAAAACTTAAAAAAACCTGAATTTCGGAAGAAAACATGCGATAAGCGGGGTTTTTCGTTGAATTTTGCCTGTTGACCATAGTATAATATTTCCCATATATTAATAGTTTAAGATAACAGGAGTAGTGTTGTCTTTTTCAGCCACCGTAGCTCAGCAGGCAGAGCAGCTGATTTGTAATCAGCGGGTCGGGGGTTCGATTCCCTTCGGTGGCTCCATTACGAGGCGGGCATCAGGGCCGGGCGGTTTGATGGAAGCGCCCTCCGGTATTGTTAGTGGAGGTTTTTTTATGCGGGTGTATACCGTCTGCTTAAGCGGGATATTTGACCATAAAGGAGAGGTTCCCGAGTGGCTAAAGGGGACGGGCTGTAAACCCGTTGGCGATGCCTACGGAGGTTCGAATCCTCCCCTCTCCACCAGAATGCGGGCCGGAATTGGTTGCGGGAGTAGCTCAGTGGTAGAGCGTCAGCCTTCCAAGCTGAGGGTCGCGGGTTCGAATCCCGTTTCCCGCTTTGGAAAAAGGTTTCAAATTCGAGATAGAGGCGCCCATGTAGCTCAGTCGGTAGAGCACATCCTTGGTAAGGATGAGGTCACCGGTTCGATTCCGGTCATGGGCTTTGTCAAAGGATGCAAGAGGGAGAAATATTTAAGGAGGTTTTATAATGGCTAAGGCAAAGTTTGAGAGACTGAAGCCTCATGCGAATGTAGGCACGATAGGGCATGTAGACCACGGCAAGACGACCCTTACGGCCGCCATAACGAAGGTAAGGGCTCTAAAGGGCATGGCGCA
>JAUXOF010000050.1 GCA_030682405.1 Thermodesulfovibrionales bacterium
GCCATGCGGTATTTTAGCATTCGCAGGTTCAATGAGGAAGTGTTATATTATATTCATGAATATGAGACACGGCGCGTTTTTAAGGCTGCTGACGGTTGTTTTTCTATCCCTGCTTGCGGTCTCCTGCACGGACGGCCTGCCTGCGGAATTCCCGGCTCCGGACTTCACCCTGAAGGACTTATTTACAGGCGGAAATATGGAATTGCAGTCGTTCAGGGGAAGGCCGGTGGTACTTTACTTTTTTGCAAGCTGGTGAATGCGGTGCGGGGAGGAGATTCCCCTCGTGAAGGGGATGGAAAAGGCGTTTCAAGCGGAGGGGCTGAAAATAATCTGGATAGGCTTTCAGGACAGGGAGCCGCGGATAAAGGCGTTTGCGGAAAAAAACGGCATACGCGAAAGCCTCGGCTACGACAAAGGGGATGAGACGGCCAAGAAGTTCGGCGTAAAGTACGGGGCAGGGCTTGTGGTTATAAACAGCGAAGGCATTGTCAAGGCGCGGCTGTCAAAGGGGTTTTCAGGGAAAAAGCTCCATGAGGCCGTGAGAGCGGCCCTCTCAAATTCCGCATCGTAAATACCCCTTGCGCTCCGCCTTCCATGAGGATATAATCTAATAATTAAAAGAATCAGCCCGCATTATGCGGCAAAAAGGAGGTCTCTATGCCGGTGGTGCACATGACCAGAAGCATTAACGCTCCGGTGGGCAGGGTCTTTGATATAGTCACCACGCCTTCTAACTGGACGCGTTATGTGACGAGCCTTGTGGATGTTAAGGACTTAAGCCCGGACATGCCGAAAAGGGGCGCTACGTTCCGCTGGGAGTACAAGATGTTCGGCGTGCGTTTTAAGGGCAAGGGTGTAGTGACCGGGCATGTCAGGAATAAAAGCTTCGGCCTGTCGCTGAAGGGGAAGTTCCCCATAGAGGAGTCGTATGATTTCATAGACAAGGGCGGCTCCACCGACCTTACGGTGAAGATAGAATATGCGATGCCGGGCAAGATACTCAGCATGGTTCCGGATAAGCTCATAGAGAAGTTAAATTCCATTGAGGCAAGGGGCGTCCTTGACAAGATTAAGACGCTCTGTGAGGAGAAAAGCTAAAAAACAGCGCAAACCCGGTTCCGGCCCTATGGGTTGTGACCCACGGGTCATAGACTTTTCCGGCGTTTAAAGGGCGGCCCCTGCCTTCGAAGCCGCACCTGCCCTGCCCGTACGGAAACATGTTTCTTGCCCCGGCATTTGGGTTATAATAGATAAATTATGAGCCCGACTACAGGCGTTCTGATAATGATGAACAATTACTTCCACGACGTGGCCACGGCCATGCTTGCCGCAAGCGGCGCGGCCCTCTGGCTGATAGTAAGGAAGTACGATGGCCGAGAGGACGAGGCCGTAACCCGGTATTTCCTGAGCATCTACACGGGCATGACGAAGGTCGCCCGGTTCTCCCTCTACTGGATACTGATAGGCGGGGTGCCGAGGACGCTTGCCTACAGGAGCTTTGAGTGGGCCAATGCCGTGGGGCACGGCCAGATACCGGCCCTCATCGTAAAACACGTAATCGTCTTTTCGGTCGTCGGCGCAGGGGTCTATTTCTGGCTCAAGGTCAACCGCAGGGTAAAGGCCATAAGGGAGAAGATGGGCGCATGAAGGTGCTTTTCATAACGCCGCCCTTTCATGCGGGCGTGGTGGAGGTCGCAGGCAGATGGGTGCCGCTTTATTTCGTGTGCCTTGCAGGCGCGCTTCGGGCCGCGGGCCACGAGGCCCTCATATACGACGCCATGACAAAAGACGTCGGATATGAGGAGATAGAAAAGAAGATACGGGAGATTATGCCCGACGCGGTCGCAACAACCGCCATCACATGCACGTCGCTCGATGCGCAGAAGGTCATGGAGCTTGCCAAAAAAGTTTCCCCTGAGATAACCACCCTCTGCGGCGGGATTCACGCCTCGTTCATGTACGAGGAGATGTTCGGCCTTACGGACGCCATAGATTACATTGTTATCGGCGAGGGGGAGCGGACAGTGGTGGAGCTTGCCGATGCCATGACCAAAAAAGGAGATGTCTCAGGCGTTGCGGGCATAGCTTACAGAAAGGACGGAAAGGTTCTCAGGACGGCAAAAAGGCCTTTTATGGAAGACCTCAACAACATGCCCATGGCATGGGATGCCCTTGACTGGAGCGACTATACATATTTCGTACTGCCCGGCTCGCGCCTTGGGGCGATAAGCACCTCAAGGGGCTGCGACAAGGAATGCACCTTCTGCTCACAGCGGAAGTTCTGGGAGGGGACATGGAGGGCGAGGTCTCCGGAAGACCTCATGAGGGAGCTTGAGGAATTAAGCTCCGTCCACAAGGCGGATGTCGTACTGCTTACCGACGATTATCCCACCCCGGACAGGCAGAGGTGGGAGAGGTTTCTGGACCTCCTCATAGAGAGGGGACTTCCGGTGAAGTTCCTAATGGAGACGAGGGCCGTTGATATAGTCAGGGACAAGGACATACTCTGGAAATACAAAAAGGCGGGGATAATACACATATACGTCGGGACCGAGGCCACGGATCAGACGACCCTCAACTACATGAAAAAGGACCTCAGGCTTGATGAGTCCAAAGAGGCTCTGAAGCTCCTCAGGGACTGGGGTATAATCACGGAGACGTCCCTGATACTGGGGTTCTCGGACGACACACGGGAAAGCATAGAGCGGACGCTTACGCTCGCAAAGGAGTATAACCCGGACTTTGCCCACTTCCTTGCCATTGCGCCGTGGCCTTATGCGGACATATACGAGGAGCTTAAGCCCTTCATCGAGGTCAGGGACTACAGGAAATACAACCTGATAGACCCGGTTATAAAACCCAAGGCCATGACCCTTGAGGATGTGGACCTTGCGATAGTCAACTGCTACAGGGACTTTTACATGAACAAGTTCCTTGAGACGCTGGAGACGGACGACGAGTTTAAAAAGGCATACATGATGAAGGCCATGAAGCTCATGATGAGCAACTCCTTCATAAAAAAGAAGCTCGGCATGCTCGGCGAGATGCCCGAGGAGATAAAGAACATCCTGTCCTCCTCCGTCGGATAGAAGGCCCAACCCCCTGCCGGCATAGTTTAGTTTTTTTATTTACAAATCACCGCGATTGTGTTACTTTTTCATATGTTTTTTGTCACCGAAGAGCACACAAAATTGCGCCTCCTGATGCTTATTAAAAAAAGCGGGGGCATGTCCGTCAAAGAATTAAGCAGGCATATCGGGATTACGCCCATGGGAGTCAGGCAGCATCTGATTTCTCTTGAAAAGAAGGGCATCGTGAGGTATACCACAAAGAAACACGGCAGGGGAAGGCCGAAGTTCCTGTACATGCTTACGGAAAAGGGCGAAACGGTTTTCCCCAACTCCTACAACAAGATTGCAACAGATATACTGAGGTTTTTAAGGGAAATAGACGGGAAGGTTAAAGTAGACAAATTGTTCAAGATGAGGAAGGAGAGATTTCTTGCTGAAAAAGGCGGCTCCCTCCCGGACAGGACAAGGCTTTCGGAGAGGGTCTCCGCTATGGCGGAGATGCTGAACATGGACGGTTATCTGGTGGAATTGGAGGAGACTGAAAAGAGCTTCCTCCTGAAAAAATACCACTGCCCGATATCCGAGATAGCGCAGGAGTTCGAAGACCCCTGCAAGCACGAGCTTGAGCTCTATAGAGAGATATTCAACAAGGGCGTCCTGCGCGAAAATTGGCAGGCGGCAGGAGACCTCTCCTGCACATATATCATTCCCAAGGTGACCTTGGTCAGGCCGGTCTGAGGCTCCTATAAAGGGCTATTATGGCTTTACTTCGGTTTCGGGTTTGGCCTGGGGCCTTTCCTTGCCGCTTCCGGCGAATGCCGCAATCGCCTCTTTATTGAACTCTATTGTGTATGAGTTTTTCAGCCCGGCTATGTACGAATCAAAGAGCTTCTTCTGCTTCTCAGAGGCAAGCCTCTGCATCAGGAGTTCCTTTACCCTGTCAAACTCGATGACCTCTTTTTTGCCCTTCTTTTCCAGAACGAAGTCGGCCTTGTTTTTCTCGTAGAAATCCCTCGCCTCTTTCTCGGTCACATCCGCCTTTTTCTCTACCACCTGTTCAAGCAGGATTTCAATCGCCATGAGCTTTTTGAAGTCCTCCATCTTTTTCTTCAGCTCCTCGGACTTGTCGAGACCTTTTTTCATCGCCTCATTGTAAAGAAGCTCCTTTTTGACGAGTTCTTCTATAAACCCCTCCACGCCGCCTTCGGACATGAACATGCCCCTGACCTGGGGCGGAAGGGCCTCAAGCTCCCTCGTAACGTCATCTTCGGTTATGGCGGCGCCGTTTACCTTGGCAAGATATTTCCCGGCATTACCGGCGACCTTGTTCCCTCCGGTTCCGGCCTCTTTGGAACAGGATGCGGTTAGCAGAAGAACGGCAAAAATACAAAGCAGTTTTTTCATTTTTTCTCCTTTTCTTCGGCGGAAAACTATTCCGTGAATACAATTTCATAGTAGCACATCATTCTGAGATTACGCAACGAACGGCGGAGATTTTTGGGTTTTTTTCTGGCAAGGTTTTTTGTCAAAATTCCGAGTTTGTGTCAAGCCGCCCCTGTTTAGGTTAAAATATGCATGACCATGGGTTCCGCAAACAAAGACAGTATAAGCATCGGCCTTTTCGTCCTGAGGCAGTCCGTGCAGTCGTTCATGAAAAATGGAAACCTTGCGCATTCGGCGTCCCTTGCCTACTACTCGCTCCTTGCGCTGTTTCCGTTCATGCTTCTGCTGTTTTTCGTCCTGAGCCTCTTCATAACGTCTTCCGAGGCCGTTCTCTCAAGAATCACGCTTCTGGTCTCGGAGTTCATACCCCACTTAAGCGGCGTGCTCCAAAAAGAGGTCTACTCCCTCGCAGGCCAGAAGGGCATATGGGGAATCCTAAGCATGGCCGCCATGCTCTGGGCCTCGATGCCGCTTATGTCCGCGCTGAGGGAAACGTTTTTTGACATATTCAAGATGCAGCAGAAGCCGTCTTTTTTCAAGACGAAGCTTCTGGACATAAGCGTAATACTCCTTACGCTTGCGGTGCTCGTGGCGGTAAGCCTCCTGAGCGTGGCGCTTAAGGGGTTTTTCATCCAGAAAGGCGGGGGCCTCCTTTACGGCGGCATCTCGTTTGCGGTCACGGTCGTTGCGATGTCCGTATTTTATCTTGCATTCAGCCCGGTGCGCGTCCCCTTCATCTACATACTTTTAGGCTCCGTAGCAGCAGCAGCCCTGTGGGGGGCGATGAGGCCACTTTTCAGCCTCTTTTTGAGCTACAATCCGAACTACGGCATGGCATTCGGCTCTCTGAAGGCCTTTTTCATAGTCACGGTCTGGATATACTACTCTTTCACCGTGCTGCTTTTCGGCGCGGAGGTAATCGCCAACCTAAGGAGAAAGGACGTCCTGCTTCTACGCAGGTTCTTTTACGAGCCGAGCGCGCCCCAAGACATCAGGCTCATGAGGAAGTTCGGAAAGACTTATTCCGCAGGGGATATGGTATTCAGAGAGGGAGACGCGGGCGAGGAGATGTTCTGCGTGATGTCCGGAAGCGTGAGGCTCAGCAAGAGGGGCCAGACCCTCAAGGTGATGAAAAAGGGCGACTACTTCGGCGAAATGGCGCTCCTGATAGGCACTCCGAGGACAACGGACGCAGAGGCCGAGGAGGACTCAGCGCTCGTCTCCATCACGCCCGGAAACTTCGAGACCCTTCTGAGGGAGGAGACTAAGATAGCGATGCTATTTCTTAGGGAGCTTGCAGAGAGGCTAAAGAGGACGAACGAGATATTGTAGGCAGCCATGAAATGAAGCCGGCTTCCAAGAGCCCGGCAAATTTTTCGGCCCTGATTATCCTTAATTGTCTTTTCCGCTGAACACTATAAAGGCGGCTGTCGCAAAGACCAGCATGAACAACCCTCCGACAACCGCCGCCAGGCCCACCTTCAGCACTATCCACGCCCAGCCCGGCAGTCCCACCTTGGCCCTGTGCAGAATGTCAATGATGTCGCCTCCGGTGCTGAGCCACCAGCCCAGCCATATGCCGCCTGCCGCGCCTATGAATATAATCAGAAAGCCGGTTATGGTCCTTATGTCCCTTGACATGATTCTTATTATACCCGATTCTGGGACATATGTTGGTATAGATTTTGCTTTACTCGGCGTCCTGCCTGTGATAAAATTTTATTGTGAAGAAGGCATTGCTTGCGGCCCTTGTTTCGGCCCTTATCCTGTTTACGGCCCTCGCGCTTAAAAAGCAGACCGGCAGCGGGGGCGCCGCCGCCTTGGCGGAAGGCCCGTCAATAGAAGGCTTAAAGATAGTCAACAGGGAAAAGGGCAGGCCGCTGTGGTCTTTTACCGCAACGAAGGCGGCGCTTTCAGAAAACGGCAGAACCGCCCGGCTCGATAAGGTGAGGGTGAAATTCGCGGAAAGGAACATAGAGGTTGAGGCCGGCGGCGGACTTTACGGCATGGAGGACAAAGACCTCTCGCTGGAGGGCGGGATAACGGCAAAAACGGAAAACTACACGATAACGACGGACTCCGTAAGGCTGCTCAAAGGCGGGGAACTGGTTACCGACGATAGGGTAGTTATGGAGGGCAAGGGGGTGAGGGTTGAAGGTCAGGGGTTCAGGGCCAAAGACAGTGCGTGGGTTCTTAAAAATGTTACGGCTTTATTGGATTAGCATACTGCCGGCCGCGGCAGTTGTGATAATGTCCGCAGCGGCTTATGCCGGAGATATGCCCACTGAGAAACCGTTTGAGAGGAAGGGGCCGGTCGTGATAACCGCCGATACCCTTTCAGCCGAAAGCGCCAAGGCGCTCTTTGAGGGCAACGTGGTTGCAATGACCGACGACCTGAAACTCTGCGCCGACAGGATGCGCGTTTTTTATTCCGAGGGGAGCAAGGTAAGCAGGATAGAGGCGGAGGGAAATGTGAGGCTTATCAAAGGAGACAGGGTTGTGACCTCGGAGAAGGCGCTTTTTCTGGCCGCCGAGGAGAAGATAATCCTCACGGGCGAGCCGAGGGCCGTAGAGGGCGAAAACGTGGTTACCGGCACAAAGATAACATATCTGATTAAGGAAAACCGTTCGGTCATAGAGAACAGCAAAGTCCTCCTCAAGCGCACCGAGTGATTATGCATACCCTCAGGGCAGAAAGACTCTCAAAGACATACGACGGCAGGTTCGTCATAAACGACGTCAGCCTCTCCGTGGACTCCGGCGAGATAGTCGGGCTTCTGGGCCCAAACGGCGCGGGCAAAACGACTATGTTTTACATGATGGTGGGCATGCTCAGGCCCGAAAAAGGCTCCATCCTGCTTGACGGGGAGGACATAAGCAGGATGCCTATGTATCAGAGGGCGCGGAGGGGCATAAGCTACCTGCCGCAGGAGCCCTCCATATTCAGGAGACTGAGCGTCAGGGACAACCTGCGGGCCGTCCTTGAGATAGCGGGCCTGCCCTCCGGCGAGATAGAGGAGCGGATAGGGCATATACTCGATGAATTCAGGCTCAGGGAGTTCGCCGACAGGGAAAGCCTCCGGCTCTCAGGGGGAGAGAGGAGAAGGGCGGAGATAGCAAGGTCTATAGCCCTTGAGCCGAAGTTCATATTGTTTGACGAGCCTTTCTCAGGCATTGACCCGATAGCGATTATAGAGCTGAAAAAGATGCTAAAATATCTAAAGGACAAGGGGCTTGGGATACTGATAACAGACCACAACGTAAGGGATACGCTTTCGATAACCGACAGGGCATACATCTTAGCGCACGGCCAACTGCTCGACGAGGGGCCGCCTGAAAAACTGG
Source organism: Thermodesulfovibrionales bacterium (assembly GCA_030682405.1). GTDB lineage: Bacteria > Nitrospirota > Thermodesulfovibrionia > Thermodesulfovibrionales > JdFR-86 > JAUXOF01. The sequence continues at coordinate 7,860 of JAUXOF010000050.1, forward strand.
TTGCCAGCACAAGGGCAAAGGACATATACCTCGGGAAGGAGTTTAAACTCTGATGGCGATGGAAAACAGATTGGAGCTGAAGCTTCTCCAGAAGCTTATACTCACGCCCCAGCTTCAATTGGCCATCAAGCTCCTGCAGCTGCCTCAGCTTGAGCTCTCCCAGACCCTTTCCCAAGAGCTTATGGAAAACCCGTTTCTTGAAGAGACCGTAGAGGAGGCCCCGGAAGAGGGTTCAAACGAGGCTGAAACGGAAGAGGCCGAGGAATACGGGGTCAAGGAGGATGCCGAAATCAACTTCGAGAAGTTGGCGCCATCCTCTGTGGACGATTATTTTGAGGAGAGGGGGCTTGACGGCAGGGACCTCGGCTACTTCACCCCTGGGCATGTAGCGCCGCCGACCATCGAAAGCTCCGCAGGCGGCGAAGCCGGCCTTAGCGAGCATCTGCTCTGGCAGCTGAGGTTCTCGGACGCGCCCCAAAGGATAAGGGACATCGCCGAGATAGTCATAGGCAATTTAGACGACAACGGGTATCTGAGGGCAAGCGATGAAGAGATAGCGGCCGCGGCGGAATGCCCCGCGGGGGAGGCGCTGGAGGCCGTGCTCTTGGTGCAGACATTCGACCCCCGCGGCGTTGCTGCAAGGGATCTAAAGGAATGTCTCATCCTACAGGTAGACGAACTCGGCCTAAGGGGAAGCCTTGTCGAGGAGATAATCAACCATAACCTCGGAGACCTCGAAAAGAAAAGGTACAAACAGGTAGCGGCACAGCACGGCTGCTCCCTCGACTCGGTGCTGCATGCCGTAAAGGTCATAGAGTCCTTAGAGCCAAAGCCCGGCAGGAACTTCTCAACCTTGCCCTCCATCTATATCGCGCCGGACGTCTTCATCACGAAGACCGGCAAGGACTACCAGATAATCCTCAATGACGAGAACATTCCCAGCCTGAGGATAAACGGCTATTACAGAAAACTGCTTATGAACAAGAACTCGCTTCCGAAGGAAGAGCGGCAGTATCTGGAGGAAAAGCTCCGCTCCGCAGTCTGGCTCCTAAAGAGCCTCGACCACCGCTACAAGACCATATACAGGGTAAGCGAAAGCATACTTAACTTCCAGAGGGCCTTTTTTGACGGGGGCGTTTCCGCCATGAAGCCCATGAACCTCAGGGTCGTGGCCGCGGACCTCGCGATGCATGAAAGCACCATAAGCAGGGCGACCGCCAACAAATACCTCTCCTGCAGCCACGGTCTTTTCAACTTCAGGTATTTCTTCTCAAGCGGGATAAGCTCGGACTCCGGCATGGTCTCCTCGACATCGGTCAAGGAGATAATCAGGAAGATAGTCTCGGAAGAAAACACATTGAAGCCTTTAAGCGACCAGAAGATTGTCGAACTGCTGAAGGGGCAGCATATAACCGCGGCGAGGAGGACGGTGGCCAAATACAGGGACGAACTCAGGATCCCTCCTCAGATACAGAGGAAAAAATTCAATTAACCGCAAAGGAGGAAACATGAACGTAGTGGTCAACGGAAGGCACATAGAGGTGACTCCGGCGCTTAAGAAATATGCCGAGGAAAAGATTGGGAAGTTCGACAGATACCTTTCCAATATCACGGAGGCGGTCGTTACTCTAAGCGTGCAGAAATACGTGCACAAGGCGGAGGTGCTCCTTAAGGCAAACGGCGTGATGATACAGGCCGAAGGCAGCACCGGCGAGATATACTCCGCAATAGACGAGGTGCTGGAGAAGCTCGAAAGGCAGGTCAAGAAGTTCAAGGAAAAGATGGTCTCCCACAGGAGGCAGGAAAAAGGCGGGATGCCGGAGGCCGGCACGCCGCCTGCCGAGACGCCGACCATAATAAAGAGGAAGCGCTTCGAGATGAAGCCCATGAACCCGGATGAGGCCGCCATGCAGATGGAACTCCTTGATAAGGATTTCTTCATATTCACCAACGACCAGAGCGGGGACATAAACGTCCTTTACAAGAGGAACGACGGGAATTTCGGCCTTATAGAGCCGGTCAAATAAATCCGGCGCACCTGGCGGTGAAACCGACGATAATCATAATAACCGGCCTTTCCGGCTCTGGCAAGACCGTTGCCCTCAGGGCGCTTGAGGACAGCGGCTTTTTCTGCATAGACAACCTGCCGCCCCAGCTCATAGGCCCGCTTGCCTCCATAGAGGCCGAGGCGGGAGGCATAAAGAAGGTCGCCGTCAGCATAGATATAAGGGAGAGGGAGTTTCTGGGCTCGGTGGAGTCCACCCTGCTTCCCCTCAGGGGGAGGTACAGCATCGAGATAGTATTTCTTGAGGCCGAGCCGGATGTGCTCGTAAGGAGATTCAAAGAGACCAGAAGGCCGCATCCTCTGGGTTCATCGGACATGGCCATAGAGGATGCGATAAGCGCCGAGGTCAAACTGCTTGGGCCCCTGAGGGATGCGGCTGACATGATAATAGACACATCGGCATACACCCCGCATCAGCTGAGGGCGCTTACAATCTCCCTCTACGCCAAAGCCGGGGCCGCCGAAGAGATGTCCGTAAGCCTGATATCATTCGGGTATAAGTTCGGAATCCCCCATAACATAGACCTGCTCTTTGACGTCAGGTTCCTTCCCAACCCCCATTTCGTGCCCGCGCTTAAGGAGCTTAAGGGCACGGACGCCCCTGTAAGGGAGTTCGTTCTCGAAAGCCCTGAAACCGGCGAATTCATAGAGAGGCTTTCGGGGCTCATGGATTTCCTCGTCCCGCTTTACATAAAGGAGGGGAGGGCGTACCTTTTTATCGGTATAGGATGCACCGGCGGCAGGCACCGTTCTCCGGTCATAGTGGAAAAGATAGCCTCCCTGATGAAGGAAAAAAACCTGAGCATAGAAGTCATCCACAGAGACATGTAAGGCCGATGCAGCTGAGGGCGCTTAAAGAAGATTCTGCCCGGCGCATAGATGCGCTGGTTGCCGGTAAAACAGGAATCAGCCGTTCACAGGTCCAAAGGCTCATAGAAGAAGGGCTTGTTACCGTGGCCGGCAAACGGGTCAAGCCGGACATCAAGGTCAGGGCCGGAGACCTCATAAGCATAACTATCCCCGAGCGGGCGCCGAGCGGGGCACTCATCCCGGAGGACATCCCCATAGGCATAATTTACAGGGACGAGTTTTTAGTCGTAGTGGACAAGCCTCCGGGCATGGTCGTCTACCCGGCAGCCGGACATGCCGGAGGCACGCTTATGAACGCACTTGCATTTCAGACGGGAAGGCTCAATGCCGTAGGCGGGCCTTTAAGGCCGGGGGTCGTGCACAGGCTTGATAAAGACACCTCAGGGGTGATGGTCGTGGCACTTAAGGACAATGCCTACTGGGGCCTCATAGAGCAGTTCAGGCAGAGGACCGTAAACAAAAGATACACGGCCATTGTCTTTGGAAGGCTTAAAGGCCAAAGGGGAGAGATACGGGCGGGAATCGGACGCTCTGGGGCGGACAGGAAAAAGATGTCAGTGAAGGCAAGGAGGGCGAAAGAGGCGCATACGGAGTGGGTTGCGGTAGAGGGGCTTAATGATGCGACCCTCGTAAATATAAAGCTCAAGACAGGCAGGACGCATCAGATAAGGGTGCATTTCGCATCCATAGGACACCCTGTTTTAGGCGACAGGGTTTACGGGAAAAAGACAACGCTCGGAGGCGTCAGTTTTCCAAGGCAGATGCTCCATGCCGGGCTTTTGGGATTCGTCCACCCTGTGAAGGGTGAATACATGGAGTTTAAAAGCCCGCTTCCCGAAGACATGGAAAAGGCGATATCCCTATTAAGGGGGGAGGGTTCTTAGCCCTTATAATGCAGCCTGATAATTATCCGCCGATTTGGGACATTGAGGGAAGGCCGGTTCCGCCCGGCTGAAACCCTTTCAGATGATGTCCGGGCGGCTTTATGGCAGCCGCCTTAAGGAAAAGCCCGTCAAGCTCCGAGTCCGATACGCCCTTTCTCATCGGGGATATAACGTCTATCTCCTCGTCCGAAAAAAGGCACGGCCTAATCTTCCCGTAAGATGTAAGCCTGAGCCTGTTACAGTAAGCGCAGAAGCAGTCGCTTACCGGGCTTATGAACCCTATGATGCCCTTTGCCCCTTTAAGGCGGTAATTTCTCGAAGGCCCTTTGCCTTTGAACGGAAGGCGGGTAAGCTCTCCTAATCGGGAAACCCTCTCAATGAACTCCCCCTTTTCAACACGCGCCTTGGGCCTGATAATCCCGTTTCCCCTTGAGGGCATAAGCTCTATGAACCTGATGTGATAGTCCCTTTCAAAGGTGAGGGAGGCAAACTCCTCGACTTCGCCATCGTTTATACCGCGCACCGGAACGACGTTTATTTTTATGGGATAAAGCCCTGCCCTCTCCGCCTCCTCTATGGCCTCCCACACGCGCGATATATCCCCGCCCCGCGTCATGAGGCGGTATTTTCCGGCATCGAGGGTGTCAAGGCTTATGTTTACGCGCTTAAGCCCGGCCTTTCTCAGTTCTGAGGCATGGCCGGAAAGAAAAACCCCGTTTGTGGTCATGCTGAGGTCGTTGATTCCCGCCCTTTTTATGGAGGAAACTATTGAAACGATGTCGCCCCTCAGGAGCGGCTCACCGCCGGTGAGCCTGACTTTTCTCAGGCCGTGCCTCCGGGCCGAACTCACGAACCGGGTTATCTCGGAAGGCGTGAGTAGGTCGGACTCCTTAGCAGGCCTGAGGCCGCTCTCCGGCATACAGTATATGCATCTGAGATTGCACTGGTCGGTTACGGATATCCTCAGATATTCAATCTGTCTCTTGAACGAATCCCTCATCCAACCTCCGCGTGATTCTCTCGTCTGCAAGCGCCCTCGGTAATATTATATCAAACATAGCAGTTCTGCTATTGATGCCGCAGGCAGGTATGCATATAAGGGGCGCCTCGCGGATGTGCCTTAGGTTCCTTAGGGATGGAGACTTTTGAAAGAAGGCGCGCAGGGGGCGCGCCCCTTATTTTACTTCATACGGATGTAAGAAAGTCTTACGGTCTTCCGCCTCCTACAAGGATATAGCTCTGGGCGTCAGTCTGCCAGGCCTTCCCCGTATGAGAAGCGTTTAAGAGAGTGGCGTTTACGGAGTTGTCGAGGGCATTGTTGTCAAGCCAGTCTATGGAGTCGTATATAAGCCTCTTTACGTAATAGCTGTTATGGGCGAATGCCCCCGGGTCGTGCTCTATCAGGTTATAGTTGAAGGCCGCACCCATGTTGTTTTTGCCTGTGACTGCGGCTCCGGCGGTAAGCCAGTTTTTTACGGCGCCTCCGGTTCCGCCGGCGGCCTTAAAGAAATACGGGTGGGCATTGAAGAAGAAATACCCCCTGTTCTGAAGCTCCATGTCTAATGCAGCCGCGGCATTGGCAAGATAGGCCGTCTCCCTCTGAAGGAGGTTGGCCGTAAGCGCGGACCCCCCGACGTGGCAGACCGAGCATACAGTGCTTTTAATCTCGGTTATCACGTTTGCGACCTTGGCAATGGGCAGAAAATGGTGCTTCTCCGTCACATAGGACATATGGCAGCCAACGCAAGGGCCGCTTGAGCCTGTGCCAGCCTCGGTCCGGCCTATCTGGTCGTGCTTGTACGCGACGGGGTTCGTGTAGTCCCGGCCTGTAAACTCGTATCCGGTCGTTGTAAAGACCGTGCCGCCTGCCGTGAGGTAGTGAGAGTTTATGAAGCTTGCGTTTGAGAAATTGGCCGTGGAGGCCGTTATGGAGCCTCCGCTTTCCCTGCCCGTGTGGCACAGCATGCAGAGGTTTGACTTGGAGATGTCGGGGAATGTATATGTTAGGTTGTCTGCATATGTCTCTGTAACCGCCCCGGGGTTTCTTACTGCGCCTTTATTGTTTGTGTGGCAGCCGTTACACTTGAGCATCTCAGGCTTCCATCTCCAATCCGCGGCCATAGGCGCGGTGTAGGTAGTGCTGTTTATAATCGAGGAGGCATAGGCCACAAGTCCCGATGTTGCATGGCAGCGCTGGCAAGAAGCCCTTGAGCTTAATCCCCAGTTATAGTGGGCCCATGGCCCGTCTTTGGTCATATTCGCATGCCCTGATGCGGCCCACTCCCTGTTTATCGAGAGGTCAGCACTGTGCGGGTTATGGCAGTCAGCGCATGGGTTATCGCTTAGGTAATCAAAGGCATAGCCTGTTATGTCGTTTACGACAACGTTGCTTCCGTTATAGACGACCGCTGCAAAGTGAGTGTCGTTTATTATCCTTCCGGCCGTGCCTGCATGGAAAGGCGATGCCTGAGTGCTGTCAGGCCCTATGAGCTGATGGCAGGATGTGCAGGTATTGAACTGCCCCGAGCCCGTGGAGTTTGCCGCTATCCGGGTGAATGCGATTGGCCCCGAGCCCCAGTGAAGCCCTCCCCCTCCATGGCATGACTCGCACCCGACGGCAGGTGACTGATAGTCAGTGAGCTTTCCGTCCCCCAATGGGTCGTGGCAGGGGATGCATGCGGGGTTGCTTATCTGAGCATATGTGGGTATGGAGTTTGTATTTGCATGTCCTGAGAGCACCCAAGCACTGCTCTGCAAAGTATGGCAGTTCAGACAGACGTTAACCCCTGCGGAGGGGGCTGTTACAACCGATGTGGTGGCTGACGGGGCGCCTGCCTCGCGCGTACTACTTCCGCAGCCTGAAAGCATAAGACCGAATAAAAGAACCGCCATGACGGCAGCCGTTATCCATTTTGACCTTTTCATTTAATCTGCCCCCTATTCGTAGAGATTATATCTTAATGGCACTTTACGCATGACCTTTCGTTCCCTGCCCGTTTGAGCCTTCCTGAGATATCGCCCCAGCCCTTTGGATGAGGATTGACCCTTAGTCCGGTTTTAGCGCTGTGGCACTTAAGGCATACGTTTCCTTCCGGATGACAGCTCTGGCAGGATGCAAGGTTTTTTCTTGCTTCCTTTGCATGGGCCGCTGCCCACTCATGTTTGGGAAGCACGCTCCCCGGATGGCAGGTCTGGCACTGGGCCTCGGTGAACGTCGAGTGCTTGGGCCCGCCGGAGGACGCCTCAATGTCCGAGAATCCCCTTCTGTGGGAGAGCACCCTTAAGTCCGACCGGCCAAACCTTGAGTGGCAGTCAGAGCAAAACCTTTTTGAGTCATGACAGCGGATGCAGGAGCCGGGCTCCTCATTGGCTTTTATAGGGTGAAGCTCCCGGAAGTCCGACCTGTGACTGCGGGGCATATAGTCCGGCCCGGTTGTGGATTTATTGAGGTCATTGTAAATGCCCCCTCCCTGATGACAGTCAAGACAGAACGACTGCTCGTGGCAGTCAGCGCAGTTATTCGGACTTTTCTCAGCATAAAGCCTGTGCTCTTTCACCCAAAAGCCCCCGTGGTTCGGCGTCACCCCGCTTCCTTTGTGGCAGGAGGTGCATTCCTTTATCTCCATATCTTTATAGCCAGTATGGGAGGAGATTCCCGCCGCATAAGCAAGGGCGGATATTCCCAATATGAGTGAAATCAAAGTTATGGTCTTGGTTTTCATTTCATCTTCCCTCACAGGCTCCAGTTAAGGGCCATTCTGCCCAAAGTTCTATGCTTGAAGTTTTCGTTTATGTTTTCCTCAAGCCTTGCGCTTACGGAGATGTTCTTTCTCAACTGCCAGCTTCCGCCGAGCCAGTATCGCCGGGCGTTCCGGTCTTGGGAGTCGTCCGGCCTCTGGTAGATGTCGTGCTCAATCCCGGCCGAGGCCGTAAGCTTCTTGACGGAATAATCCCCGTACGCCTCAAAGCCCCAGAGGTCCCCGCCCCAGCCGGTTCTTCTGTCGATATTTGCGTTGAGTAAGAGCCTCTTCACGGGCCTCACCTTGGCGCCGGCCCTGAAGCTCTGGGCATCCTCGTCGTCTCCGTCAGCGTAGATTTGGCGTGAATATGAGGCAAGAAGCGTAAGCGGCTCAATGATGTCCCACTCCGCCCTTAAGAGATACTCGCGGTATTCGTCCGCGGAAAACACGCTGTATATAGAAGTAGAATCAAAGGTAGGGTAAAAGTGATAATATTCAGCCTTCAAAAAAATGTCCGGGACGGGTGTTATGTCCACCCCTAATACGGCCTCGTTTACAGAGTCCGAGAGCCTGTCGTAGCTTAGCTCCGTATACGGGCTTATGTACTTGAAAAACCTCCTTGCGTTAATCCCGAACTCCTCCCTTGCCGTGTCCCATTCGTCATAGCGTCTTGCGTAGCTTGCTTCAAAACGGGTGTTTTTTACTTTCAGAAGGCTCAGGCCCATTCCGAAGAAATAATCTCCCAGAGCCGAGTGCTCCGAATCCAACGACTGCTTGACCTCTGTTCCGCCTGTGACCGTAACGCCCATATGGCCCAAGTCTCTAAGCTCAAGGCTCAGGCCGTCTATGACTGATGAGCCGGCAGTGAGGTTTACGTATTGTCTTCCGAGCCTTGCGGATATCTTCTCAGTGATGCCGTAGTCCAGATGAAGGTAGTAGAGCCTTCCTAAGAGGTCATTGTCTCTCACTCCACCGCCTGACAGGTCTTTCCATGCCCGGGCATAACCGGAAACTGAAAAGTCCTTTCCCTCGGGTTTGAAGCCGACCCTGAGGTGCTCCGCTATAACCGCCTGGTCTTCACCCAAAAGGTCGTCTCCCCAGAGGAATTGCGTTGAGGAATCAAGCCTTACCGCCTCACCGAAAGCCAGCGATGGAAGAAAGACAAATAGAAGGAAAAGAAACCGTGGGCAACGCCCTCTCATCCTCTTACTCCTTTCAAAAGACCTTTAGGAACTAATAGTCGTGCTTCTTTATTTCGCATATAATTAAAATTATATCCTATTTAATTATAATGTCAAGAGCGCAAACAACAGAGCGCAAACAATAGTCCGTTTCACCTTCACGCCCCCTTTAAGGCGAACCTCTCCTTCAGCCGCTGCGCTATGTCTTTATAGAGGAACGGCTTTTCCAAAAAATAATCCACATCCAAATCATTGACCTCATCGCTTGCATATCTCCCAGACATGGCCATAAGAAGCGTCTTGGGGCATCTCTTCCTCACTATGTCCGCTATTTCAAAGCCGGTCACCGGCTGCATGTACAAATCCGTTATCACTACGTCAAAGGACTCCTGTGCCAGCGCCACCAGCGCATCCTCGGGCGAGCTTACGCCTAAAACGTCATAGCCCTTTTTGGAAAAATACTGCGCCATGGAGCTTACTATCGGCTGCTCGTCGTCTACTATCAATATCTTGAGCTTATTCATATTTCATTTCCCGCGGAAGGACGTAAAACGCCGTCCTCTTTTAAAGCATACCAACAAAAAGGCTTTTGTCAAGCAACTGCGGATATAGAAAAGGCGTGCCCGATGTCAGGGCTTACAGCACATTCGTAATCAACGGCGCCTACTTGGATGGTTGAAGGCAGGCATTAAGGAATGCGTCAACGGCCTCATGGTATGCGTTTTCAAATATAATACTGTTGTGGTCTACGCCGTTGATTATCACCAGATGGTGCCTGCCACCCCATTTTTCCGCAAGCCTCACGGAATGCTCAAGCGGAATGACCTTGTCATCCCTTGCGGCTACGGCAAGCATCGGCGCGGTAATGGAAGGGGCGCGGGAGAGGGAATCAAAGGGATGTCTTAACATCAAAGAGACCGGCGCAAACGGATATATATCCCGTGCAACGCTCCTTATGCTGTCGTAAGGCGAGACAAGGATTACGCCCTTAAGCGGCCTCTCCGAGGCCAGATAAACCGCGACCCCGCTTCCGAGGCTTCTTCCCATGGCAACTATTTTTTCGGGGTCCACGTCTTTTCTTTTGGCGGCGAGGTCGTAGATTAAAACGGCGTCTTCAAACAGGGCCTTCTCCGAGGGCCTTCCTTGGCTTAAACCGTAGCCCCTGTAGTTCATCAAAAGCAGGGACCAGCCCTTGAACCTTTCCGTTAAGGTCATAAACCCCGAGGCCTCCTCGGCGTTTCCTCCGAAATATATAAGGAGCGGCGAAGCGCCTTTCTCTTTTGCGCCCAGAAACCAGCCGTGAAGGGTGATTCCGTCCGGGGTCTTGACCGTTATCTCGCCGGCATCGGGATACTGCTTTTTGATTCCGGCCAGCTCATCCTTTGTGATAGTCTGGGGGATGAATATCATGCCGTCCTGAGAGAAATATAAGAAGGCGTAAATCAAGAGCATGCCCAGAAGAACGCCTGCCGAGATTCTCAGCACGGGCCTCAAAAGAGATTTCATATTTAAATTCCCTGCTGCCATATTAACGAACCGCCAGCTTAGATTAACGGCTTCAGGGGCCGAAGTCAATTTCTTTTGCCCTTGGGTGTCAAGCCCCTTGGGTGTTAAATGCTTGTGAATGGGGTTGACAAAAAAAACGGACTCTGGTAAAGTTTATTTTTACCTTGAAGCAAAATCGGTTTTTTGATTTATGGAGGAAATGTGCCTACGATAGCGCAGTTGGTCAGGAGCGGCAGGAAGCGGCTTGAGAGAAAGACGAAGAGCCCTGCGCTCATGAACTGCCCGCAAAGAAGGGGCGTGTGCACGAGGGTCTACACGACGACCCCGAAGAAGCCGAATTCGGCGTTGAGGAAGGTCGCAAGAATCAGGCTCACAAATGGCATGGAGGTGACGTCCTACATACCGGGCGTCGGTCATAACCTTCAGGAGCACTCCATTGTCATGATAAGGGGCGGAAGGGTCAAGGACCTGCCGGGCGTGAGATACCATATAATAAGGGGCACGCTCGATACGGCCGGAGTGGCTGAAAGAAGAAGGAGCAGATCGAAATACGGGGCGAAGAGGCCCAAGTAGAAATCAAAGGGGAAGAGATAGAAAGAGATGCCGAGAAGAAGAGTTGCCGAAAAAAGAGAGATACTGCCGGATCCGAAATACGGAAGCAAACTTGTCACCAAGTTTCTGAATATGATGCTGGAGGACGGGAAGAAGTCAATAGCTGAGAAGGCGTTTTACGATTCTCTGGAAGTCATAAAGAAAAAGACCGATAACGACCCCCTCAAGGTATTCAAGACCGCCATAGACAATGTAAAGCCGATGTTAGAGGTGAAACCCAGAAGGGTCGGCGGGGCTACGTATCAGGTGCCTGTGGAGATAAGGCCCCAGAGGCGCATGTCGCTGGCCTTCAGGTGGATTATCAATTTTGCGCGGGCAAGGGCCGAAAAGACGATGTCTGCGAAGCTCGCAGGCGAGTTCCTCGATGCTTTTAACAACACAGGGTCTTCTATAAAGAAGAAGGAAGATACCCACCGGATGGCTGAAGCCAATAAGGCCTTCGCTCATTACAGATGGTAAGAAGGATAAGCTCAGATGTCAAGATTCCCACTAGAAAAAACACGAAATATAGGCATCATGGCGCACATAGACGCGGGAAAGACCACGACCACGGAGCGGATACTATTCTATACGGGGGTCACATATAAGATGGGCGAGGTCCACGAAGGCACTGCGGTTATGGACTGGATGGTCCAAGAACAGGAAAGGGGCATCACCATTACCGCGGCCGCAACAACGTGCAACTGGAAGGACAACAAGATAAACATAATAGATACACCGGGGCATGTGGATTTCACGATAGAGGTGGAGAGGTCTCTAAGGGTGCTTGACGGCGCCGTTGCGGTGTTTGATGCGGTTGCCGGCGTTGAGCCGCAGTCCGAGACCGTATGGAGGCAGGCCGACAAGTACGGCGTGCCGAGAATCGCATTCATGAATAAGATGGACAGGGTGGGCGCTGATTTCTACATGGGCGTTGACAGCATGGTGGAGAGGCTCGGGGCAAGGCCGGTGCCTGTTCATATACCCATAGGCTCGGAGGATAAGTTCAGAGGGCCGGTTGACCTTGTGAATATGAGGGCGGTTTATTTCGACGACGAGGCCATCGGGGCAGAGTACGTTGAAGGCGAAATCCCGCCGGAGCTCATGCCGGAGGCGAAGAAGTACAGGGACAAGATGCTTGAGGCACTCTCCGATGTAGATGAAATCATAATGGAAAAATATCTGGGCGGCGAGGAAATAACCCCGGAAGAGATAAAGGCGGCCTTAAGAAAAGGCACCATACAGTTGAAAATTACCCCTGTTATCTGCGGCTCGGCCTTTAAAAACAAAGGCGTGCAGCTTTTGTTGGACGCCATTGTGGATTACCTGCCTTCACCCGTAGATGTCCCGTCCGTTAAAGGCAAGTCCCCTGCGGACGGCTCCGAGATAATAAGGAAATCAAGCGACGATGAGCCTTTCTCCGCACTGGCCTTTAAGATAATGACCGACCCGTTTGTCGGGCAGCTTACTTTTCTGAGGGTCTATTCGGGCGTTATGTCCGCTGGGTCGTATATTTACAACTCTACAAAGGACACAAGGGAGAGGGTAGGCAGGCTGCTGAGGATGCACGCCAACAAGCGTGAGGAACTGAAGGAGGTAAGGGCCGGGGACATCGTTGCCGCTGTCGGGCTGAGGGATACCCTTACCGGAGACACCCTCTGTGACGATAAAAACCCCGTAATACTGGAAGTGATGGAGTTTCCGGAGCCTGTTATATCAATTGCCATAGAGCCCAAGACCAAGGTTGACCAGGAAAAGCTCTCGCAGGCCCTCGGCAAGCTTGCGCAGGAAGACCCGTCGTTTAAGGTCTCGGTCAACGAGGAGACGGCGCAGACCCTGATAGCCGGCATGGGCGAGCTTCACCTTGAGATTATAGTGGACAGGCTTCTTAGGGAGTTTAAGGTCGGCGCTAATGTGGGCAAGCCGCAGGTCGCCTACCGGGAGACCATAAAGGCCAGCTCCAAGGCCGAGGGCAAGTTCGTGAGGCAGAGCGGGGGACGCGGGCAGTACGGCCACGTCTACCTTGAGGTAGAGCCCCTTGCAAACGGGACCGCGGGCGGCGAGAAGGGTTTTGAATTTCAGAATAAGATAATAGGCGGGGCGATACCGAGGGAGTACATCCCTGCCGTTGAAAAGGGCATCAGGGAGGCCATGAACACGGGAGTGCTTGCAGGATATCCCCTTATTAATGTAAAGGCCACCCTTTATGACGGCTCATATCACGATGTGGATTCCTCGGAGATGGCCTTTAAGATAGCAGGCTCAATGGCGTTTAAGGAGGCGGTCAGGAAGGCCAAGCCGGTCTTGCTTGAGCCGATTATGAATGTTGAGGTTGTCACTCCGGAAAATTATATGGGAGATGTCATTGGAGACTTGAATTCAAAAAGGGGAAAGATACAGACCATCGGCAAAAGGGGAGCGGCGCAGGTCATAAAGGCCTTCGTGCCCCTTAACGACATGTTCGGATATGCCACTGACCTCAGGTCCAAGACCCAGGGAAGGGCGACATATACAATGCAGTTTTCCCATTATGAGGATATCCCCAAGAGCATAGCTGAGGGAATAATAGCAAAGGTGAAAGGTGAATAGGAGGTTTTATAATGGCTAAGGCAAAGTTTGAGAGACTGAAGCCTCATGCGAATGTAGGCACGATAGGGCATGTAGACCACGGCAAGACGACCCTTACGGCCGCCATAACGAAGGTAAGGGCTCTAAAGGGCATGGCGCA
>JAUXOF010000051.1 GCA_030682405.1 Thermodesulfovibrionales bacterium
AGAAAATTACTGGATTCTCTCCTGCGAGCCAGTGGCCGGTCAAGTCTATGACCCGTGGGTCACGACCCATAGGGCCGGAGAATGACGAGAACTCTTGTCAATACTGCGATATTTTGCCTGCCCCACTTTTATGTCGCAGACACATAACGGTGAAAGGGATTGACTTTTTTGGGAAAATCCTGTTAAATATATACTTTAAAGGAGAAAAGACATGTATGCGATAGTAGAGGCAGGAGGAAGGCAGTTAAAGGTCTCTGAAGGAGACAGGGTCAACGTCGAGAAGATGGAGGCCGCTACAGGCTCAGAGGTCAAGCTCGACAAGGTGGTTGCGCTTATCAACGAGGACGGCAGCGTATTCGGCAGCCCTTATATTTCCGGCGCTTATGTAAACGCCGAGGTCGCTGGCTCGGGGAAGGGCGATAAAATCCTTGTATACAAACAGAAGCCGCGGAAAGGCCACAGGAAGCTTAACGGGCACAGGCAGCAGTATACGACCCTTGCGATAAAAGGGATACAAAAAGGAGACTGATATGGCGCATAAAAAAGGCGTAGGAAGCTCAAGGAACGGCCGCGACAGCGAGTCCAAACGCTTGGGCGTAAAAAGGTTCGGCGGGCACTTGGTGCGCGCCGGCAACATACTTGTGAGGCAGAGGGGAACGAGGTTTCATCCCGGAAACAATGTGGGTAAGGGCTCGGATGACACGCTCTTTGCAATGGCGGACGGAGTAGTGACATTTGAGAGGAAATCGAGGGATAAGCTTCAGGTAAGCGTGTATCCTCCTCAGGAGGGGGCTGCGCCCCCGGCCTAAGCGGGCCGGGCCGGACTTGAGGGGCAACGATTCCCTCAGGCGACATAAAAGTGGATAAAAGGCGGTAGTCAGGCGACCAACCGCCTTTTTTTATTTGGGGCGCATACCACGGAGGGTTTTTAAGTGCGGTTTGTAGATTATGTCGGGTGCAGGGTTAAGGCAGGCCACGGGGGAAAGGGCTCTGTGAGCTTCAGAAGGGAGAAGTACATTCCCAAAGGCGGCCCGGACGGAGGAGACGGCGGAAGGGGTGGACATGTAATATTTCAGGCCGACGGGCAGCTTAATACCCTCCTTGACCTAAGGTACAAGCACCTGTATGAGGCTGAAAACGGAGAGGCCGGCAGGAAGAAAAAGATGCACGGAAAAGACGGCGAGGACCTTATAATCCGTGTGCCTGTCGGAACGATCATAAAAGACGCCCTGACCAATGAACTCATTGCCGATATGGATGCCGAAGGCAGGCAGGCGCTTGTTGCAAAGGCCGGAAGGGGGGGGTTAGGCAATTCCCACTTTGCGACCCCCACGAGGCAGACCCCAAGGTATGCCCAGCCGGGCGAGGAGGGGGAGGAGCAGGAGCTTATCGTGGAGCTTAAACTCCTTGCCGATGTGGGGCTTATCGGGCTTCCAAATGCCGGCAAATCAACACTCATCTCGGTCATATCCTCTGCAAGGCCCAAGATAGCGGATTACCCGTTTACCACTCTTACGCCCAACCTTGGGGTTGTCAAGGTGATGGACATACGGAGTTTTGTCGTTGCCGACATACCCGGTCTCATAGAGGGGGCGCACAAGGGGGCGGGGCTCGGGTTTCAGTTCTTAAGGCATGTGGAGCGCACCTCCGTGCTCCTTCACCTCGTTGACGTTTCCGTCATGACCAGTGGCGACCCGGTGGAGTCTTTTAAGTCGGTTGAGAAGGAGCTTGCGCTTTACAGTCCTGCCCTGCTTGAAAAGCCGCGGGCTGTTTCAGCCACGAAGGTTGATATCAAAGACGGGAAAAAACTTGACAGGCTTTCAAAATACTGTAAAACTAATAAGATTGATTTTTTTCCCATATCGGCCGTAAGGAATGAGGGCATAGAGAAGCTGGTTTTGTATCTCGCAAAGAAGGTGCTGGCATGAGGGTGATAGTAAAGATAGGCAGCAGCATAGTGGCCAGCCATGAAGGGCTTAACGAGGGCCGCATACAATCGCTTTCCGCCGACATAGCCGCACTTTCCGACACGGGCTGCGACGTGGTCATCGTCTCCTCCGGAGCTGTTGCGGCCGGGCTCAAAAAACTCGGGCTTAAGCAGAGGCCGAAGGAGATACGGCTCAAGCAGGCTGCCGCTGCAATAGGCCAGTCGTCCCTCATGTGGGCGTATGAGAAGGCCTTCGGCGGATATGGCAAAAAGGTGGCGCAGGTGCTTCTTACGCGCGAGGACATCTCAGACAGGAAGCGGTATGTAAACTCCAAAAACACGCTTCTTGCCCTGCTTGAATACGGCGTAATACCCGTGGTTAACGAAAATGACACAGTTACGGTGGATGAGATAAAATTCGGGGACAACGACCGTCTTGCGGCCCTTGTGGCCGCGCTGCTCGGTGCAGACAGGCTTGTCATACTTTCGGACGTGGACGGCCTTTATACAGCCGACCCCGGAAAAAGTTCCAGCGCCTCCCTCATAAGCACGGTAACCGAGATTACATCCGGGCTTAAGGATATTGCAGGAGGCCAAGGGAGCGCTGTGGGCACCGGCGGGATGTACTCAAAGCTCCTTGCCGCTGAGATGGCCATGAGGTCCGGGATAATCGTAAACATCATAAACGGGAAAAGGCAGGGGCTGCTTGTTTCCCTTCTTAAGGGAGAGAGGCATGGGACAGAGTTTGTTCCCCCTAAGGAGAGGCTTTCGGCCAAAAAGGGCTGGATAGCGTTCGGCATAAGGCCGAAGGGCTCTATTGTCATAGACAATGGGGCGAAAAATGCCCTGATTTCAAAGGGCAAGAGCCTTCTGCCCTCCGGGATTATAAGCGCCGGGGGGGGCTTTGAGACAGGCGATGCGGTCTACTGCGTGGATGCGGCGGGGGTGCGCATAGCAAAAGGCCTTACGAATTATTCCGCCTCGGAGGTTGAAAAAATAAAGGGCAGGAAGACGACAGAGATAGAGGGGATATTGGGCTATAAATACTCCGATGAGGTTATACACAGGGACAATCTGGTTATGCTGCCCAAGGCATAAAACCTACACCTGGGCCGTGCCCAATCGCAGGGGCTGTGCCCCCTTCAGTGTGCCCCGTGAATAAGCACGGGCAGGCAGCGGACGCAGACAAACTTTTCTTTCCCCTCGTGCATGCACTTAAGATATACCCTGTCCTTGTCTTCAGTCCCGCATACAAAACATTGCAGCTTCATCTTAATGCCTCCTGTAAGTCTATGAACCCGTGTGCCCGGGCGCCCAATCGCCGGGGCCGTGCCCCTATGACTTTAGTTCGTTTAGCTCCTTTACTATCTTTTCCGGGTCCAGATTGTGCATCATGGCTCCGAAGCTGATGGACTCGACCCTTATCCCCGGGCATGTAAAGCAGCCGTTTCCGAAATATTTCTCTATCACCTTTGATGCTTCGGGGTTTTCCTTTATCACATCTCCTATAATCGAGTCTTTTGTAACCTTGGTGTTTGAAGTCGTCATCTTTGCCTCCTTAATAATCGGGACTTGCCCTTTTGTCTTTATCATATCAGGCAGGGGGGCGAGGGTCTATGATGTGCGTCATAGCATTTTCATTTTCATCTTTGTCTTGCCTACCATGTCCATTGCCGCATCAAAGGTCAGTGTCTCGCCGTGCTTCGCGGCGTCTTCTTTTGTTTTGAAGGCCGCAATGCCCCATCCCATGGGGGTTGAGATTTTTTCGCTTTTGACATAGATTGCATCCGCGGCGTCTATCCAGCCTCCGGAGGTATGGTCTTTTACATAAACCTTTTTGGATTTTTCCTTCATCTTGCCGTAGCTTATGAACATGTCTCCGATATCGCAGAAGGCAAGGAGATTGCCGCTGGTATCTATTATTTGTGCTGAAAACAGGGATGCCGCATCCACCTTCATGCCGCATGCATGGCACCTTGCGCCGTCAGGAATCTCCATCGGCTGGGAAAACGCATTAAAGGATAAAACTGCCACAAAGGCAAGGGAAAGCAGGGCTTTTTTCATCGTATTCCTCCGTAAGGGAATTAAAGTTTTTTAAGCAGTGATATACTTTATTTTAGCGATGAGGGGTTTGTCAATCGGATATGACCTTAATCATAGCAACGGCGCCGGACGGGTGATAAGATATAATCAAAAACACAGGAGGAGTTATGGACAGGTTCGTAAAAAACTTTATAGCGATGAGTATAGTCTACCTTGCCGCAGCCTCGGTGCTTGGCGTGTTGATGCTCTGGAAGCCCTTGTTCTTGGGATACAGGTTCGTGCATTCGCACCTGATGCTTTTGGGATGGGTCTCTATGATGATATACGGAGTCGGCTACCATATCCTGCCGAGGTTTGCGGGCAGGCTCATTAAGAGCCGTGCGATGGGCGAGCTTCATTTCTGGCTCTCAAACGTCGGGCTTGTGGGCATGCTGCTCTTCTACGTCCTCATGCAGGAGTTTGGAGGCTCGCTTTATTTAGGCCTTACCGCGGCATTCGGCCTGATGGAGGCATTCTCGATATTCCTCTTTTTCTATAACATGATGACTACCGTATTCGGGAAAGAGGAGGCACAGCCCCATTAGGAGGCTGCTGACCCCTTCAGCTTGGCCGGGTCTTTGATTGTTATTTTGCCGGATTTTTCGGAGACAATGCCGAGTTTTTTGAACTTGCTCATAGTCCTTATTGAGGTCTCAACCGTGGTCCCGACCATTTCCGCTATGTCCTGCTTTGTGAGTTTCATGTCTATGAGCGTGCCTTCGGGGGCCTTTATGCCGGCCTTTTTGGAAAGCTTAAGCAGCAAAGAGGCGATTCTTGATTCAACCCTTTCGAGGGCTATGTTTTTCAGGGTGTCGTGAGAGTCTTTCACCCGTTCTCCGATGTTCTGCGCCATGCAGTACATGACGGCCGGGAACCTGTCCAGTATCTTCATGAGGCTGCCCTTTGAGACTTTAAGGAGTTCTACGTCCTCCATCGCTATTGCGTTTGCAGGATACGGAAACCCCCTTACGACTGCTATGCCTCCGAAAAAGTCCACCGGGGATATTATCTCAAGTATTATCTCCTTGCCGTCATGCGAGACCTTTGTGATTTTGACCTTCCCCTCAAGGACTATATAGAGCCAGTCCGAGGGGTCTCCTTCGGAAAATACCACATCCTTTTTCCTGTAAGAAACAGGGATAAAATAGGGTTTTATCTCCTTTACGTCCTGAGGAGAGAGCGTGTTGAAGATATTTATCTTATTGAGTTCGACCATTTATTACAAGATTATTGCGCGTCTTCCGGGATTACGTCCAGCTTCAGATGAAGTTCCCTGAGCTGTTTTTCGTCCACCACCGATGGTGCGCCGCTCATCAGGCAGACCGCCTTTGACGTCTTTGGAAAGGCTATGACGTCCCGTATCGAGGAGGCCCCCGCCATTATCATAAGAAGCCTGTCAAGCCCGAGCGCAAGGCCGCCGTGAGGCGGTGCGCCAAACTGGAGGGCATCGAGGAGGAAGCCGAACTTTACCCTTGCCTCGTCCTCCTTAATCCCCAAAAGCTCGAACATCTTCCGCTGCACATCCCTTCTGTGTATTCTTATGCTCCCGCCGCCTATCTCGGAGCCGTTAAGCACGATGTCGTATGCCTTTGCCTTAAGCCCCAAGATTCCATCCCTGTCGCTTATGTTCTCCGGGAGCATCTTGCCGATATCCTCATCCGCCGGGGAGGTAAAGGGGTGGTGCATTGCGGCAAACCTGCCCTCTTCGTCGTCCCATTCAAAAAGAGGGTAATCCGTGACCCAGAGGAATTTGTAACCGGGCTTTATGAGATTGAGCCTCTTGCCGAGTTCAAGCCTGAGCCTTCCGAGCACGTCGAGGACTGTTTTTTCAGTGTCCGCTACAAAGAGCATCAGGTCGCCGTCTTCCGCCTCAAGCCTTAAGGCCATTTCCTTAAGCGCGTCTTCCGGGAAGAACTTGGCTATGGGGGATTCAAATGAGGCAGCTACCCCCTTTACCTTTATCCATGCAAGCCCCTTTGCGCCGAGGGCCTTTACCTCCTCTGTGAGCGTGTCAATCTCTTTTCTTGAGAGGCCTGCCATGCCCTTGCCGTTAATGGCCTTGACCCTTCCGCCTGAACCGAGGGCGTCGAGGAATACCTTAAACGAGCCTCTGCCGGCAAGGTCTGCCATCTCTTTTAGTTCAAGGCCGAAGCGCATGTCCGGCTTGTCGTTTCCGAACCTCTCCATAGACTCCTTAAAGTTCAGCCTCTGAAACGGTATATCAAGCTCAATCCCCATTGCCTCTTTAAAGAGCTTTTTCATCATGCCTTCAATAAGGCCGATGATGTCTTCTTCGTCAATAAAGGACATCTCTATGTCCACCTGCGTAAACTCCGGCTGCCTGTCCGCCCTTAGGTCCTCGTCCCTGAAGCACTTCACTATCTGGAAGTATTTCTCAAGTCCGGCTGCCATGAGTATCTGCTTGAAAAGCTGGGGCGACTGGGGCAGGGCGTAGAAATGGCCGGGGTTGAGCCTGCTCGGCACAAGGTAGTCCCTTGCGCCTTCGGGAGTGCTTTTCGTAAGCATCGGGGTTTCTATCTCAAGGAAACCCTGCTCATCGAGATAGTCCCGTATCGTCTTTACTGCGCGGTGCCTTAGAATTAAGTTTTTCTGGATTTCAGGTTTTCTTAAGTCAAGATACCTGTACTTAAACCGCAGGGCCTCTCCTGCCTCTTCCTCAAGGCCAAAGGGAAGGGCTGCGGATTCGTTTAAGACCTTTATGTCTTCGGCATAAAGCTCTATCGCTCCTGTCGGCATGACCGGGTTTTCAGTGCCTTCGGGCCTCTTTAGTACCTTGCCCCTGACCGATATCACATACTCGGCCCTGAGGCCGTGGGCAAGACCGTGGGCCTCTTCAGAGACATCGGGGCTGAAGACGACCTGAACAAGGCCGTTTCTGTCCCTGAGGTCTACGAAAATCAGCCCGCCGTGGTCCCGCCTCCTGAAGACCCATCCGGAAAGGGTAAGATTGGAACCTATATCGGATTCCCTAACTTCTCCGCATGCCTTGTCCCTGAACATATGCCTCCTGAAAATAGCTTTTATACCGGCTATCCGCCGGCAGTTTCTTCCCTGAGCTTATTTAATTCATCCGGCGTGAGGCGTCGTATCTCTCCGGGCTTAAGGTCGCCGAGCTTGAGGCTGCCGATTCTTATCCTTTTTAGCTTGAGCACCGGGTGCCCGACCCTTTCGAGCATCTGCCGTATCTGCCTTTTCCTGCCCTCGTGAATGGTAATCTCTATCCATGAGTTCTGCTCGCCTTCCCTGATTTTTCTGGTCTTTGCCGGAGCGGTCAGGGCGCCTTCAATCCTCATGCCCGTGCTGAGTTTTTTAAGGGCTTCATTTTCTATAATGCCCTTGACCTTGACCATATAAGTCTTTGGGATTTTCCGTGAGGGGTGAAGCACGCTTTGTGCCAGATCACCGTCGTTTGTAAAGAAGAGCAGGCCCTCGGAGTCGTAGTCAAGCCTCCCCACAGGGTAGACCCTCTGCTTTATGCCGGAAAGGAAATCCTTTACAGTCGGCCTGCCCTCAGGGTCAAAGAGGGATGTGACAACCCCGCGGGGCTTATTCATTATGAGATATGCCTTCGGTTCCGCCCTTATGAGGAGCTTGCCGTCAACCTTTATGTGGTCCCGTGAGGTGTCCGCCTTCATGCCAAGCTCCGCAGCCCTTCCGTTTACCATGACCCGGCCTTCGAGAATAAGCCCTTCGGCCCTCCTTCTTGAGGCGATTCCCATCTCAGAGAGTATCTTCTGAAGCCGCTGTTCCATGAAACTAAATGATAACATAATAAGGGGAAACAGGGCTTTTCTGCTGCACTTTGCACCCTCCTTGCTTTATAAAACAGGGGGAGGGGGGGGTGCCAGAGCATAACCCCTTGATTTTATTCAATTCAAAGTTTAATAAGTTTACATTTGGTTTACAAACAAGCACCTTTTTAAACCTCCTTTGAACTTTTTAACCCCTCTTCCCTCTGTGGTTAATATATTATGGGCTTAAGGAACTCGTCAACCCGAACCAGTTCGGTCAAACGAGGACAGGGAGGGCAACCGCATTTTCTTGTCTTTTTTTGAGGGAAGTGGTAGTATTTTGCGGTTATTTTGGATTAAATCCGTTTGGAAGCGATATAGATACTTGAGAAAAAAGTTAACCTACACTTGGACT
>JAUXOF010000052.1 GCA_030682405.1 Thermodesulfovibrionales bacterium
CTTTTATTTGGGTTACAACGGGGAAAGCCACTCTTTATAGGGGGTGTAACTTTGAACCTTCAGGTCGCGTTGAACCTTTACGTCTCGGTGAACCTTCACATCGCTTTGAACTTCGTGGAATAGAAAAATCTGAGTATATCCTGCCAGGTCGAATAGTGTATTTTTTCTGTGCGGTAGATTTTAAAAGTTATAAGAAAAGAGACATCTGTGAGCACTCTGGTTTAATTCCTGTGACCTTAGAATTATCACATCGTGATCATTACTATATCCAGATGTCAAAATTAGTTCCAGCATATAGAGTAATTGCAAAAAAAGGTGTTGAGCCTCTTTTAACTTACTACCTTGAAACTTTAGAGAAATATAAAAACAGCATCAAATTATATAATAATTCAAATTTATCAGGTTTCTCAAGGCCATTAGGCTGTATTCTTCAAGGTTATTCCGCAGAGCAATGGTTTAGCAGAAAAGCCCTTATCCAAATGAATGTGCCCGAAGATAAAATAGACGCATTATACAAAGAATATATGGGAGCAAAATAGGAATAAGAAAGGAGTTTGAAGCTTATGAACAAGTGGCCAAAATCTCTAAGAAAGGTTAGCGTTATGCAAAGGTTCTGTTTATGATTACTGCTATTATCAGCTTTTTCGTAGCGAGTTTCATACACGCGGCTTATACTCCGCCAAGAAATCATCAATCTTTCTGAATTTAAGAGGTTTTCTCCTCATGATTTCCAGTTCTTTAAGGTCTTCTTTGTCTTCAAGAAGATTCAGGATTTCTTCATACGTCCTGATGCTGAGGATCACGGAATCAGGTTCGCCGTCCTTTAATACAATCCTTGGTTTTTCTTTTAAAACTTTCAGTTTTAACCTCCCTTAACTTAGTAGGAATAATTTTACCACAGAAACCGCGATATAAGGGTGAGGGGGGATTTGAAAGGTCTACCTGCGCACATTAAATCAGGCAGGCATTTAACCGGATTACGGCATCTTACTCAGTCATCCTCAAAAACCCCTCAACCGCATTTGCCCAGACCGCATAGCCCTTGGCGCTTAGGTGCACGCCGTCCTCAAGGAGGCATTCGGCAAGGGGGGAGAAGTCCGGGCCTGTAAAAAGGCTGAAAAGGTCAAGGTACTCTGCCTTGAAATCCCGCGCAAGCCCTTTTATAGCCTCGTTCTGCTTCATCACTGCTCGGTTGTCCGTCCATGACGCATCAACAGGCAGGATGCTCTGAACCACAATCTTGCCGCGCATGAAGGCTGTGGAGAGCCGGGCCAATATCTCCCGGTATGAGGAGGTGAGCCCTTCGTAATCCTCCATAAGGACATCATTCGTGCCTGTCATCAAAAAAGCGAAGTCCGGGTCTCCTGAGAGGGAGATGATGCTTTCCATCCGGTAAAGGAGTCCCCCGGCAGTCTCGCCTGCAACGCCCAGATTTTTAACCTTGTGCTCAGGGAAGCGGCCCTGCCAGTCGAACCATTCGGTAAGGGAGTTTCCTATGAAGACAATCTCCGCCATGAGGCTTAATTTTAGCATACCCGGTCTCGGTTTTTTCACCTGTAATCTTCCTTGTGTTGCACTCATCTTTTTCTATTGGTTACGGATTATGGGGGTTCCTTTAGTCCGGGACGCCGCACCCCCTTGTGATATAATAGTGAAAAGCCGGGGTCGCAGACCCCTGCGGAAAGAGGCCGCAGCCTCTCTTGTCCGGCTAATATTCCTTCTGGAGGTTGTTTTTATGCCTGAACTGAGAAAAGATCCGATACTCGGCAGATGGGTCATAATATCCGTGGAAAGGGGGAAGCGGCCTACTGATTTTGTTTCGCCCGCCCAGAGGAAGAAGGGCGGTTTTTGCCCTTTCTGCCCCGGAAACGAATATACCACTCCGGCAGAGACGCTGGCCTTCAGGCCGGAGGGCATGAAGCCCAATGCCGGGGGCTGGACCTTACGGGCTATGCCGAATAAATTCCCCGCGCTCCAGATAGCCGGAGACCTCCTGAGGCAGGGCGAGGGGCTGTATGACAGGATGAACGGCATCGGCGCCCACGAGGTAATAATAGAGACCCCGGATCACAGCCTTTCGCTTGCGACAATCGAACCCAAGGCGATGGAGGATGTCCTCTGGGCTTACTACATGAGGCTTGCCGACCTTAAAAAGGACACGAGGCTGAAATACGTCCTTATCTTCAAGAACGAGGGCGATGCTGCCGGCGCTACGCTTGAGCACACGCATACCCAGCTCATAGCGATGCCGATTGTGCCCCGCACGGTTAGGGACGAGCTTAAGGGCGCAAGGGACCATTACGACATCAGGGAAAGATGCATATTCTGCGATATAATCAGGCAGGAGCTTTCGGACGGCAGAAGGGCGGTAAGCGAAAACGAGAACTATCTGGCCATAGCCCCGTTTGCGCCGAGGTCGCCGTTTGAGACATGGATACTGCCCAAGACCCACGCATCGGCCTTTGGGCCTATCCGCCAGAGTTTCAGCAGCCTTGCCGGAATTTTCCAGAGGGTATTGAAGCAGCTCGACAAAACACTGGACGTGCCGCCATACAACTTCGTAATCCATACGTCTCCGTTCAACGACGAAAATAACGAATACTACCACTGGCATATAGAGATTATGCCTAAGCTTACGAAGATAGCGGGTTTTGAATGGGGCTCCGGCTTCTATATAAATCCTATCCCGCCCGAGGATGCGGCCAAGTTTATGCGGGAGGCCGGGATTTAGATGAAGGTTCTGATTGCGGCATCAGAGGCCGAACCCTTTGCAAAGACCGGAGGGCTTGCCGATGTGACAGGCAGCCTCCTGAGGGAGCTGGTGAAAATCAAGGCCGATGCAATGCTGATAATGCCGCTCTATAGGACGGTAAGGGAAAGATTTGCCCTTAAGGACACCGGCCTCGCGGTTAAAGTCCCCATAGGGGATACGGAGTATTCCTCAAGGGTCTTTTCCGCACCACCGGCCGCACAGCCCCGTGTGTTCTTTGTGGAGTGTGATGCCTTCTTTGACAGGGAGGAACTCTACGGCACTCTGCACGGAGATTACGAGGACAACGCCTTGAGGTTCATATTCTTTTCAAGGGCAGTGCTTGAGGCGTGCAGGGCAATGGCCCTGAGGCCCGATGTCATACACTGTAACGACTGGCAGACGGGACTGATTCCCCTTTATATGAGAACCCTCTATAAGAATGATTTCGGTTCTGCCCAAAGCCTCTTTACCATCCATAACCTCGGCTATCAGGGCATATTCCCCTTGTCCGTCTCTGCGGTTACCGGGCTTGGCCCTGAGTTTTTCACCCCCTCAGGCATGGAGTTTTACGGCCAGGTGAACTTTATGAAATCAGGCATAGTCTTTTCAACCGGCCTAAACACGGTGAGCGGGAATTACTCCAAGGAGATATTGACTCCGGACTACGGCTTCGGCCTTGACGGCGTTCTTAAAGACAGGGCCGAAGACCTCAGGGGTATTTTAAACGGCATTGACTGCGACCTGTGGAACCCCGCGAAAGACCCTATGACAGCGGCAAACTACAGTACCGGTGATATCAGCGGCAAGGCCTCATGCAAATCAGAACTCCTCAGGGAGTGCGGACTTGAAGGGCAAAGGCCCCTGCTTGCCATGGTCGGAAGGCTTTCATCCCAGAAGGGGATAGATATATTTCTTGAGGCCGCAGGGAGGATAATCTCCGACGGGTGCAATATCGTAATACTCGGCAGGGGCGATGAGGAGTATGAAAAGGGCCTTGAGGCCCTTGCGAGGAAATACCCCGGAAGGGTATCTCTTCATTTGGGCCATGACGAGGCGTTTGCCCACAGGGTCTATGCAGGCTCGGATATCATTGTCATCCCGTCAAGATACGAGCCTTGCGGCCTGACCCAGATGATAGCGCACAGGTATGGCACCGTGCCTGTGGCAAGGCAGACCGGCGGCCTTGCCGATACGATTGAGGATTACGACCATCTGAAGGGTAGTGGAACGGGTTTTCTTTTTGCGGATTACACGCCTGACGCCCTTCGGAGGGCGATAGGAAGGTCGCTTTGCGTTTATGCGAATCTTCCGGCATGGAAGGGCGTTGTGGTTTCGGGGATGAAGAAGGACTTCTCTTGGAGGTCCTCCGCAAAAAAATACCTGTCGCTGTATGAATCTCTCTCAGGGGTGAAACGGTGAGCCTGAGGTCGAAGTTCATAGTTTTTATGATGGCCTTCCTGTTTACCGCAACGATACTGGGTTCCGGCGCCTTTTATATTTTTTCGAATCTCAGCAAAAACCTCGTAGTGCTTGAAGATGAGGCGGAAAAAGACAATCTCCTCCATGAACTGGGAAGCTCCATGAGGGAGTACACGGGGGCTGTGACCGGATGGGCATTGACGGGCAACGCCGTGTATAGGGGGCTTTACAGGGAAAGCCTCTCAAATGTCAACAAGAACCTTAGGGCGCTTGACCGCCTTACTGCGGATAAAGAGTTTATAAGGGCGCTGAACGATGACTTCCTTGAACTGAAAAAACTCTCCGAAGAGATAATCGCCGAAGACAGTCCGCGCGCAGCCAATGTCCTTGAGACCGTCAGGATGGCGGAGATGCTCGGGGATACCATATTTATGAAGCTTGAGGAGATACAAAAGGGCGCCTTAGAGTCAACGATGGAGGTTGTTTCAGCCGGCAAAACGATAAGGCAGAACATGACTATATACCTTACGCTACTCATAGTCTTCAGCCTGCTTACCACGGGCTTTCTTGTAATCCTGATGCAGAGGATGCTTGAGGAGCCTTACAAGGAGATGCTTAAGGCCACAGAAAGGGTCTCCTCCGGCGATTTAGGCTATAGGGTCGGCTCTTTGAGGAAGGACGAGTTCGGGATGATTGCCGGAAGGTTTGACAGCATGGTTGAAGGCCTTGAAAAGTCGGACAGGCGGATAAAGGCCAAGATTAGGGAGATGGAACTCCTCCTTGATGTGGCAAGGATTGCGGGCACGATACCCGAGCACGGGGAAGCGTTTACCGTCATAGCGGAGACGGTGGCCGGCAAAATGGGAAAAGACCTTTGTTCAATTTATATCCTGAGGCCCAAACTGAAGACGTTTTGCCCTATCGCAAGCAACAGGAAGGGTTCGCCGTTCGATGAATGCCTGAATGCGGATGCCGGCATGTCAAGTATTGTTCTGAAGGAATTGAAACCCCTTATCATTGACGACATCCGGGAGCGCCCGGATATTGAAGACGGGGTCTGTAGCGAGTGCAGTTCTTTTCTGGCCGTCCCCATAATGCGCGAGAAGTACTGTGTGGGGCTGCTTCTCATGGGGACCCGTAAGCCCGTGGGCTTCAAGGCCGATGAGACGGATACCGCCATGATACTTGCCCACACAATAGGTGTTGCCGCATGGAACGAGGAGCTTTATGATGCCTCAAGAACGCAGATTAAACAGTTGAGCATACTGCACGAGTTGAGCAGGGCGTTAACTGCGGTTTACAGGCCGGAGGCGTTGCTGAAGGCTATAACAGAGGAGATGATAAAGCTCATCAATGCAAGGGGCTGCATTATAAGACTGCTTGAGGACGGCCTCTTGAAGGTCAAGTCCTTTTCCGGGCCGATAGAGAATCTGGCGGAGGATATGACGCTGCCCGTAGCCGTAGGAAAGGGCATAGAGGGCTGGGTTGCGAAGGAGGGCAGGTCGCTTTTTGTCGAGAACATCAGGGATATGCCCGATGACATGAGGGCGCCGATGGTGGATGCGGTATCCGCAATATGCGTGCCCCTGATGGTGGGCACGAGGATTATCGGCACGCTCGGGTTTTACGACAAGCTCGGCCCCGGCGGAAAGCCAGAGGCTTTTTCCCGTGATGACCTTGTGGTTGTGGAAGGTTTTGCGCCCATATCCGCCGCCGCCATAGAGAAGGCGAGGATGCAGGAGCAGGAACTCAAGAGGGAGCAGGAGATATTCGAGGCCAAAAAGAGGCTTGACCTTGTATTCGAAAGCGTTCAGGGCGGCCTGATAACTCTCAACAAGGACTTCAGTATTACTGCGGCAAACAAATATGTCGAGCGGTGGATAGACATGCCACTTAAGGACGTGCTGGGCAAGAACGCCAAGGAGGTCTTCCATAAGAAGGCGGGGATATGCCCTCATTGCGCCGCCTATGCAACGCTCGACACTGGAGATATAAACGTCATAACGCAGTCAAGCGGGCTTAACTATGCCGAGCTTACCTCCTATCCGGTCAAGGACGAGTCCGGCAATGTGGTCGAGGCGGTCGTTTTCATTCAGGACATAACCGACAGGGTGCTCTATCAGGAAGAGATAATGGGCCTCTATAAGGAAGTCACGCAGTCGAAGGACTACATCGAGAGCCTGATAAACAACTCGGCCGACGGCATCGTTGCCTCGGACCTCGACGGCATCGTGACGTCGTGGAATCCCGCGGCCGAGAAGATATACGGCTATGAAAAAGACGAGGTCATAGGGAAGTTTCTGCCTTTTGTGCCGGATTTTCTTTTGGCATCGGAAAAGGAGAATATGGGGAAGATAGGGAAAGGGGAGGTGCTGGATCTGGAGACCTTGCGCATGAGAAAGGACGGGAAGGCGACCGAGGTCAGCCTCACGCTGTCTCCCATAAAGGACGCAAGCGGGGAGGTCATAGGCATAAGCGGCATATCGCGGGACATATCCGAGAGAAAACGCATAGAGAAAGAGCTTATAAGGAGGAATCAGGAGCTCTCAAGGCTGTTTTTCATCAGCTCGGCGATGAGGGGCACTCTTGAACTCGATAAGATACTGCGGATGGTGCTGACGGCCGTTACGATGAGCGACGGGCTGGGATTCAACCGGGCGATTCTCTTTTTGGTTGACGACAAGGACAAAAAACTAAGGGGCGCTATGGGTGTCGGCCCTGCCTCCACGGAAGAGGCATGGAGCATATGGGACAGGCTGTCCATAGAGCAGAGGAGCCTTTCGGAACTCATGACCGAGATAGATGAG
The DNA here is from genome assembly GCA_030682405.1 of Thermodesulfovibrionales bacterium. GTDB lineage: Bacteria > Nitrospirota > Thermodesulfovibrionia > Thermodesulfovibrionales > JdFR-86 > JAUXOF01. Next base: position 6,979 of record JAUXOF010000052.1, read on the forward strand.
GGGCCGCTCAGGAAGGATTCTTTTCTGGACAGGCTGAGCGTAGGGATAGAGATTTCCTTGGATGAGGAGACCGCCCTTGCAAAGGCCGCGCGTGAAAAAGTCCCTTATAACATCACGGACGTAAAGACCGAGCCGCTCGCCGACCCTGTGCTTATACAGCAGCTCGGCACGCAGGCATATGCCGTTGTTCCGCTTGTTTCGAGGAATAAGATTATCGGTGTGCTCTGGGTGGACAATTTTTTCAACAGGCGGGCCATTACGAACGAGGATATAAAGTTTCTTACCGGTTTTTCCGACCAGGTGGCTTCCGCCATAGAGGGTGCGAGGCTTTTCCAGCAGGTATTTCTCGCCGAGGCAGAGCTTGAAAATATATTCAGTTCCATATCGGATATGGTTTATTTCACGGACAAGGACTATAACTTAAGGCGCATAAACAAGGCGGTTTCCGAGAAGGTGGGCAGGCCCGAATCCGAGGTCATCGGAAGAAAATGTTATGAGGTGTTTCACGGCATGGACTCCCCGTGGCCCATGTGCCCTCATCATAAGACAGTGACGACGATGAAGCCTTATATAGAGGAGCTTGAAGACCTTTATCTTAAAGGGACTTTCCTTACCTCCACATCCCCGATATTCGATACCGAGGGGAATTTCCTTGGCACTGTGCATATCGTAAGGGACATTTCGGAGCTTAAGGGCCTGAGGGAAAAGCTCCAGTCCGCCGAGAGGATGGCCGCCCTCGGAGAGGTGGCCGCAAGGGTGGCCCACGAGATACGAAACCCCCTTGTGTCGGTCGGAGGGTTTGCAAAAAGGCTTGAAGGCAAGCTTGAGGGCAACCTGAAAGAATATGCAGGCATAATATTCAAAGAGGTGACGAGGCTTGAGGTGATACTGAAGGATATACTGGGGTTTGTCCGCGAGACGAGGATGACAAGGAGGCTGATAAACATCAACGACCTCCTTTCCGAAACCATAGACATCCTAAGACCGGAGATTTCCGAGAAGGACAATTCCCTCGTCAGGGAGTTTGCGGAACCCGGGATTATGGCGGTCATAGACCCCGACCGGATGAAAGAGGCCCTGCTGAATATGCTCACAAATGCCAATCAGGCTACGGACAACGGCACTATTACGGCAAGGACATACAGGGACGGTTCCAATGCGGTTGTCGAGATATCCGACACAGGATGCGGTATAAAGGATGAGGACATAATCCGCATATTCGACCCGTTTTTCACTACAAGGCCGCTGGGCACGGGCCTTGGTCTGGCAATCGCAAGGAGGATTGTGGAAGAGCACGGCGGGAGCATCCGCGTGGAGAGCAGGTGGATGGGGGGAGGCACAAAATTCAGCATATATTTACATATGAAGGAGGACTGACATGAAGGTACTGGTTGTTGACGACGATGCCCATGTGCTGAGGCTTTACAAGGAGGAGCTTGAGGAAGAGGGCTACGAGGTGGTGACTGCCGGAACGGGGAGGGAGGCCATGGAGATGTTCGAAAGGGAAAACCCCGACCTTGTGACCCTTGATATCCTCATGCCCGACATTGACGGCATAAGCCTTCTTAGGCGCATGAAGGACCTTAGGCCCAGGATGCCAGTAATAATGTCTACGGCGTATGACTACAGGGATGATTTTGCCGTCTGGGCGTCCGAGGCATATCTGGTCAAGTCATCCGACCTCGCAGAGCTTAAGGCCACAATAAAGAAGCTTCTGAGCAAGTGATGGTTCTGAAGGCGGACTCGGCGGTATACGGCGGCTATGTCATCGCAAGGGACGGCGGTGTGGTGTTTGTAAAGGGCGCTGTCCCGGGGGAGCTTGTCGAGGTGTCGGTTACCGAGAAAAAGAAGGACTACTGCCTTGCCCGCGTTACGGATGTAATCGAACCCTCTCCGTTCAGGGTAGAGCCTCCCTGCCGGCATTTCGGGGAGTGCGGAGGCTGCCAGCTTCAGTTCATATCCTATGAAGAACAGGTCAGGATGAAAGAGGAGATACTGCTTGACTGCATGAGAAGGATAGGGGGACTGGACGTAAAACTCGACCCTCCTGTCACGGGCGGCGCTTTTAATTACCGCCGGAGGGCGCAGTTCAAGGTGTCAAAAGAAGGAGCAATAGGGTTTTACAGGGAGGGCACGAGGGATGTGGTCCCTATAGGGGAATGCCCTCTTATGACCGGGCGGATAAACAGCGCGCTTAAAAATCTGCGCGCGTGCAACCTTTCCGGGATAAAAGAGGTTCATGTGACGTGCGGTGACTGCATGGTTGCACTCATAAAAGGCAGGGGCTTTGACGGGGCTCAGGCAGAGGCGTTTTTGGGAGCCGGGTTTTCCGGGGTCGCCTTTGAAGACCGCAGCAGGAGCGGGGCCGGGCATGTGGGCCTTGAGCTTCAGCCGGGCCTGACATACACGGTTTCGCCGTGGGCGTTTTTCCAGAGCAACTGGGATTTAAACGTTATGGCCGCGGGCATCATAGCGGATGGGCTAATGCCGCTTGAAGGAAAGAAAGTTATTTATTTATACGCCGGGGCAGGGAACTTCGCGCTTCCGCTTGCGAGGGAGGCCAAAGAGGTTGTCGCGGTAGAGGAAAACCCGGATTCCATAAAGGACGGCGAGAGAAATCTTAAGATTAACAATATCGGGAATTTCAGGTTCATAAACCAAAAGGCCGAAAAAGCGAATCTAAAGGGCGATATCGTAATCGTTGACCCGCCGAGGCCGGGGCTTGCCGATAGGGTTGTAAAGATGCTCCTTGAGGCGTCCCCGGAGAAGATAGCCTATGTCTCCTGCAACCCCTCGACGCTTGCGCGGGACTTAAAGAAACTCGCCCTGCTTTACGATATAACTTCCATAAGGATGATGGACTTCTTCCCGCACACATACCACATAGAGACTTTGGCGTTTCTTACGAGGAAAAGATAATACCCGCGAATTCTCTTTTTCAGCGGTGGGGCATTGCCTGGACGGAGAGCAGGGGATATCAGTAGTTCTTCTTCAACTCCATCAAGACCTGTTTAGCGATGTCCTTCAGGGTATCAAAAACTCCTGTGCCGATGGTTGCCACCCCCTCGTACCACGGTATGCCGTTGGTGTTCAGCAGCTTATTCATCTCCTCCAGAGGCGCTGCGGAGGGCAGGTCCCTTTTGTTGTACTGTATCGTAAAGGGAAGCCTGCTGAGGTCATAGCCCTGCTCGGCGAGGTTTATACCGAGGTCTTCGAGGCTTTCCATATTGGCTTCCATGCGCTCTATCTGGCTGTCCGCCACGAAGACGACCCCGTCTACGCCCTTGAGTATGAGCTTCCTGCTTGCCGCATAGAAGACCTGTCCGGGCACGGTGTAGAGGTGGAACCTCACCCTGAAACCCTTTATATCGCCGAGGGCAATGGGGAGGAAGTCGAAAAAGAGCGTCCTTTCGGTCTCCGTGGCCAGGGATATGAGCTTGCCCTTCTGCTCCGGGTTCGTCTTTTTGTAGACGAACTGGAGGTTTGTGGTTTTCCCGCAAAGACCCGGGCCGTAATAGACTATCTTGCAGTTTATCTCACGCGAGGAATAATTTATAAAGGACACTTTTTAAAGCACCTACCTGAAAAGATTGTCGATATCTTCGTCGCTTATTTCCGCAAAGGGAGACTCAGATATCTTGCCTTCGAGCTTTTCCTTCTCTGACTTGTTGGTTATTTCATCGAATATCCTTGCGAGGGCCTCGCTTGATTTCTTGACGCGAAGCCTTACCAGCCCGATGGATGACCTCTTGTCGAATATCACCACAAGTATTATCCTCTGCCCGATAAGCGAGATGTGTATGTTGTCTTTCTCCCCCTCGTGGAAAAGGATTGTGAACTCCCGCTCGCCGAGGAGTCTTGCTATGCCGCCTGTTGCGGCAATGTTGCCAGCGGTGAGCGAGGCCAGAGATGTGGTGTCTATATTGTGCGTGTCTCCGGCTGAGGCGATTAGCTGGCCGTTCTTGTCAACAAGGAAAACTACCTGCGCGTTTGCCTGGTTGTGCAGTTTCCGGAGTTCCTCGTCTATGAGCTTGAACTCGTTTTCATACAATATAAGGTCAAAATCAGACATCTTTTTTCCCTCTACCCGGCGGATTCCTTGAGGAGCCTCTGCCATTCGGCATCGATGTCAGCCTCAAGCTGTTTAAGGCGCTGCTCATTTTCAGGGGCGAACAGGTGCTTGAACCTTCCCTGAGGTTTAAGAAATTCTATTAGCGGTTTTTTCGTTTTTGGTTTAAAGGTAAGCCTTGTCTCGCCGTTTTCTACCTCATATAGCGGCCAGTAGCAGGTCTCAACGGCAAGCCTGCTTAATGCGATTGCGTCATCGGTCTTTGAACGCCACCCCCTGTTACAGGGCGAGATTATGTTCATGAAGGTCGGGCCGCCTGCGGAAAGGGCCTTTCTGACCTTTTTCATAAGGTCAAGCCAGTGGCTTGGGGCTGCCTGCGCCGCATAGGGGATATTGTGCGCTGCCATTATCCTTGTGAGGTCTTTTCTCCTCTGCGGTTTTCCGGGTATGACGCTTCCGGCAGGGCATGTGGTCGTGTCTGCGCCCCGAGGGGTTGCGCTTGAGCGCTGGATTCCGGTGTTCATGTATGCCCCGTTGTCGTAACATATATAAAGCATGTCGTGGCCGCGTTCCATTGCTCCCGAGAGGCTCTGGAAACCTATGTCGTAGGTTCCCCCGTCCCCGCCGAACGCTATGAACTTCACGTCCTTGTCCATCTTCCCCTTTTTCTTATATGCCCTGTACATCGTCTCAACGCCTGAGATTGTGGCTGCGGCGTTCTCAAATGCGGTGTGAATCCATGGTATCTTCCATGCCGTATACTCCGAGATGCAGCTTGAGACCTCAAGGCATCCGGTTGCGTTTGCCGCTATAACCGGATGCTCCGCCGCAAGCAGAACCATCTTGACTATTATAGGAGCGCCGCATCCCGCGCACATCCTGTGGCCGTGCGTGAAAAGGTCTTCTTTTTTCGAAAGCTCTTTTAATTTTAGTTCTGTGCTCATATCTATTGCCTCACCCCGATATATTCTTTTATGGTTTTTATGCCTCCGCCCTTTGCTATGTCCACGAGTTCCAAGAAGGTTTCCTCGGCATGCGCCGGCAGGAAGTCCCTGCCGCCGAGCCCGTAGATTTTGTTGATAAGGGCGGGCCTCTTGCTGCTTCCGTAAAGTGCGGAGGAAACCTCCATGAAAACAGGCCCGTATCCTCCGAAAGAGTCGGCCCTGTCCATGACTGCAACGGCCTTGAGATTCTGAAGCGAAGCGGCCATCTCCCCGTAAGGGAACGGCCTGAAGAGCCTCGGTTTAAGAAGGCCGGCCTTGATGCCTTTGACCCTCAGGGAATCCACAACGTCCTTGGCCGTGCCGGCTGCCGAACTCATTATAACGAGGCCGACCTCTGCGTCCTCAAGCCTGTAGGATTCGAACAGGCCGTATTTCCTGCCGCTCAGTTTCTCAAAGTCTTCCGCCACATCAAGCACGACTCCCTTGACCCTGCTCATAATCTCGTGCTGAAGCCGCTTATATTCGATATAGAGGTCCGGCAGTATGAGCGGACCGTAGCTTTTGGGTTTGTCTAAATCAAGAAGGGCATTAACGACCTTAAACTCCCCGATGAAGTCTTCCACCGCCTTGTCCTCAAGATATTCCATACGCTCTATGGAGTGGCTGATGATAAAGCCGTCGAGGTTTATCATCACCGGAAGCCTCAGTGCCAGATGTTCCCCTATCCTGAACGCCTGAATCGTGTTGTCGTAAGCCTCCTGCGCGTCTTCGGACCAGAGTTGTATCCAGCCCGTATCCCTTGCGCCCATTGCATCGGAATGGTCTCCGTGTATGTTGAGGGGCGCGGAAAGCGCCCTGTTTACGACAGGCATGATTATGGGGAGGTTGTCTCCTGAGGCTATGTGGAGCATCTCCCACATGAGGGCCAGTCCCTGAGAGGACGTGGCGGTTATCACCCTTCCGCCTGCCGCAGATGCGCCGATGCAGGCCGACATCGAGCTGTGTTCACTCTCAACGAGGATTAGCTCTGTATCCACCTCGCCGTTTGAGACGAAGGAGGCGAACCTCTGCATCATGTCGGTCGCGGGGGTTATGGGGTAGGCGGCGCACACATCGGGGTTTGCCTGCCTGAGTGCGTTTGCAACCGCTTCATTGCCTGTGACAGCGACTACCTTTTGCATTATTTGCCTTCCTCCTCCATAATTATCGCCTTATTGCCCTTTTTGCCGGGGCATTCAAGTGCGCATATGCCGCAGCCCTTGCAGTAATCGTAATCAAAACCGGTCATCTTGCCGTCTTGGACCGTCACCGACATGTCAGGGCAGTACATCCAGCAGAAAAGGCACTGTATGCAGTTTTCCTTTATCCATAGGGGCTTAAACGCCCGCCATGAGCCGGTCTTGAACCGGACGGCACTTCCCCCCTCCAGTATGACGGCGCCGGGAACAAGCTCATGCCATTTTTTCATCCCTCTGTTACCTCCTCGTAGCCCCTTCTTACGGCCTCAAGATTGCCGTCTATTATCTTCTGCGAGAACTTTTTGCCGAAGCTCTTCTTGACGTCCTCCAGAAGGTGGTCGAGGGTCACAAGCCCCGTGACCTTGACGACGGCGCCGAGCATCGGGAAGTTCGGGAGCGCCCTGCCGATGCAGTCCGTGGCTATCTTTGTGGCGTCAACCGTGAACACCTTCTGCCTTTCCCCTGCCTTGAGCCTTGTCCTGATTTCCGCCGGGCCTTTGGAGGTATTTACGACGAACATTGCGTTTTCCGGGGTCCCTTCGGCAACATTGATTGCATCAATAAGCGTTGCGTCGACAATGCCTACGACATGGGGCTCAAGCACCGGGCAGTGCATCCTGAGCCGGTTTGAGCTTATCCTGTTGTACGCCCTGAGGGGCGCTCCGGCCCTCTCAGGCCCGTATTCAGGGAACGCCTGAACGTACCGCCCTCCGCTTAGGCAAGCATCCGCCAGCACTTTTGCCGCAGTTACGGTGCCCTGTCCTCCCCTGCCGTGCCATCTAATCTCAATGAGGTCTGACATTAATCTCCTCCCAGAAATAAATATGTTCATTTTAGCCTATCGCCATATATTTTTCAAGGGCGTGTCTTGACAATAAAAACTCATAACCGTTAGAATTTATATCTGGTAGCTAATGCATTAGCGGCTTAAAGCGGCCTGTTATGAAAATAGCGATAACGGAAATCCCCGACGAGGGGCTCGATTATATAGCCGAAGAGGCTTTAGAAGAGTTCGGTGCGTCAGGCGAGCTAAGGATGGCATCTCCCGTAAGATGCAACCTGAGGATAGAGAAGGCGGGCGCGGAGGTTGTCGTCAGGGGGGTTATTACGGCTGATGCAGAGCTTGTCTGCAGCAGGTGCCTGAGGACTTTTATCAGTCTCCTTGAGGCCCCTGTGGAGGTCGTGTACCGTCCTGCTTCGGAACTCCGGGACGAGGACAAGCACGAGCTCATGGCCGGTGAGCTGGAAACCGGTTTTTACGTTGGCAACGAACTGGACATGGGCGAGCTGTTTAACGAGCAGATGCTCCTCAGCGTCCCGATAAAGCCCCTGTGCAGCGATTCCTGCAAGGGGATATGCCCCGGCTGCGGAGCGGACCTTAACGAGGGCGGCTGCAAATGCGGCGGCAAGGGGCAGGACAAAAGGCTTGAGAAACTAAAAGAATATTTTGAAAGGAGAAAAGGATAATGGCCAATCCTACGCATAGACATACAAAGGCGAGGCGAGACAAGAGGCGGGCCAACTGGAAGGGACAGACCCCCAACCTCGGCGTCTGCCCCGAGTGCAAGGAGCCGAGGCTCCCCCACAGGGCGTGCCCGGGTTGCGGCTCTTATAACGGCCGCAAGGTTCTTCAGGTAGTAGAAAAAGGGACATGAGGGTAGCCCTCGATGCAATGGGCGGAGACAACGCCCCTGCCGTAAATATCGAGGGTGCAGCAGAGGCTGTCAACGAGTGGCCGGACATAGAGGTTGTCCTCGTCGGAGACGGGGAGCTTCTTCAGAAGGAACTTTCCGTCAGGAAATATCCCAAGTCTAAGATAACCGTCCTCCATGCGTCCGAATCCATAACCATGGATGAACAGCTTTCACAGGCCCTCAGGAGGAAAAAGGACTCCTCGATAAGAAGGGCCTTTGAGCTTGTTAAGGCGGCTGAAGCGGATGCAGTGGTCAGCGCAGGGCATTCCGGAATCACAATGGCCCTGGCCCTGCTTCTCATAGGCACTGCCAAGGGGGTTGAGAGGCCTGCCATAGCGGCCCTTATACCCTCTCTCAAGAAAGAGTTTGTCCTTCTGGATGTCGGCGCCAATGTGGACTGCACACCGCAAAACCTTCTCCAGTTTGCGCTTATGGCGGACGCATACTGCAGGCTCATACTTGACAGGCCCAAGCCGAAGATAGCCCTTCTCAGCATCGGCGAGGAGCCTACAAAGGGCAACGAGCTGACAAAGGAGGCATTCAGGCTTCTGAAGGCGGCGGACATAAACTTTTTTGGCAATATGGAAGGCAGGGACATATTCAAGGGGGATGCGGATGTCGTTGTCTGCGACGGTTTCATAGGCAACGTGGTGCTGAAGTCGAGCGAGGGGCTTGCAGAGGCGACCATAAAGATGCTCAGGAAGGAAATAACGAGCCTGACTACAGGCAGGATAGGCTATTTTTTCATAAAATCCGCCTTGAAGAACTTCAAGAAAAAGACGGATTATGCCGAGTACGGGGGAGCGCCCCTGTTGGGAATAAACGGCACATGCATCATATGCCATGGCCGTTCGACCACAAAGGCCATTAAGAATGCCGTAAGAATGGCTGCCGACTTTTCTTCCAAGAGGGTCTACGAGGCCATCTCCGAGGAAATCGGACAGGCGCAGCCTCGGGAGAAGACAGTTGTTGCGGGCTAAGATAACCGGCACCGGCTCGTATCTGCCGGAGCGGGTTATGACAAACCGTGACCTTGAAACTCTGGTGGATACCTCCGACGAGTGGATAACCGAAAGGACGGGAATAAAGGAAAGAAGGATAGCCGCGCCTAATGAGGCGGCATCCGACCTTGCATGCGAGGCCTCGCAGAAGGCGCTATCAGCCGCAGGCCTTAAACCCAAACACATAGACCTCATAATCGCAGCCACGGTTACGGGCGATATGCCGTTTCCCTCCACCGCATGCACGCTTCAGGCCCTGCTCGGCGCAAAGAACGCCGCGGCCTTTGACTTAAATGCCGCCTGTTCGGGGTTCCTCTACGGGCTTTCCGTGGCAGAGTGCTTTATAAAGGCGGGCTCTAAAAAGAGGATACTCGTGGTCGGCTCCGAGGTGCTCTCCAAGTTCGTCGACTGGGAAGACAGGGGGACGTGCGTGCTCTTCGGAGACGGAGCGGGCGCTGCGGTCGTGGAGGCGACTGAAGGCGAAAGCGGCATAATCTCGACTGAAATGCACTCCGACGGAACCCTCGGAGGACTCCTCTGCATCCCCGGCGGGGGTTCAAGAATCCCGCCTTCAAAGGACAGCGTCAGGGACGGCAGCCATTTCATAAAGATGAAGGGGAACGAGACGTTCAAGATTGCCGTACGGACACTTGAGAGGCTTGTGGTGGATACGCTTAAGAAGAACAAAATCAAGCCCTCCGAGCTTGCTCTCCTCATACCGCATCAGGCCAATCTGAGGATAATACAGGCAGCCGCAGAGAGGCTTAGGCTTCCTATGGAAAAGGTGCTTGTCAACATAGATAGATACGGCAACACCTCGGCAGCCTCCGTGCCTATAGCGCTTGATGAGGCCGTAAGGAGCGGGAGGGTCAGGGAAGGCGACTATATCCTGCTTGAGGCATTCGGGGGCGGACTCACGTGGGCGGCAGTACTCTTAAAGTGGTAGTGGATGCACGGCCTCCTTTTAAGAAGACCGTGCACACCGGCAGGTCAATCTAAGATTCTTTCTTTTCCGTCTTCTCAAGGAACGGTTTTAACAGGTCTATCGGAACCGGGAAGATGATGGTGGAGTTCTTCTCGGTAGCGACCTCGGTGAGTGTCTGCAGAAACCTCAGTTGAAGAGCCATCGGCTGCGATGCGATGATGGTGGCTGCATCCACAAGTTTCTGTGAGGCCTGATATTCTCCGTCCGCATGGATTATCTTGGCCCTTTTTTCCCTTTCGGCCTCCGCCTGTTTGGCTATCGCCCTGAGCATCTCTGGGGGAAGGTCCACGTTTTTCACCTCCACGACGCTTACCTTCACACCCCACGGCTCGGTCTGGAAGTCTATGACCTTCTGGAGTTCCGCATTCAGTTCCTCCCTGTTTGTGAGCAGTTCGTCGAGCGTGCTCTGGCCGAGGATGCTCCTTAGGGTGGTCTGCGCTATCTGGCTTGTGGCATAGTAGAAGTCTTCCACCTCGGTTATGGCCTTAATCGGGTCCATGGGCCTGAAATATACGACGGCATTGACCTTGACCGAGATGTTGTCCTTTGTGATGACATCCTGCGACGGCACGTCCATGGTCACGGTTCTCAGGCTTACCCGGACGAGCTTGTCTATCCCCGGTATGATAATCACAAGCCCGGGGCCCTTAAGGGGGATAATCCTCCCCAGCCTGAACACAACGCCCCTTTCGTACTCCTTGAGTATCTTGATTGCGGACGTAAGGAAATACACCACGAGAAAAACCGCAAAAAGTATGCCCAACAAAGACGACCCGATTTCCGGCATCTTGAACCTCCTTTAAAGAATTGTTTTTTTGACCTTTACCCTCAGGCCGGAGACAGACTCTACGATTATCCTTTCGCCCTTTGCGATTGGCTCGTCCGAGTATGCCGACCATATCTCTCCGTGCAACGATACAGTGCCGCTGTCCCTTGTTATGTCCGCTCTTGCCGTTCCCGTCTCTCCCACGAGGCCTTCGCTGCCGGTAACGGGTTTGCTTTTTAATGCCTTCAATGCAAGGCCGACCACTACTACAAAGAAGCCTGCGGTCAGTATGACGGCAGGCAGTATGGTGTAAAGGGAGAGCCTGTAAAACGGCGCCGTTGTCTCAAACAGCATGATGGAGCCGATGACCATTGCGATTACGCCGCCGATTGTCAGCACCCCGTAGGAGACTATCTTCACCTCAAGTATGAAAAGTATGATTGCAAGGAGTATAAGGAGCAGTCCGGCGTAGTTGACGGGCAGCGTTTGAAACGCATAGAACGCAAGTATCAGGCATATGCCGCCGAAGACCCCGGGGAATATCGCGCCCGGGTTCGTAAGCTCAAAGAAAAGGCCGTAGAAACCGAGCAGCATGAGTATGTAAGCGACGTTAGGGTCGCCTATGAGGCCGAGGATTTTGTGCCTAAGCCCCGCCTTTTCCCTCATGACCTCGGCGCCTTTTGTCTTCATCGTGCGCCTGCCTGTTGCCGTTTCCACAGTCCTGCCGTTTATGTCTTCAAGGAGCGAGGCCGTACTGGTTGAGACGAGGTCTACGATGTTCTGCTTCAGCGCCTCCTGTTCGGTTGCGGAGACGCTTTTTCTTACGGCGTCCTCTGCCCACTTTGCGTTTCGCCCGCGCTTCTCAGCGAGGGATTTTATGTAGGCTGCGGCGTCGTTCGTGGCCTTCTCGGCCATGGTCTTATCCATCTTTTCCCCGACCCCTACGGGGTGGGCGGCGCCTATGTTCGTCTGCGGGGACATTGCGGCTATGTGGCCTGCCATCAGTATGAAAGTCCCGGCAGAGGCGGCCCTTGCGCCGCTCGGCGAGACAAAGACCGCAACCGGCACCCCGCTGCCGATGATGTCTTTTACGATGCTCCTCATGGACGAGTCAAGCCCGCCGGGCGTATCAAGCTCTATGACAACGGCCTCAAGCCCAAGACTGTTTGCCTTGTCTATGCCTTTTTTAATGAACCCTGCGGCTGCGGGATTTATAACGCCCTCTACCGTGATTGCCATGACAGAGGCATGGCCCGCTGCGATGCCCCCTGCGGGAGATTGGGTTACAGCCACCTTTTGGGCCGGGGGCACAGGCCCCTTTTGGGAATGGGAGGCGGCAAGGGCAGTGCCCATCAGCATCAGCAGCGCATAAAGAGGTATGAGGGACTTTCCGGGCATAAGGGGATTATAGCATTAAACCGTTTCCGTGAATACCGGGCGTCATCTGTAATTTACGAATTCCATATGGATGCCGAAGTCCTTTTCCTTGAGCATCTTTATCGCTTCCTGAAGGTCGTCTATTTTCTTTGCCCTGACCCTCACCTGTTCTGCCTGTATTTCCGTCTGCACCTTAAGCTTTGAGTTTTTAATGAGTTTTACGATTTCCTTCGCCTTCTCGACGGCTATGCCCTGCTGCAGACTTATGACCTGCCTTGCCGTGCCTCCTGCCGCCTCCTCCACCTTTCCGTAGTCCAATGCCTTGAGGGAGACGTTTCTCTTTATGAGTTTTGACTTGAGGATGTCTATGACGCTTTTTAGCTTGTGCTCGTCGTCCGATACGAGGATAAGCTCTGCCTTGTCCTTATTGAGTTCTATGCTGCTTTTAGAGCCTTTGAAGTCAAATCTCTGGGCTATCTCCTTCATCGCCTGCTGCACGGCGTTTGAAACCTCCTGCATGTCCACCCTGCTTGCTATGTCAAATGAATGTTCCTCTGCCATGAATCCTCCTTTGCCCGAAGCATGTTGTCCTATCTAAAGGATTTTTATTATAGCGTCTCAGGCAATTATAGACAAGGGCTTAAAGGGGTGGCAGAGAAGCGAGCACCCGGCCTTTGTCCACCGGGCCCACGACCGTAAGGGCAATGGGCGAGTTCTTTAAGAGCTGTTCGGAAAACTCCTTCACCTTCGGAAGGCTAAGCGACTCTATCTCCTTCATAATCTCCTCGGGCGAGTGGTACCTGCCGTAGTATATTTCCTGCCGGGCTATGCTCTGCATCCTGCCGGATGCGGACTCAAGGCTCAGGATGAGGCTTCCCTTAATCTGCATCTTCGCCCTCTCCAGCTCCGAGGCTGTGATGGAATCCGGCAGCCCCCTCAGTTCCTTTACTATCAGTTCTATCACCTCGCCCACCTTTTTCCTCCCTGTGCCCGCATAGACCGCCCAAAAACCGGTATCCGCATAGGATGCCGCAAAGGAGTGGATGGAGTACGCAAGCCCCCTTTTTTCCCGTATCTCCTGAAAGAGCCTTGAACTGACGCTCGCGCCCAGAATCGTATCGAGGGCCGAAAGGGCATACCTCATGGGGCTTGCCTGGTGGATTCCCTTGACCCCGATGCAGATATGGGCCTCGGAGTAATGCTTGGCACGGATGTCCACAGCCGGCCTGAACTCGGCTGCATTTCCGCGCTTGGGTTCCGAGCCCCTCCTGAGGGAGCCCAAGTGGCGGTTAAGGAGAGCCATAAGGTCTTCGGGCTCGAAATTGCCCGCGCACGAGATGACCGTGTCCTTTGTCCCGTAATATTTTTTTATGTAGTTAAGGAGGTCTTCCTTTGAGAATGTCTTAATCGTCTCCCTTTTTCCTAAGATGGGCTGCCCCAGCCCGTTGCTCCCCCAGACGGCCTTGTTGAACAGTTCGTGCGCATAGTCGTCCGGGGTGTCCTCGACCATTTTTATCTCCTCTTTTATCACGCCTTTTTCCTTCTCTATCTCGTCTTCCGGAAAGGTCGAATGGAGGAAGATGTCCGACAGGAGTTCCACCCCCTTGTCGAGGTACTCGTCGAGGACCTTTACGTAAAATGTCGTGCCCTCTTTTGAAGTAAACGCATTGAGGTCGCCGCCTATGGAGTCTATGGAAATTGCAAGATCCTTTGCAGAGCGTCTTGCCGTGCCCTTAAAGAACATGTGCTCTATGAAATGGGATATGCCGTTTTTTTCGGGAAGCTCGTTTCTTGAGCCGACCTTCACCCATATGCCGAGCGAGACGGAATGGACGGCCTTCAGTTTCTCCATAACAACGGGTATGCCGTTGTCGAGAAAGGCCTTTTTATACATGAACCCTCCCAGCGGGTATCAAACCGAGAAATTAAACAATGCGCCCCTGAAGCGCGCCCCTGAAGCGCGCCCCTGAAGCGGGGACAAAAGAAATCCGGCGCTGAAGCCGTTTCAGGGGCTGCCTTTTTACTTCAACAAATCTTTCCTGCTCAGCCGTATCTTGCCTGCCCTGTCTATCTCTATGACCTTCACCTGTATCTCGTCGCCCTCGTTTATCTCGTCAGTCACCTTTGCGATGCGCTGTTGGGATATCTGGGAGATGTGTAGCAGCCCTTCGGTGCCGGGCAGTATCTCGACGAATGCGCCGAAGTCCATTATGCGCTTGACCTTGCCGAGGTAGACCTTCCCCACTTCCGCATCCTCGATAATGCCCTTTATAATCTCTATGGCCTTCTGGGCGGCGGCCCCGTCCACGGAGGCTATAGTGATGATGCCGTCGTCGTTTATGTTTATCTTCGTGCCGGTCTGCTCTATTATGCTCCTGATGACCTTGCCGCCGGTGCCGATGACGTCCCGTATCTTGTCCTGCTTTATCTGCATCGTATAGATGCGCGGCGCATGCATCGAGAGCACGCCTCTCGGTGCGTCCAACGCCTCCTTCATCTTATCGAGTATGAAAAGCCTGCCCTTCCTTGCAAGCTCGAGGGCCTCCTCCATCACCGCCCTCTTTATGCCCCCTGTCTTTACGTCCATCTGAAATGCGGTTATCCCCTTCTCGGTACCCGCCACCTTGTAGTCCATATCCCCTAAATGGTCTTCAAGCCCGAGTATGTCGGTGAGGATGACCGTATTTTCTCCATCCACGACAAGGCCCATGGCTATGCCTGCAACAGGCGCGGTTATCGGTGCGCCCGCATCCATAAGCGCAAGCGATGCGCCGCATACCGTGGCCATCGAGGAGGAGCCGTTTGATTCGAAGATGTCCGAGACTATCCTGATTGTGTACGGGAAGTTCTCCTTTGCGGGGATTACCGGCCGCAGCGCCCTTTCGGCAAGCGCGCCGTGTCCTATCTCGCGCCTTCCGGGCCCGCGGAGGGGCTTCACCTCTCCCACGCTGAACGGGAGGAAATTATAATGGAGCATAAACGACTTGTAGCTTTCGCCCTCAAGGGCGTCTATCTTCTGCTCGTCGACCGATGTGCCGAGGGTTGTGACCACAAGGGCCTGCGTCTCCCCCCTGACAAACAGCGCCGAGCCGTGCGCCCTCGGCAGTATCCCGACAGAGGACGTTATCTGCCTTATATCAGCGGGGCCCCTGCCGTCGGCCCTGACGCCCTCTTTTATTATCGAATTTCTTACGAGTTCCTTTTCCAGCTCCTCAAACGCCTTTGCTATCTCCCTGCTCCTGTCGGCCTCAGGGGAGTTGAAGTGCCCTATGGCATCCTTCATTATAAGATCCAGCATCTCCTGCCTCTTGAGCTTTCCCTGAATCTTAACCGCATCCCTCAGGCGCTCTATGACATATTCCTCTATATTCTTCTTTAGTCCCTCGTCCTTGGCAACAGGGATAAGTGGCCTCTTGGGCCTTCCCACAGCCTCCCTTAACTCCCTCTGGACTGCGCAAACGCGCTTTATCTCTGCGTGCGCAAAATCTATGGCCTCAAGGAGTATCTGCTCGGAAACCTCAAGGGCTCCGCCCTCTACCATGAGGACGGCATCCTCGGTGCCTGCGACAACGAGGTTCATGTCGAGTTTTTCGGACTCCTCTATAGTGGGGTTTATTATTAACTCCCCGGCGATGAGGCCGACCCTTGCGGCGCCGACAGGGCCGTTAAACGGGATATCGGATATCATAAGCGCGGAGGACATGCCTATAATCCCCAGCACATCCGATATGTTCTCGGTCCCGTAGGAAAGGACGTTTGCTATCCCCTGCGTCTCAGAACGGAAGCCTTCGGGGAAGAGCGGCCTGATGGGCCTGTCTATGAGCCTTGAGGTGAGGATTTCCTTTTCAGAGAGCCTGCCCTCCCTTTTGAAAAACCCTCCGGGAATTTTCCCTGCCGCATACGCCTTTTCCTGATAATCAATTGTAAGGGGGAAAAAATCCAGCCCCTCTTTTACCCTCTTGTCCGCAACTACCGAGGCGATGACTATGGTGTCGCCGTAGCGCATGACAACGGCCCCGTCGGACTGCCTGGCCATAACGCCTGTTTCAAAAATGAGGGAATTGTCCCTCAGTGCAAGTTCCAGTCTGGTCATTAATTTTCTACTTTCTGAGCCCTAAGCGCTCGATGAGCTTTTCGTATCTTTCCTTGTCAGAGGTTTTTAGATAGTCAAGCAGTTTTCTCCTCTGGCCTACGAGCTTCAAAAGCCCGCGCCGCGAGTGATGGTCTTTATTATGGGTCTTAAAGTGCTCGGTCAGGTAAGTTATCCGGGCACTGAGAATGGCTATCTGGACTTCAGGCGAACCCGTGTCTGTGCCATGGACCTTGTACTGGCCGATTATTTCCTGTTTAGCTTCCTTCTCAAGAGACATTCCCTAACCACCTTTCGTTGATTTAAAATCATAGCATATCATATGGACATCCGAGGTGTAAAGGGGTCAACAGTTCCGACACTCCGGTGCGGCTAAACCGCACCCTGCGTGAACGCCTGTATCTCCTTAAGCCTCTTAAGCGCGCCTCCGGAATCTATGGCCTCTTCTGCCATCAAGGCCGCCAGCCTTAATTCGCCGGCCTTCCCGGCAACGACGAGGGCTGCGGCAGCGTTCATCAATACGATATCCCTTTTAGGCCCTTTTGCCCCGCCGAGGATGTCAAGCGTTATCCTTGCGTTTTCCGCCTTGTCCCCGCCTGCCAGTTCCTTTATATCCGACCTTTTTATGCCGAAATCCTCAGGCGACATTATGAAGTTTTCAACCTTGAAGTTCCCGCCCCTGCCGTCAATGAGCCTTGAGACCTTTGTGCCGTTTGAGACGGTTATCTCGTCAAGCCCGTCCTCGCCGTGCACGACCATTGCGTCATGCGCCCCGAGGTTCCCAAGCACCCTGCAAAGAGGCTCTGTCAGCCTGTCCGAAAATACTCCCAGTATCTGTCTCTTTGCGCCGGCAGGGTTGGTTATCGGGCCCAATATGTTGAATATCGTCCTGATGCCCATCTCCCTTCTGGGGCCGATAGCATACTTCATCGCAGGATGAAAGAGCGGCGCAAACAAAAACCCGAAGCCTGTTTTAAACAGGCACTCCTCAACCTTTAGGGGCGGCAGGTCTATCTTTACGCCGAGGGCCTCAAGCACATCCGCACTCCCCGAGCGGCTTGAAACTGAACGGTTGCCGTGCTTTGCAACAGGCACCCCGCAGGCGGAAACCACAATCGCCACGGTAGTGGATATGTTGAAAGTCCCGGCCATGTCTCCGCCCGTGCCGCAGGTATCGAGCGTCCCCTCAGGGGATTTAATCGATGCCGCCTTCTCCCTCATTATCCTTGCGGCGCCTGTTATCTCCTCCACGGTCTCGCCCTTTATCCTGAGGGCTGTAAGGAAAGAGCCTATCTGGCTGTCCGTGGCCCTGCCCTCCATTATCTCGGTCATGCACCCTGCTGTCTCAGCCTCAGAGAGGTCCATGCCCCCTACGAGCATATTTATGGCTTCCTTTATCATGCGGCCTCCTGTTCGCTCATCGTTTCCGTGACACCTTACGCGGGTGTCCGTGACACCTCAAGAAAGTTCCTCAGGATGTCCTTACCCTGAACGGTAAGTATGGATTCAGGATGAAACTGCACACCCTCTATCAAAAACTCCTTATGCCTTACCCCCATTATCTCGCCCATCTCCGTCCATGCGCTTATTTCAAGGCAGGCGGGAAGGGTCTCTCTCTCTATCACGAGCGAGTGGTATCTTGTGGCATCAAACGGGTCGGGGATGCCCTTAAACACGGTAATGCCGTCGTGGTGTATCTTTGACGTCTTTCCGTGCATAAGCCTCGGAGCCCTTATTATCCTTCCGCCGAATGCCGCGCCTATCGCCTGATGTCCGAGACAGACCCCTAATATCGGTATCTTTCCTGCAAAGCGCCTTATCGCCTCTACCGAGACTCCGGCATCATCCGGTGTGCCGGGGCCGGGCGATATCACAATCCTCTCAGGGGCCAGTTTCTCTATCTCCTGAACGGTAATCTTGTTGTTTCTGAACACCCTGATATTTTCCCCCATCTCGCCCAGATACTGAACAAGGTTATACGTGAAGGAATCGTAGTTGTCTATCATCAACAGCATAGCCTTACCCCTTTAAGCTCCTCTCCGCCATCTCCACGGCCCTCATCATGCCCATCGCCTTGTTAACGGTCTCGGCATACTCCATCTCAGGCACGGAGTCCGCCACTATGCCTGCGCCGGCTTGGATGTACACCACACCGTCCTTTATGAGAAGAGTCCTTATGGTTATGCATGTGTCCATATTCCCGGAATAGCTCAGATACCCCACCGTTCCTGCATACGGCCCGCGGCGCACAGGCTCCAGTTCCTCTATTATCTCCATGGCCCTGACCTTCGGAGCGCCGGTAACAGTGCCCGCGGGAAAGCATGCCCTCAGGACGTCATAGGAATCAAGCCCCTCGGTCAACTCTCCCTCCACGTTTGAGACCATGTGCATCACATGGCTGTACCTCTCTACGTTCATAAGCTCCGTCACCTTTACCGAGCCTGTCCGGGCCACCCTGCCTACGTCGTTCCTTCCGAGGTCAACGAGCATTATATGCTCTGCGCGCTCCTTCTCGTCCGCCCTGAGTTCCTTCTCAAGCGCCATATCCTCTTCGTCGCCGAGGCCCCTTTTCCTTGTGCCTGCTATGGGCCTGAGCGTGATTCTCCCGCCTTCAAGCCTCACGAGTATCTCAGGTGAGGAGCCCACAAGCTCAATGTCCCCTGTATCGAGATAATACATGTAGGGCGAGGGGTTTATCACCCTCAATGCCCTGTATATGCCGAATGCCCCGGCCTCGGAGGGCCTCTGGAACCTCTGCGAAAGCACAATCTGAACCGCATCGCCTGCCATGATGTAGTCCTTGGCCCTCACGACCGCATGTTCAAATGCCTCCTTTGTCTTAAACGACGAGTCAAACTCCGGGGTTCCGTCCCCGTCTCTATTGTCCAGCCTTTCCATAGGGGAAGAAGGCAGAGGTTTTTTCAGCCTCTCTATAATGGCGTTTATCTTCCCTGCGGCCTCGTTGTATGCCTCCCCGGGGTCCCTGCCGTCAAGGCAGACGTTTGACAGAACCTTTATGGTCTGTCTCAGGCTGTCAAACACGAGCATGGTGTCGGTGAGCATGAAAAACATATCAGGCGCATCCACCCTCTGCCTCCCCATGTCAGGCAGTTCCTCTATGAACCTCACCATGTCGTAGCTTAGATAGCCCACAAGCCCGCCTGAAAACCTCGGAAGCCCTTCTATGGGGACGGGCCTGAAGCCCGCCATGATTTCTTTAAGGAGAGCTATGGGGTCCGGGGCAGAGACTTCCCTGACATTGCCGTTTTCGATAATCTCAACAGTATTGCCCGAACCTTTTATTATCTTTGAGGGCTTAAGGCCCAGAAACGAGTACCTTGCCCATTTCTCTCCGCCGAGAACGCTCTCAAGGAGGAAAGAGGGCCTCTCCCCTAACTTCAAAAAAGCGGACACAGGGGTGTCCGTATCCGCCAGTATCTCCCTGTAGATTGGTATGAGATTTCCCTTTGATGCGAGGCTCTTAAACTCCCCTATATCCGGACGTATCATGTTGACAAAACCCGCCTTTATTAATTAATATTAGTTTTATATTATAACTTATTTGGCTTTTTGATGGTAATAGGCAATATGGATTTACAGGCGAACAGCCCCTTTTGGGTTGGTCTTTTTTTTCTCTTAGATGCGGGTGTAGCTCAGTTGGTAGAGCACAACCTTGCCAAGGTTGGGGTCACGGGTTCGAGTCCCGCCACCCGCTCCATAAACAGGCGGCGTACCCAAGTGGCAAGGGAGAGGTCTGCAAAACCTTCATTCAGCGGTTCGAGTCCGCTCGCCGCCTCCACTACCTCGGATTACCTTACTTATAGCTTGCGACCATAAAAAGCGGGCCGCCTTTAGTCGGCCCACCGGAAAAATCCCCAATTGCATAATCCGCCCCGATTTGTTAAGAATAGTCTATGGATGTGATAGCCTCGCATATAAATGCGGATTTCGACTCCTTTGCCTCGATGGTGGCGGCAAAAAAGCTCTACCCGCGTGCGGAGCTTGTATTCCCAGGTTCGCAGGGAAAAAAAGTGCGCGACTTCATAGATGCCTTCCATCCGGTCGATATAAAGCGGCTCAAGGAGATTGACTTTTCGAGCATAACAAGGCTGATACTCGTTGATACCAAGTCTCCGGAAAGGATAGGGCAGCTTGCGGATTTAATCGGCAAAAAGGGGATGAAGATACATGTTTACGACCACCACCCCCGTACTGAGGGCGACATCAAAGGGCATGCGGAGGTCATAGAGGAGGTCGGCGCCACTGTGACGATATTTACGGAAATGCTCAAGGAAAAAGCGGTCAGGCTTTCTCCGATGGAGGCCACAATCATGAGCCTCGGCATATATGAGGAGACAGGGAACCTGCTCTTCCCGACTACCACGGAACGGGATGTGCAGGCCCTTGCCTATCTCCTTAAGTGCGGGGCGAGCCTGAAGATAGTTGCCGCTTATATGAAGACCGAACTCAGCAGGGAGGAGCTTGACCTGCTGAATGAGCTTATGCAGACATCCACAGAGGTCATAATCCACGGGGTGAAGATAAAAATAGCAAAGGCCTCGAGGGACGAGTACTACGGGGACGCCGCGCACTTTGCACACAGGATTATGGACATGGAGGACACGGACGCCCTCGTGCTCATGCTCAGTATGGAGGGCAAGGTGCTGATGGTCGGAAGGAGCAGTGTGCCTGAGCTTGACATAGCCGAAGTGCTCGAGGAGTTCGGCGGGGGCGGGCATTCAGTGGCCGCATCCGCAACCGTCAAGGAAGTCCCGCTTGAGGTGCTTCAGGAAAAGCTGCTTGGGCTGCTCAACTCGGCGGTCAAACCGAGGAAGGTTGCAGGCGACATGATGACGAGGCCTGTCGTAACCATAGACTCGGAAGCCGCGGTCAAGGAAGCCGAATCCATGATGACGAAATACGGCGTCAATGTTTTGCCAGTCGTAAGCTCCGGGAAATTCATTGGGATAATATCGAGGGAAGTGGTGGAGAAGTCCCTCTTCCTCGGTTTTAGGGCAAGCAGGGTTATTGATTTTACGACCACGGACATCTCAACCGTGGGCAAGGACACGCCGGTGCGCGATGTGGAGGCCGCAATGATAGAGCAGAACCAGAGGTTCATGCCCGTCATTGAGGACGGCGCGATAGCCGGCGCCATAACGAGGACGGACCTCCTGAGGCTCATGTATGAGGAGTCCTTAAGCAGGAGCAGGGTCAAGGAGGTTGCCGGAGAGCTAAGGGGCTATCCCGGGAAAAGCCTTGCATCCGTCCTGAAGGAGAAGTTTCCAGAGGAGATATACGAAATCCTCAGGCTTTCCGGCGAAATCGCCGCTGAACTCGGGCAGAACGCCTACATGGTGGGCGGCTCGGTCCGGGACATCCTGCGCGGGGAAAAGAACCTCGATATAGATATAGTCGTTGAGGGCGACGGAATCGCCTTTGCGAAGGAGCTTGCAAGGAGGCTCGGTGCGAAGGTGAGGACACATGAGAAGTTCGGCACCGCAAAGATAATAAAAGGGGGCCTTAAGTTCGATGTGGCGACCGCAAGGACAGAGCATTACGAATTCCCGGCTGCGCTTCCGACAGTCGAGACGTCGTCCGTTAAAAAAGACCTCTACAGGCGGGATTTTACAATAAACACCCTTGCCGTGAAGCTTAACCCCCTCGATTTCGGCCGGCTTGTGGACTTCTTCGGAGGCCAGCGGGACATCAGGGACAAAAGCATAAGGGTGCTCCATAACCTTAGTTTTGTTGAGGACCCCACGAGGGCGTTCAGGGCGGTGCGTTTTGCCGAGAGGTTCGGTTTTAAACTCTCAAAGCACACTGAAAACATCATAAAGACGGCTGTGAAGATGAACCTCATGGAGAGGCTTTCCGGTTCGAGGCTGTATGAAGAACTCCTTATCGTTTTCAATGAGCCTGAGCCTGAGGAGACATTAAAGAGGCTTGCCGGTTACGACCTCCTTAAGGCCGTTCATCCGGCCCTGAAATGGACCGGCGAGCTCGGCGGGATCCTCACCGCCCTTCATGAGAGCCTCCTTTGGTTTAACCTTTCTTTTATGGAGGAAAAACCCGACAGGGGCGTTCTGTACCTCTCAGCCCTTGTCTCGGCCCTCAAGGACGAGGACAAGGAGGCGGTGCTTGAGAGGCTCGCGGTCTCCCCGAAATTAAAAGAGACGGTCATAAAGTGCGTCTCAGGCGCAAAGGGCGCGGTGAGGCTGCTGCCGCTTAATGACCCGGCAGCCGTATACGACGCCTTCTCCGTGCTTCCCCTTGAGACAGCCCTCTTTGCCATGGCCCTTGCAAAGGAGCCGGACAGGAAGAAGGAGATAACAAGGTATCTGCTTGAGCTGAGAAAGCAAAAACCAATACTTACAGGCAACGACTTAAAGGGGATGGGCATTGCGCCGGGGCCCCTGTATTCAAGGATTCTCAAGGAGCTGCTCCATGAAAGGCTGAGGGGCAACCTCCGGAGCATGGCGGATGAGGAGGATTTCGTCAAAGGGCATTTCACCGCCTGACCTTCCGGCGTTTACCTTAGGGCGCGGTTACTTCAGCCCCAGCACATCCTGCATGTCATAAAACCCCGCAGGCTTGCCTTCCACCCAGAGGGCGGCCCTCAATGCGCCCCTCGCAAAGGTATCCCTGCTTGATGCCCTGTGGGTTATCTCTATCCTCTCTCCGAGCCCGCCGAAAAGCACTGTGTGCTCGCCCACTATGTCCCCTGCGCGGACCGTCTGTATGCCTATCTCCTTTTTGGCCCTCTCGCCTATAATCCCCTTTCTGGCATAAACCGCAGTCTCATCGAGGTTTCTACCGAGGGCATCTGCAATGGCTTCCGCCATCTTAAGCGCAGTTCCCGAAGGGGCGTCTTTTTTGAGCCTGTGGTGCGCCTCCACAATCTCAACGTCGTAGTCGTCTCCGAGCACCCTTGCCACATCCTTAAGCACCTTCAGAAGGAGGTTTACCCCGAGGCTCATGTTTGAGGCGACTACGCAGGGGATTTTTTTGGAAAGCGACTGTATCTCCGCCATGTCCTCCTTGGAAAGGCCGGTTGTGCCTATGACCATTGCCTTTCCCTTTTCAGCGGCGAATTTAATGTTCTGAAGCGTTGAGGCTGCGGAGGTGAAGTCTATTATCACCGAGGCGTCGCCGGATGCCGCCTCTATGCCGTCTTTAAGCTCTATCCCCGCCTGTCCCATTCCAACGACAAGCCCCACGTCCTTGCCTATGTCCTTATGCCCGTTTTTCTCAAAGGCGCCTGAGAGCTTGAGACCTTCGTACTCCCTTGAAAGCGCGGTTATCCGGCTTCCCATCCTGCCTGCGGCTCCTGCAACAGCTATCTTCACCATAAAAACCTCCTAACGGGGTTACGAACCCCTGCGATAATATCGTTTTTCTTTATAAATCCCCTCCCCGCATAAAAAGGTCTTTTAGGGGTTTTACATCTTTTTCTTCGTGGTCTTTTGGTTTGAAATAATCCCCTGAAATCCCGGTGTTCAACTCCGGCTCCATTAGTTTCATGTCCAAGCCGAATCCCCCAAAAGAGATGTTTACGGAAAGGGGCAGGGGCACAGCCTCCTTTGGGCCTGCAACCGCCCAATCGCTGAGAACAATATCGGCAAACCGCTTACCTTTTCCATGGGTGGAGATGCCTGTATTAATAAGCATTTTTCCGCCTGAGGCATCCGTTGCCGCAACGAATTCATATTTGCCCGTAAGCTCGATAAAAGGCGCGGCCCCTTCTTCCTCCGTAACCTGGCCCTTGAACGCATAAAGGGTATAGCCATCTTTGTTTTTTTCCATACTGTAAATGACGCCTGCCTGCTCCGTAAATGCCGGAATTTTGCCCTCATAAAGCAGGTTTTTTAGGGGTATGTAGACCTGCATCAGATTGTCTGAAAGCACAATGTCCGCTGCGGTAAGGCCCATCGGGCCGAAAAGCCTGATGTTTGCCTGACCCGGCGACTGATAGGATAAAAGGCCTTCGTATGAACTGTGGAATTGGCCGTTTCTGAAGACCTGAACGCTTACCTCTGACCTAAGAGAGCCGATGGTCCTAAAGATGATGGAATCCCTCAGGGTCTCCACAGTGACCGGAGCCCCCTTGGCAAGAACCGCTGTCTTTTTCTCGGCAGGCAGAACCGGCCTTATGAAAGCCTCTTTTTTCGCGCACGAGGCCTGAAGCAAAACAAGCGCAATAAGAAAAAACAATTTTATCCTTAATGCCATCTAATGAGGTTAACCATTAAAAGAGGGAAAATTCAAGGGGCACGGCTCAAAATCACAGGGGCCTCATCCCCTTCAGGCCGGGTCAAAGGAATTCTTTTTGCAGTTGTTTTTGAAGCAGCCTGACTTCTGGGTATTTTTGGGCATGGGGTTCGATGCTTTCGATGAATGATTCAATCTCCTTTTTGTTTTTTGTAAGTTTCAGGTAGTTCATGTAATATGCAAGCCCTGACGGAGTGATTAACTTTGTGGCGTCCTCATAGAGTTTTTGGGAAAGCGCGGTGTTCCCTTCTTCCCTCTGGAGGTATGCGTAATGGGTTATGGTTATGAAATAAGACATCTTTAAATCTATTGAAAACGGGTCGGCTGCCTTTTCATCCAATGCCCTCTCGTAAACGAACATCCCGAATGCCGTTTCAATATCTTTTTTATGCTGTTTTTCATCCATCATGGATTCCTTGGGAAAAAGCCTGTAGCCGTGGATGTAGGGCGTCGGGGTGAAATATTTCTTTAGCTTATCCGAAAGCCCGATAAAGTCAAAGGCAAAAAGCCTTCCCTGTTCCGCATATATTTCGTCTTTGCCTGTAAAGAGTTTTCCCTGAGCCAGTTCCGGAAAAAGTATCCGGTACTTCCATACCGGGTTTACCTGAGATATGATTCCGCCTTTATCGCCCATTAAAACAGGCGCATCATCCCTCTTTCTTTCAATGAGGCTCTTATAAAAGACAGGGAAGTACGCCGCATCCGGCCCTGTGATGACAACGCTGACTACAGGGAGGCTTTCAAGCAGATTGTTTGAGAAATCCTCGGCAAGATAAAAATTACTAAGGTCATTGTCCTTTAGATTATGGGGCAGGGCGAAGACAAACGGCAGAAGGACTATTCCGATGGCAAGCGGCTTTGCACTTGATGCGAAGCGTTCCTTTAAAGGCTTTATCAAGTACCATAGCCCCCATCCGGCATTGACGGAAACAAGATAAAGCACCGGTAGCATATAAGGGCTGTTGAAGTAATTGCTTTCGTCCGTCGGGCTTCCGAATGCAAATACCATTGCCGAAAGAACGGCCCCGTAAGACAGAAGGGAAATCAGCGAATAGGCAAGCAGTGGTTTTCTCCGCCAGAGATAGGGTATGGAAAATGCCGGAAGGAGGCTGAAAAGACCCATGTTGGAGAAAATAAGATACCTTGCCGTGTTGAGCGCCCCTCTATAGAATCTTATGGGTTCTCCGGCTGGAGATGCTATTGAAGGCAGGCTTGAGCCGTACTCTTTTCTGAAAAAGGTGACAAATAATTTTTCCAATGAGCCTGAATCCGAGTAAGTGAAAAGCAGTCCTTCGGGGAAATATTTTAATGAACGGATATGGCTGAAAATATGTACGCTCATTCCGATGGAGATTAAAAAAAGACAGAGCAAGACGTTTCTGCCTCTTTTCTCGCCCGGGCCTGCGATGCAGGCGAAAATCAAGGGAAAGAGCATGAAGCCTATTGTGTGGTGGTTTCCCATGCCTATGCCAAGAAATAGAGAGGATAGAAAGACTGTGTTTATGCCGGGGCTTTTAAAAGTCCCCGCCTCAGAGGACGAAGGGGGCTGTAAACCCCGCAGGCAGAGATAAAATATCAGCATTGTAAGGGCGGAGTTCAGGGTGTATACCTCCGCCTTAACGGACTCTGTCCATGCAAGGGGCAGGAAGGCTGAAAGCAGCGCTGAGAAGATTGCCGTTGCGGTATCCTTTGTAAGCATATGGACGGATTTAAAAACCAGGAGGGATGCCGCCGCACCGCACAGGGCTGAAAAGAGATTAATCTTATATGCGATGCTTCCCATGGGGATGAATGTGATGAGCTTTCCCAAAAGGACATAAAGCGGATAGCCCGGAGGATGCGCCGGGCCGAGGGCAAAGGCCGATGCGTAAAAAAGCGGGCTGTCTCCGTTATAGACGGAAGGGCATAGGTACAGCAGGTAGATAAAAAAGATAATGAAAAACATGATAAAAGGTATGTTTTTTTCGGATGGTTTCAAAATCGGAAACTTAAAGCGGGGCATGGGAATGCCCCGCTTTAAGTTGTTTTTAGTTGACAGTAAGCTTGCCTACGCCTGTGATAATTTTGCCACTGGCGTCTGTAGAGACAGTGAAATAACCGGTCTTTGTTCCTCCGCCGATTATGTTTTCGCCATCTACGACGTAAACCGAATTGTTAAGCTGGTTTATCTTAAGGGAACCCGGGTCGCCTGATATGTTGGTATTTACATCAATAATAGACGGATTTCTTTTAACCGAGGCAATCGTGATGCTGTATGCCGAGGTGAGGTGCCCGTAAAGACCGCGGATTGCCGCATTTTCCGCATCCTCCCGAAGGTCAATATATTTCGGAATCGCAACTGCCGCAAGGATTCCCAAGATGATGATTATCATCACAAGCTCGATAAGCGTGAAACCACCTTTGTTGTTTAACTTGCTGAACATTCTAAACCTCATTCTAAGCCTCCTATGCCTCCTGTTAATTAATCCCCAATGGGAATTGGTGCAAATAAATAAGTCTGCATTTAAATAAACTGCATTTAATATGCCAGATTTAAAAAGGCTATAAATCAGATGCTTGGCACATGGATGGGGTTGGTTTTGGGTAATAAATTACCCGAAATGTTACGCTTGGTATGGCCTGAACGCCCGGCAGTTCACAGATTTATGGCCTCATCTGCATTCGGCGGCCTGCTCGAAAGTGAGTGAAATACATGAGCAGGCAGGCGCAACTATGGTATATTAAAAGACATTACTTTAAAAAGGATGGGTTCTGATGGGGGTTTTTGACAGGCTTAAGCAAGGACTTCAGAAGACAAGGAAGGGCTTTGTCGAGAGGTTGGAGTCTGTTTTTAAGGGGAGGACGATAGATGAGGAGACCCTTGAGGAGCTTGAGGAGATACTCATAAGCTCTGATGTCGGCGTGAAGGCGACCGGCGAGATTTTGGGCTATTTACGGGAAAAGGAGGCTGAGATACGGAAGACAGGCTCGGCAAGGGAGTTTTTGAAGGCCGAGATGACCGCGCTTCTTGGGGTTTCTGAGAGGCTTGTCGTATACGGGAATAAGCCTTTTGTAATCCTTGCAGTAGGGGTAAACGGGGTCGGAAAGACCACTACCATAGGAAAGCTTGCAAGCAGGTTCACGTCCGAGGGCATGTCCGTGGTTATCGCTGCATCCGATACCTTCAGGGCCGCTGCAATAGAGCAGCTTCAGATATGGGCCAATCGGTCCGGCGCACAGTTCGTAAAGCACCAGAGCGGCTCTGACCCGGCGGCAGTGGCGTTTGATGCCGTGGAGGCCGCAGTGCACAGGGGTGCGGATGTGGTCATTATAGACACCGCAGGAAGGCTCCATACGAAGAGCCATTTGATGGAGGAGCTTAAGAAGGTCAGGCGGGTTATAAATAAGGCAATGCCCGGAGCGCCGCATGAGGTGCTCCTTGTTGTTGATGCGACAACAGGGCAGAACGCCCTGAGGCAGGCCATGATGTTTGACGCTGCAATAGGGATTACAGGCATCGCCCTTGCGAAATTAGACGGCACGGCAAAAGGCGGAATAGTGTTTGCGATAAAAAAGGAACTCGGGATACCGGTCAGGCTGATAGGAATCGGCGAGGGAATTGAGGACCTCAGGGATTTTGACCCAAAGGAATTTGTTGAGGCGCTTTTTTCTTCATGATATAATACAAAGCCGTTTTTTGAAATGATAATAAGGAATAATGATGGGAGGCGGGATGATAATCAAGAAGGCAAGGGTATGGAGGCTTGGGGACAACGTGGATACGGATGCCATAATCCCGGCAAGATATCTCAACACCTCCGTCCCTGAGGAGCTTGCGGCCCACGTTATGGAAGACGCGGACAGGGATTTTGCCAAGAAGGTTAGGAAAGGCGACATCATAGTCGCGGGAAAGAACTTCGGTTGCGGCTCGTCGCGGGAGCATGCGCCCATTGCGATAAAGGCGGCAGGCATAAGCGCCGTGGTTGCCGAGAGCTTTGCGAGGATATTCTACAGGAACGCCTTCAACATCGGGCTTCCGATATTTGAGTCTAAGGGGATATCGGGCCGGATAGCCGAGGGAGACGAGATAGAGATAGACGCCGGCAGGGGCATAATAAAAAACATCACAAAGGGCGGGGAGTTTCCGGCTGAGCCGATTCCTCCGTTTATGCAGGAACTGATAAACTCGGGAGGTCTTGCGGAGTGGACGAAAAAGAGGCTGGAAAAGTGAAATCCTATGACATTGCGGTCATACCGGGCGACGGCACAGGCCCTGAGGTCGTGGCAGAGGGGGTTAAGGCCCTCGATGCCGCGGCAGGAAAGTTCGGGTTTAAGCTGAATTACACTTATTTTGATTTCGGCGGCGAGCGTTATTTAAAAACCGGCGAGGTCCTTCCGGACAGCGCAATCTCCGACCTGAAAGGCTTTCATTCCATATATCTGGGGGCCATCGGACACCCGGGCGTCAAGCCCGGTGTGCTTGAGAAGGGGATTCTGCTCAGGCTCAGGTTTGAACTCGACCAGTATATAAACCTCAGGCCGGTAAAGCTCTATCCCGGGGTGGACTGCCCGCTTAAGGACAAGGGGCCTGAACATATAGATTTTGTTGTGGTAAGGGAAAACACAGAGGGGCTTTATGCAGGCGCCGGGGGCTTTCTCAAAAAAGGCACGCCTGATGAAGTGGCGGTTCAGGAATCCATAAACACGAGGAAGGGGGTAGAGCGCTGCATAAGGTATGCTTTTGAATATACGAGGAAAAGGAACAGGCGGAAGAAACTGACCCTCTGCGGAAAGACAAATGTGCTTACCTATGCCTTTGACCTATGGGAGAGGACTTTCAACGAACTCAAGGTCGGATATCCGGACATAGCTGCCGACTACGCCCATGTGGACGCCATAACCATGTGGTTTGTGAAAAACCCGGAATGGTTTGACGTCATCGTGACGGACAACATGTTCGGCGACATAATCACCGACCTCGGCGCTATGATTCAGGGCGGGATGGGAATTGCAGCCGGAGGCAACATCAACCCGGAGGGGGTCTCTATGTTCGAGCCCATAGGAGGCTCTGCCCCCAAGTACACGGGAAAGAACGTCATAAATCCGCTTGCCGCCATATGCGCAGGCGGGATGATGCTTGAGTTCCTCGGTGAAGATGCCGCGGGCAAGGCGGTGGAAAAGGCGGTTATGGAGGTCACGGCCCGCCATATCAAAAGCCTTCAGGCAGGCAATATGGGGCATACAACGACAGAGGTCGGGGACCTCGTGGTTAAGCATATGCCGGGATAAACATTTCTATTTTGGCTTGACAGTGAGGGGAAACCCTTTACTTTATCGTCAAAAAATATTAAAATTTATCTTTAGACAAGGAGGTGATTAGTTGGTAAAGATAAGGCTTACAAGACTGGGAGCCCACAAGATGCCTTTCTACAGGGTAGTAGTGACCGATTCGAGGGCGCGGAGGGACGGCCCTTTTATAGAGATAATAGGGACGTATGACCCGACGAAAGAACCTTCGGCTATAAATATCGATGTTGAGAAAGCCAAACACTGGCTGGAAAAAGGTGCGCAACCCACGGTCGTTGTCAAAAGGCTTCTACAGAAGGCCGGCCTCGAGGCTGCCTAAATCCTACGGAGGTGTTTGAGATGAAAACATTGGTGGAGACCATGGCTAAGGCCCTGGTGGATAAACCCGAGGAAGTCAGTGTGATGGAAGTGGAAGGAGAGAGGGCGACTGTTTTTGAACTCAAGGTGTCTGCGAATGACCTTGGGAAGGTGATAGGCAAGCAGGGCAAGACTGCCCGCGCCATGAGAACCATCCTGAGCGCATCCGGCACAAAGCTCGGCAAACGCTGCGTCCTTGAAATCCTCGAATAGGAACGGCCTTGAAAGATAACGGGGCAAAGGGGTTTTCCCTTGCCCCATGAACCTTATTAACCCTGAGAATATCCGGTATGAACATTGCCGTCATCACGCTCTTCCCTGAAATCTTCAATGCGTATCTGAAGGAAAGCATTCTGGGGAAGGCCGTCCAGAAAGGGATGATTAGCGTGGATGTCGTTAACCTCAGGGATTTTGCAAAGGACAGGCATAGGACCGTGGACGATTCCCCTTACGGCGGAGGCCCGGGGATGGTGATAAAACCCGAGCCTGTCTCAGACGCCATAGGCCATGTGAAGTCCGACGGCGTGGATACGCTGACAGTCATGCTCAGCCCTCAGGGCAGGCTCTTTAATCAGGATATGGCCGATGCATTTTTAAAAGAGACGCGGAGGCTCTTATTCGTCTCAGGCCGGTACGAAGGGATAGACGACAGGGTGAGCAGCCTCATTGACGATGAGGTCTCAATAGGGGACTATGTCCTTACTGGCGGAGAGCTGCCCGCATTGGTTATAATAGATGCCGTTGCCCGGCTTTTTCCCGGCGTGCTGGGGGACGGAGAATCCCTAAAGGACGAGTCGTTCATGTGGGGCATACTGGATTATCCCCATTATACGAGGCCTCCCGAATGGGGTGGACGGAAGGTGCCGGAGGTGCTGCTTTCCGGCAACCATAAGGAGATTGCCCGGTGGAGGCGCAAGGAGGCCATAAGAAGGACATTGAAAAGAAGGCCTGACCTCATAGAGAAGGCTGCATTAACGGAAGAGGATTACAGGCTGATTAATGAGATAAAGGAGGAAGAAGATGGATATGATTAAAGTGGTAGAGGAAGGTTATAAGAGAGAACTGCCGCCCTTTAATATCGGCGATACGGTGAAGGTTTTTACAAAGGTCGTCGAAGGCGATAAGGAGAGGATTCAGCTGTTTGAAGGGGTTGTTATAGCCAGAAAGGGAGGCGGCATAAGGGAGACCTTTATGGTAAGGAAGGTCTCTTTCGGAATCGGCGTTGAGAGGATATTCCCCCTGCATTCGCCGTCAATAGACAGGATTAATGTTATAAGAAGGGGCAGCGTCAAAAGGGCAAAGCTTTACTACATCAGGACGAAAAAGGGCAAGGGCGCAAAGATAAAAGAGCAGGAACGGCGCACGCCGGCATAAAGACGCCGGCCCATGGACATTTACCGGCACGACGATGCTCTAAGGGAAAGGGGTTTCCGGGTAATAGCGGGCATAGACGAGGCCGGAAGGGGGCCAATAGCCGGCCCGGTTGTCGCCGGTGCGGTCATCCTGCCTGGAGGCTTGAGGCTTGAAGGGCTGAGGGACTCGAAGCTCGTTCCAGAGGCGGAAAGAAAAACCCTGTTCCTACATATCCTCTCCTCTGCCATTGATATAGGAATAGGCATATGCGATGTGGACATGATAGAGAGGGTGAACATACTGAATGCAACGCGGCTTGCCATGGGGGCGGCCGTTAGAAACCTCTCCTTAAGACCCGACCTCCTTCTGATAGATGCGGTTGAGGTTCCAGCCATCCCCTTAAAACAGTTTAATCCCGTAAAAGGCGAATCAAAGAGCGCGCTTATTGCGGCCGCTTCGATAGTTGCAAAGGTTGCGAGGGACAGCCTCATGTACCATTACCATGAAATCTATCCGGAATACGGGTTTGACAGGCACAAGGGCTACTGCACGGAGGGCCATATGAAGATGCTCCGGCTCCACGGCCCCAGCCGGATACACAGGAAGGGCTTTCAGAAGGTCATGTCTCTGAGCCTGCCGTTTTAAGGGGCTCGTTTACCCCTGCTGCTGGAAGGACAACTGTGAACTTGCTGCCGAGGTTCTCCTCGCTCTCCACCTCGATTTTCCCATTGTGGCTTTGAACGATTTTATAGCTTATCGAGAGGCCGAGCCCTGTGCCATGTTCCTTTTTTGTGGTGAAGAACGGCTCGAACATCTTTGAGATTATTTCTTTGGGTATGCCCTTGCCGGTGTCGGATATCTCAACAAAGATGCTGCCGCCCGTTGCGTAGGTGCGCACGCCGAGGACTCCCTTGTCCTGCATGGCATATATAGCGTTGTTGATGATGTTCAGGAAGACCTGCTTCAACTGGTTTGCATCGCCCGTCAGTACGGGCAATCCCCCGTAATTTTCGGAGACGGTTATGGCAGTATCCTTTAGCTGCAAGGAGACAAGTTCAATTACATCTTTTAACAGGCCGGTTATGTCTATTTCCCTGACGGAAAGGGGTCTCTTTCGTGAGAATTCAAGAAGCTGCCGCACTATCTCCCTTGCCCTCAGGGACTCTTTCTCGATAATATCCACATCCCGCATTATGTTTGCGATGTCGTCTTCTTCCTTTATGAGTTCGGCGTAGCCGAGGATGCTCGTCAAGGGGTTGTTAATCTCATGGGCGACATTGGATGCAAGTTCCCCTATGGCCGCAAGCTTTGCCGCCTGAACGAGCTGTTCCTGAGTGTCCTTGAGTTCACTCATTTGCATGCGGAGGTTGTCGTAAAGCCGTATGTTCTCTATGGCAACGGAGACATTATTTGCCAGTATCGCAAGCAGCCGCACATCCTCTTCGGTGAAGTCTCCGGACTTCTTGTTTGCAAGCCGTATCGCTCCGATAGGCTCTCCCTTATGCCTTACCCATACGAACATAAGATTTCGCACGGCAAGCCTTTTGTCCGTCTCCGGGGCCGGGGATTCTCCGATTCCGGTGTTTATAATGTAAGCCCTTTTCTTGGTCGGGCCGTAAAATTTCATCAACCCCTCTTTCGGGATGCGGAGGGACCCTATTGCATCGGCGTCGAGCCCTACGGCGTGCGGCATATGGACGAAATTATCCTCCTTGAGCATCATGATACCGCACTGCTCTGCCCCTACAAGCCCGGCCGCACCGTGGGATATCTCCCTGTATATGTCGATTTCGTTCGTAACGGCATGGAAGGTAAGGGTGGTGTTGTAAAGGTTGGAAAGGCTGTGCAGGTTGTGCAGGATGGTCCGGTTGCTTTCCTTAAGCGAACTGCTCATGTCGTTGAAGGAGAAGACGAGCTCCCCGAATTCGCTCTTGCCTTTATAGGGCGTCGTGTAACCCAATTCGCCGGCCTTAATCTTCCTTGTGGCGTTGACAAGCTCGTATATCGGCTCCGTTATCTGCCTTGTCATGCCGATTGCTATCGCCACGGCTATGAAGAACGAAAGTATAAGGGTCAGTATGAGGATTATCCTTGAATTGTTTATCCCCCGTATGGCCGCAATGGTTTTACTGTTGAGCTTATGGTTTGCGATTATGGCCATCTCCTGCACATTCGTCAGAAGCGAACTGCCGATGGCGATTGAGACCAGTCTCAGCCTCTCTACGCGTTCCTTGTTGGCGGAGGTAGTTACGAAGGAACTCAGGGCGCCCTTGAACTGCTCTACATCGGCTTTGAGTTCGTTGAGCCTTGCGGTCATTTCCTCGGTGTGATGGCAGCCGAGGCAGTTGTCTACGGAATCGTCGAGGGCCATGACATTGTCCACTATCACGTCAAGCTCCTGTCCGAA
This sequence comes from Thermodesulfovibrionales bacterium, assembly GCA_030682405.1. Classification (GTDB taxonomy): domain Bacteria; phylum Nitrospirota; class Thermodesulfovibrionia; order Thermodesulfovibrionales; family JdFR-86; genus JAUXOF01. The sequence continues at coordinate 40,817 of JAUXOF010000052.1, forward strand.
GACCGTGCCTATGGTATAAAGATGCGTCTGAACCGTCTGGGCGTTGATAACAAGGTCCTGTCTTATTATCTCCACCCTGTGGAGGTTTATCACGGACTGCAGGTCCGAGGTCGTCCTGTATATGTACAGCATTGTGATGCCCGCGCCGAGGGTAAACAGCGTAAACAGGGTTAACAATGAATATATTATT